>SVSY01000038.1 GCA_015064065.1 Oscillospiraceae bacterium
GCATCTGCGTCGGTAAACGTCGGGAAGCTTCTCGGGGTGCTTTACGTAATACTCGAAGAGGTATGAAAGCATATCTTCAGCCTTGCCCTCTTCGGATTTTGCTATAGGATTTCGATATACGCGCTCGAACAGGAATGCACGGAGAGCGTCTGTTGCCGCGCCTATTTCGGCTTCCATAGCGATAGTAGGCTTTCCCTCGCTCGCGTTTACGATAGACATTACCATAGTATTTATTCTGTCGGAATGGCTCTCGCCGAGTATCGAACGAAGCTCCGACGGAATATCGCGCTCAGAAAGGATACCCGCTCTGCAAGCGTCGTCAATATCGTGGTTTATATAAGCTATTCTATCAGCATATTTTACTATAACGCCCTCAAGCGTAGACGCCATATTCTTACCCGTATGATTGACTATTCCGTCTCTGACTTCCCAAGTAAGATTAAGACCGTTTCCATCATTTTCAAGAATATCTACCACTCTCAAGCTCTGCTTGTAGTGCGTAAAATCCGAATCAAAGCACTTTTGCATAGCGCGCTCACCTGCGTGACCGAACGGAGTGTGTCCGAGATCGTGACCAAGTGCCGCAGATTCGGTAAGGTCTTCGTTGAGTCTGAGTGCGCGAGCTATTATTCTCGCGATCTGCGTGACCTCAAGTGTGTGTGTCATACGGGTCCTGTAATGGTCACCCGTAGGTGAAAGGAACACCTGAGTTTTATACATTAAACGTCTGAAGGATTGACAGTGTGTTATCTTATCTCTGTCACGTTGGAATTCTGTACGCACGTTGCTGGGCACTATCGGCTTTTCTCTTCCTTTGGTGTCTGCCGTTCGAAATGCATAGACCGAGAAGTTTTGTCTTTCATTTTCCAAGCAGCGTTCGACTACGCTTTTAGTTTCCATATTTACCTCCATTTCGACGAAATTTGCTGAACAATACTAATGTACGCAAAAAAATTGAAAAATACTTTTTTTTAACGATTTTTTCGCCAATAATTTTAAAAAATATTTGTCAGCGCAGAAAAAAGAGCCGCCGATCTCTTTTTGAGTCGGCGACTCCATATATTTTATTACTTTATGCTTTTTTTACAAACTCGTTGTATATCGCAACAAGTGTCGCATTGAAATCGTGCTCTTCAACACCTACGATGATCGAAAACTCGCTCGAGCCCTGATCTATCATCTTGATATTGATACCCGCATTTGAAATTGCGTTAAATACTCTTGCCGCAGTACCCTTGTATTTTACCATACCGAGACCGACGATAGCAACGAGTGCAAGTCCGTCCTCGATAGTAATGCTGTCGGCGCGTACCGCTCTGTTGATAGACGTAAGTACCTTATCACGTCTGCCTTCAAGTACCGAGCTCTCAACGACCACGCTCATATTGTCTATACCCGAAGGAAGATGCTCAAACGAGATCTCGTTATCCTCAAGCACCTCAAGCACTCTTCTGCCGTATCCGATCTCGGAGTTCATCATATCCTTTTCGATAGTGATTACCGAAAAGCCCTTGCGTCCTGCAATACCCGTAATTATCTTCTCGGGGTCGAAATCGTTTACGTTCTCTGCAACTATCATCGTACCGGGATCCTGAGGACGATTGGTGTTGCGGATATTTATCGGGATCTTGGCGTTCTTTACGGGGAATATAGCGTCCTCGTGGAGAACTGTAGCACCCATATAAGAAAGCTCACGAAGCTCTCTGTAGGTGATAGTCTTTATAGGCGAAGGATCTTCGATTATTCTGGGATCTGCCATAAGGAATCCCGAAACGTCGGTCCAGTTCTCGTAGATATCCGCATCAAGTGCACGGGCAACGATAGAACCGGTTATATCCGATCCACCGCGAGAGAAGGTCTTGATAGTTCCGTTGGGCATTACGCCGTAAAATCCGGGAACAACTGCGTTCTTATGCTGAATAAGCTCCTCGCGCATAGCCTCGTTGGTCTTTTCCTCATCAAGAGTTCCGTTGTCCTTGAAGAAGATAACGTTTTCGGCATCAACAAAATCAAACTTAAGATATTTTGCAAGAATAAGCGAATTGAGGTATTCTCCGCGGCTTGCCGCAAAGTCTCGGCCTGCGCGGTGCATCATAGCGTTCTTTACGTATTCAAGCTCGCCCGAGATATCAAAATCAAGTCCAAGTCCCTTTATAATAGAGTTGTATCTTTCGGTGATCCTTCCGTATATCTCATCTATACTTTCGTGATTACGAATTTTATCATAGCACTCATAAAGCATATCGGTGACCTTGATATCCTCTTTAAAGCGTTTTCCCGGTGCAGAGGGCACTACGTATCTGCGGTTAGGATCTGCCTTTATAATGCTTGCTACCTGCATAAAATGCTCAGCGTCTGCAAGAGAGCTTCCGCCAAATTTTACCACTTTAACTTTCATAATTCAAATCTGCCTTTACTAAAATAATTTTCCTATAATATTATATTAAAAAAAGCTCCCGTTGTCAACAGTTTTTTTGCTGCAACGGGAGTTTTTTATTTACTTTTTAGCTGAATTTGCAAACTAAAGTAGTTTTTTGCAGATCATTCAACAGTTTCAGCGGGTGCTTCCTCTGCAGGAGCTGCTTCCTCAGCGGGAGCTGCCTCTTCTGCGGGAGCTGCCTCTTCTGCGGGAGCTGCCTCAGCAGGTGCCTCGGTAGCTACGTTCATTCCGTTATTCTGCATCATCTGCATCATCATCATCTGCATCATCTTCTGCTGCTGCTCAGCCATTGCAGCCTGAGCCTGTCTGGACTTCTCTTCTGCTGCAGCCTTTTCAGCCTCGATAGCGCGAAGCTTTTCAGCCTCTTCGTCGCGCTTCTTCTTTTCAGCCATGAAAATAGCTTCCTTAGTAGCAGCCTCGATCTCCTCAAGACGAGCACACTCTTCAGCTATAGCTGCCTTGTTAGCGATCTCTGCCTTATGTACCATAGACATCCAAACAGCAGAGAGAATGAGGTAACCGCCGCTGATAAGGCTGCTGATACCTGCGATGATAGCACCGCCGATGATAGTGTCGAGAAGCATATTAACGATATCGCCGATTCCGTCGAGCTCATTGAGAGCATCGCCGAGAAGTGCATTGATAATAGCCTTACCGGAAATAGCCATAACTATGGGGAATATTGCGCTGAGAACATCAAAACCACCGAGAACGTAAGAACCTACAACAGGAGCCTTAGCAGCGTTATAGTCGCCTGTTTCAGCGGTTACAGAGAGGAGCTTGAAGTATGCTCTTCTCTTAGCGTAGATACCCTTGAAAATGGATACTACGGTAATGATGATAGCGAATACTACGAGAACTACGATAGCAGCTACGATACCGCCGCCAAGGAAAGCACCGCCTGCTTCGTCAGCACCCACGCTCGAAGCAGCCTCTTTTGCGCCGAGACCGGCAACAAGAAGAAGGATGAATGCAAGCACACCTACGATAGTAAGAATAACTATAGCGATGGTATGCATAACTCTTGTATAAGCATCATAGATAGATGCCTGACGAAGTGCCTTGGGGACATCCTTACCTGCATACGCCTTCCAAAGACCGATGGTAGCGATAAGCATGAAAATGAAGGGGAGGATTCCGCCGAGGATAGACGGGATGCCGCCCTTAATCATAGAGATCACCTGGCTCAAGAAAATTACTGAAAACAGAATAGCAACCACCAAAAAGATGGGAGACTTAAGCTGCTTTGCAATAAGACCCTTGTTGTTTGCATACGCCTGATTAACTTTTGCCTTCTGCTCGTTTACGGCAAACTGATCGCCGCACTCAGGGCAGTAAAGCGCGCCGTCTTCAACGGGACTGTTACACTTTGTGCAATTCATAAGAAATTTCTCCTTTTTTATTTATGTTATACTAATACAGTATAAATATGGTAACAACAGTATATAACAGCTTCTTAATTTTGTCAAGTATTTTTTTCAAAAAATTAACTGTTTCGACACTTTTTTAATAAAAATTTCACTAAATCCCGTTCAAACGCTTACCCTTTTGAAAAAAGAATGACAACATTATATCGTCATCTCAGAAAGCAGACCGTCACGTTTTGTCCTCCGGACTCGGTTCGTTCCCTTCGATATACCTGCTTGCCTGAGTTGTGAAAAGCTCGTAATATCTTCCCTGCAGCTCCATAAGCTCACGGTGAGTTCCCTCCTCCACAAGCTCTCCGTATTCAAGCACGACTATCTTTGAAGCGATCGTAGCGCTCGAAAGTCTGTGCGATACGAATATGGTAGTCTTATCCTTGCGTAGCTCGTCAAACTGATTGAATATCTCCTGCTCTGCTATCGGGTCAAGCGATGCAGTCGGCTCGTCGAGTATCAGAATATCCGAGTTGCTGTAAAACGCTCTTGCTATTGCAAGCTTCTGCCATTGACCGATCGACGGCTCTGTTCCCTCCTGCTCGAAATAACGCATAAGCGGGGTATCGTATCCCTCGGGCATACGGTCGATAAAATCCTCCGCATTGGCTTGCTTTGCGGCGGCGATTATCTCGCTATCGTCCTTGAGCTCACGGGCAAGATCGCCAAACCGTATGTTATCCTTAACGCTTGCCGCGTATTTTCCGAAATCCTGAAAGATTATGCCGAACATATCGTAAAGCGTGCGCGTATCATACTCCCGAATATCCTTACCGTCGAGAAGTATCCTGCCATCCGTCGGGTCGTAAAGACGGGTAAGAAGCTTGATAAAGGTCGTCTTTCCCGCTCCGTTAAGTCCTACGAGGACCACAGTCTCACCGGGTCTGAACTTAAGACTTATATTTTTAAGCACGAGCTTGTCCTGTCCGGGATACGCAAAGCTGACGTTCTGAAATTCTATCGTATGAGGCACGCCGTGCTCTACCTTCTGCGGTCTTTCGCCGATCGGAACTACAGTCGGCTTTTCCTCGATGAACGAGGTGAGATTGTCTATAAAAAGCGTTCCCTCGTATATCTGTGCAGAATGCTCGATAAGTGCGACCACGCTTGCAGATACAGCCATAAGCGCTCCCGTGTAGAGCGAATAGTCGCCTATCATCATTTGCCCGACAAAAACCTTTTTCGCTATGATAAGATACAAAACGCAGGTAGCCACGGTCGAGACCACGGTCATAGTGATGTGCCACAAATTTTCGCGCACGATAAGAGAACGCATTCCCTTATAATATATGCCGAACGCTGCGTCGTATCTTTTGGTGAACTCGTCGCCAAGATCGAACATTCTTATCTCCTTGACCATATCCTTGTTGACAAGAAGATCGGAATAGTAATTCATCTGTCGGCGCTCCTTTGAACGACGGCGGATGTATCTGAAGGTCTTGCGTCTGTATCCGAAATTGATTATAGCCTTCGGAACGGACACTGCCGCCATTACAAGCACCATCCACCACATATCAGGAGCGGAAACGAGAATAAGCGTATAGCTTACAAGCTTGATAAGTCCGCTGAAGATGCTGAGCGTCTGATTTATTACCTGTATAGGTCTGTGACCTGCTTCACGGTTGGCATTCTCCAGCTTTTCGTAAAACTCGGGCATATCGAAGGCTGCAAGGTCTATCTCCTTCGCCTTATTCATTATCTGCAGCTTTACGTATCTTACGACCTTCTCTCCCGCTATACGCGTTACAAACGAATTAAGGCGCGACGCAAGATCCTGCATTATCTGAAACGCGAACATAAATACGATCAGATATCCTACCGCGACAAAAAAAGTGGTCTTTATCGGCGCAAGATAATACTTTTGAAGAAGATTGAGTATCTCCTTGGATATCACCGAGCTTATAACGGGTATGATACCGCTGAGTATTGCCGCGAGCATAAGGCATACGAATATCCAATGCCCCGTCTCCCATACCATTTTGAATATATATCCAAGTCTTTTAAAAAAACCGCCTATAAGCTCAGACAGAAATCTCGGAATGTCCTTTAGTGACTTTGGTGTCTCTATTTTCGGTTCATTTCCCCTTCGCTCGAAGGGAGGCATTCCGGGGCCCATAGCTTACGCCATCTCCTCGGAAAGCTGACGACCGCCGAGTATGTGGAAATGGATATGCTTTACGCTCTGACAAGCGTCGTCTCCACAGTTGGATATAACGCGATAACCGCCCGAAAGTCCCTCTGCCGCCGCGATCTTGGGTATGCACTCGAATATATGTGCAACGTACTTGCTGTTGTCAGCCGTTACCTCATCCATAGATGCAAAATGGAGCTTGGGAATGACCAGCACGTGCACGGGTGCTTGCGGATTTATATCGCGGAACGCATAACACATCTCGTCCTCATACACCTTGCTTGAGGGAATAGCTCTCTCGATTATTTTACAGAATAAGCAATCCATATTGATTTTTCCTCCGTTATATGTTAAAATATTCTATGAAATAATTATAACACACCAAAAAAATGCCGTCAAGGAGTTATTATGAATTTTTCGGATAATTTGGTACAAAACGATCTGTGGACACATCTCGCTTCTACCTCAAAAACCGTAGTTATGTACGGAATGGGCAACGGAGCTGACAAGATACTTGCCGTATGCGATCGTTACAATATAGAAATAGCCGACTTTTTTGCAAGCGACGGATTTGTCCGCGGGCATTCGTTTCACGGGAAGACAGTCCTATCATATTCAGAAGTCAAGAAAAAATACGGTGCGGAGAATATGATCGTTCTCATCTCGTTCGGTTCTTCGCTCCCCGACGTTCTCTCACTCTTCAAGCGTGTAAATGACGAATGCGAGACCTACGCGCCCGACGTGCCCGTTTGCGACGGCGAACTTTTCACCTACGAATTTTTCACAAAGAACAAAGAAAAGATCGAAAAGGTATACTCCCTTCTCGCAGACGAAACCTCTAAAAGCATATATAAAAACGTGATAAATTACAAGCTCTCGGGAAAGCTCGACTATCTTTTTGCCGCAGAGACCGACAAATGCGAGAGCTATTCTCTGCTTGATGCCAAAAACTTCCGCTCTGCCGCAGACCTCGGTGCATACAACGGCGACACGGTACGGGAGCTGCTTGAATACTCACCCGATATCGAGCGCATATTCGCCTTTGAGCCCGACAAACGAAATTTCAAAAAGCTAAATCAGTTTTGCGATCAGTCGACCTCAAAAGCCGACCTTATCGCGCTCAACGCGGCGGCGTGGGAATGTGACACCACGCTGACCTTCGGCGGAGAGGGCAATCGCAATTCGGGAGTGTTCGCGCCGAGAAAGACCGCGAGATCGGTTGAGGTCGAAGCGCGCTCGCTCGACTCGGTGCTTTCGGGCACGCGTGTCGACTATATCAAATACGACGTTGAAGGTGCTGAGCGCGAGGCGATCGAGGGCTCGCGCGGGACGATACTTTCGCACCGTCCCGCTCTGCTCGTCTCTGCTTACCACAAGAGCGAGGATATTTTCGCGCTCCCCTTGCAGATACACGACCTCCGCCCCGACTATAAGCTTTACTACCGCCGTTATCCCTACGTACCTGCGTGGGACCTGAATCTTATATGTATATAATAAAGAGGTTATCGTTATGACGTTTAAATTCAACGCGCTCTCTATCGATGTCAACTTCAAGAGCGGAAATATTACCTCACTCGTGCTAAAAGGCAACGAACGCATACATGCGCTAACCCCTCTGTTCACTATCCGTTTACGCAATAAAAACGGAGAGTCCTTGATAATTAACACATACGACGCAAAAAGCTGTGTCGAGACAGATAATGGAGCAATATACACCGATTTTACAAACGCAGCTCTCTCTGTACGAGTAACACTTACAAATGAAAACGGTGAAGCCGCTTGGCGAATTGCGGTATCTCCGCTAAATAATGAGTTTTTTGTTGAGTGGGTGGATTTTCCAACAATTACACTCCCCGAGTTGAATAACAAAGCCAAGCTCCTTTGGCCTTACAACGAGGGCGTGCTGATATCGGATACGAGAATTAAAGATAATATGTGGCTGCACCACAACGAACCCGAATATCCATCGATGGGAAGCTATTCGATCTTTCCAAATATGCTTTCCTCACAAATGATAGCGTATTTGTGGAATGATATTGGGCTTTACATAGGCGCACACGACGAGCGACGCGGAGTTAAAGAGATAGATTTTCTTACACAAAACGGTGGTGTGACTCTCAGAATGCGCCTTTTCTGCGGAGTAGATTTAGGTGAAAAATTTGAGACAGAATATCCCATAGTATTTTCCGCTATAAGCGAAAGATGGGAAGCCGCCGCGGAGCGCTATCGTCAATGGTTTGAAGAGTCACTCCCTACGGGCGTTAAAAAAACGTCTTTTAACGACAAGCTTCCCGAATGGTACGGAGATTCTCCGCTTGTCATCACATACCCCATACGCGGTGTACACGATACCGACGAGATGAAACCAAATAAGCTCTATCCTTATACGAATGCTATTCCTGTACTTGACGAGATAAAGAAAGCGTGTAACACCCGCTTGCTCGTACTTCTTATGCATTGGGAAGGAACTGCGCCCTGGGCACCGCCTTACGTCTGGCCGCCTTTTGGAGACCAAGAGGATTTCAACAGATTTTTGCAAGCACTCCACAAAGATCGCGATATGCTCGGAGTTTACTGTTCGGGCT
Source organism: Oscillospiraceae bacterium (assembly GCA_015064065.1). Classification (GTDB taxonomy): domain Bacteria; phylum Bacillota; class Clostridia; order Oscillospirales; family CAG-272; genus HGM12713. The sequence goes on from SVSY01000038.1 coordinate 8,575, forward strand.
TTGGATATACCCTGCAGAGCAATCTCATCTCGGATTATAATAAAATCGCGGAATATACCGAAAACGAGCTTTGGAGAGGAATGTGTGCAGGACCTGACGGCAAAATCGCTATCAGCAAAATATGTACCGATCAACGCGTAGGATACGATATATGCCCCGCTTCAGCGGTAGGCAAAGAGCTTTTGAAAAAGGCTTATACCCCTTTATTTGAAAGCGAGCTCGACTATGTGCAAATACTCGACCAAAACCACGGCGGCGGTCAGTATTTCTGCTACAGCCGCGAGCACGGTCACGCGGCTGCTCCGGGCGCGTGGATGACCGAGAATATGCAGGATATGCTCGGTGAGTGGAACGGTATTGCGGGCAAAACTCTCTTCGGCTGTGAATCTGCCGCATCAGAGCCGTTTATTGCAAATCTTACCTTCAGCGACAACAGATTTGAGCTTAATTATTCCTTCGGAGAACCCGTCCCGCTCTATTCTTATATCTATCACGAATACGTGCGCAACTTTATGGGAAATCAGGTCTGCTGTCCCTTCACGAGTGAAAACGATACTCTGCGTTACAGACTTGCATACTCCTTCTCTGTCGGCGACAGTATGACACTGGTCCTCACACAAGACGGAGATATCGCATCCTATTGGGGAATGAGAGATTTCTCTGTTTTGCCCGACAAAGAAAAGACCCTGACCCTCGTATCAAATCTCACAAGATTTTACAAGGAGCAGGCAAAGCCCTATCTTTTTGCGGGACGAATGATACCCGCGCCCAAGGTAGAATGCGAAAGCGTTGTTTTTGCAACCTATGACAAAGACCGCACTCTCACGCTCCCGGCAGTTCTTTCGTCTGCCTGGGAAGCCGAAGATCGAGGCCGCGCGCTGATACTTGTCAATCCGAGTGAAAACGAGGCAAAATGCAAAATAAACAAAAAAAGCGTTACGGTCCCTCCGCTCGACGCTATAATTCTTCCGCTTTAACGCAAAGCCCATAAAAGCAAAAACAGAGTTGCAAGCAACTCTGTTTTTTTAACTTTAATTATCGCAAGCTATAAATTACTTATACTTTCTCTTGCGAGCAGCTTCGGACTTCTTCTTGCGCTTTACGCTGGGCTTCTCATAGTGTTCTCTCTTGCGAAGCTCGGTAAGGACGCCGGAACGAGCCATAGCTCTCTTAAAGCGACGAAGGGCGCTATCCAAAGATTCGCCTTCTTTTACTCTGATCTCTGCCATTTCTGTTTTCCCTCCCTCCGCATATTGCCGGAGCAATCAAAATCGTTACTATTATATCCTATTTTTTTTGATTTGTCAATAGCTTTTTTAAGATTTATTAAGTATTCTCTATAAAATCTATCGCAACTGCCGCAAATGCCGCAAAACCGTGGTCGTGACTTCCGTGTCTCTGCTTATATTCCCAAAGAGTTCCCGTACTCTCTACCATTCCGCCAAAGAAGCTCTTTACGGTACTGCAAAGAAGCTCGCGCTCTCCCATATTCATAAGAGCCCATATTTTAAGATAAAACCCTATGAATGCGTTTACGGGAACAAACTCGCGGCCCGTAAGATCGAAATTTGCAAAATTTTCAAATATATGAGTCTTAAGACGGGAGTATTTTGCATCGTTGATATCCATATTGCCGAAAAGTAATGCGTAATACTGTCCTGCTTCGGAGGAATTTCGAGTATTTATCAGCTTTTTATCGCTATCAAGCACGGCATTGTCTATAAACACCTCTCCGTCAAAGGAAAGCTCTGCCGTCCTGCTTGCAACCATCTCGGCTTTTGTCAGCCATTTCTCAACGCCGTAGAGCGACCCTGCGGCGCGCAGCACCTCTGCATAGAGGAAATTGGTAGGATAGTTGACGTTCTGCACCCAGGAGTTTGCACTCGACCACTCAACGAAGTTCCAACTCGGCAGATCCTGCAAAAGTCCGTCGCTGTTTTCATAAGCTTCAAGAAATTCAACGATACCGCATACGCTCTCGCGAAAAAGTTCTTTATCGACCGACGTATTTCTCTCGGTCAGATATTCCTTGACCTCAAGCACGTACCACATATCCCACTGTGGAATGAACTTATTTCCCTCGTGTTCGTCCGAAGGATAGCACATCGGCAACACGCCCTTTGGGAATTTTCCGTCATACTCATAAAGTCTGTAATTTTCAAGAAAAGCGTCCTCAACCGTGCTCTTTCCCGTAAGAAAATACTCTGCCCTTCCCGTAAAGAAGGAGTCGCACAGCCAACCTGCGCGCTCACGCGACGGGCAATCGCTGTACAGATCGAGTGCATTGTGAGCAAAGGTAGCCTCTGCGGCAGAATAGATGCGAGCAAGCTCACCGTCCTTTATCTTTCGTCTTATCAGCCTTGAGCGGTCGTATTCATACGTTCGGATACCGAACGAAGAAAGCTCGATCCTTCCGCTACGCACCATAAGTATAGCTACGTTGCAGGTATATGGCTCAAAGCTCTGTTCGTTGACGTCGACCCCTTTTTCTATCAGATATTCTATGACGTTTTGGCAGTTTATATCGGTAAGGGCAAAATCGTCGGGCTCGCAAAGCTCGCTGTAGGTGATCACGACGTCGGACTCTTCAAGTGCCTTTGCGCTCCACGAAATAAATCCGCACTCTATGTGCCCCATATCGAGCGTTATATACTCGCCTTCACTCAGCGTTATAGGAAAGCTGCCGCCGTCTGCGGTCTTTTCCCTACGCTGCTGCTGTATCCAGCGATACGGGTGCGTAAGCACCTCGTCCTCTTCAAATCTTCCCCATTCCTCGCTCACGTAAAAGGACGTGCGGATAGCTCTGACGGGAAGTGAGCCATCGTAAAGAAAGCTTCCTCTTGAAGCATATCCGTCGGCATATTTCATATCATACGTAGGTACGGAAACGCGGCGCGGCAAAAATATCGGTCTGTTTGATGCGGGAGCAAGCTCTACTTTATCCGAGCTTTCCTTAAAGTCACCTTTAATAACTCTCCACACCTCACCAAAATGTCGCTGTGCCGAATATCTTTCGACCTCTCTTACACGTCTGTGATCGAGATAAGCGTCAAAATCTCTGCCCGTGTAAAGCAAGACCTCGTCACCGCGGGTAAGCTCACACGCTACGAACGAGCTCTGCCGTGCCGTAGACAATGAACCGCAGTTATATCCCACGACCTGTATCTCTATACTGTTTTCGCCGTCGGCGTTGTATCGGTCAAGCTCTATCTCGTCTACTCTCGCATATCCCTTTGCCGTGCGCGCAGGACCTGATGCAACAAATTTTCCGTTGACGATAAGTCTGTAAAAGGAAAATGCCGTTATGTAAAGCGTTGTATCCTTCAGCGTGGCGGTCTTGGCACAGAGCGTGAGCGGATAATTGAGCGAATTCTCTTCTCCTTCAGAAAATACGGGTATAGCTTTTTTAAACATATTTATTCCTCCGAGCAAAAGAACGCGGGTGCCGCGAGAGCGGCACCCGCAGGTGTATTTATCTTACTACGATATTTACTATCTTGTTGGGAACTGCGATCTCCTTGACGATGGTCTTGCCCTCAAGTGCAGAAGCGATACGCTCGTCAGCCTTAGCCGCCGCTATTGCTTCTTCCTTGGGCATATCTACGGGAAGGTCGATCTTTCCGCGAAGCTTACCGTTTATCTGAAGAACGACCTCGACCGTCTCGTCAGCGGTCTTAGCCTCATCATAGGTAGGCCAGCTCTCGTAAGCTATGGTGTCCTCGTGACCGAGCAGCTGCCACATCTCCTCACAGATATGGGGTGCGATACAGGAAAGCATCTTGATAAGTCCCTCAGCGTATGCCTTCGGGCACTTTCCTTCTTTATAAACCGCATTTACGAATATCATCATCTGCGAGATAGCCGTATTGAACGCGAGCTTTTCAAAGTCCTCGGTGACCTTCTTTACGCTCTTATGATATATCTTCTCAAGCGCAGGCATCTCACCGTCAATAATGTTTTCAGGCTCGGTAAAGAATGCCCAAACTCTGTTAAGAAATCTTCTTGCTCCCTCAACGCCCTGATCGCTCCAAGGCTTCGAGACTTCAAGCGGTCCCATAAACATCTCGTAGAGTCTGAGCGTATCTGCACCGTAGTCACGTACTACGTCGCTGGGATTTACAACGAACTCGGGGAAACGCTTACCCATCTTGATGCCGTTAGAACCGAGTATCATTCCCTGGTGAACGAGCTTCTTGAAAGGCTCTTTCGTAGGAGCGAGACCCTTATCGTAAAGATATCTGTTCCATATTCTCGAATACATAAGATGTCCGACCGCGTGCTCAGGTCCGCCGATGTAAAGGTCTACGGGCATCCAATGCTTGAGAAGCTCTGCGTTTGCAAACTCCTTGTCGTTGTTCGGGTCGATATAGCGGAGGAAGTACCAGCTCGAGCCTGCAGATCCGGGCATAGTGGAGGTCTCTCTCTTACCACTGACACCGTTCTTGTTATACTGCTTCCATTCAGTAGCGTTCTCAAGAGGTGCTTTGCCGTTTACGCCCTTGTAGTTTTCAAGCTCGGGAAGCACGAGAGGAAGCTCGCTATCGTCAAGAACGTGGATAACTCCGTCGTCTCCGTGAACAACGGGAACCGGCTCGCCCCAATAACGCTGTCTTGCGAATATCCACTCTCTGAAATGGTAGTTTACGGTCCTCTTTGCAACGCCCATAGCCTCGAGCTTAGAGGTTATAGCCTCCTTAGCCTCCTCAACGGTAAGTCCGCTGAATTCCTCTGAATTTACAAGTCTATAGCCCTTGCCGAGATACTCACCCTTCTCGAAAGCCTTCTCGGAAACGTCAACGTGTCCGAGTTTTTCGTCGCCGTCGATTACCTGTATCATATCTATGTTGTGCGCGATAGCGTACTCAAAGTCGCGCTGATCATGCGAAGGAACAGCCATTACCGCGCCCGTACCGTAGCTTGCAAGAACGAAATCACCGATAAACATTCTTACTTCCTTGCCGTTTACGGGGTTTATGCAGGTAACGCCCTTGAGCTCACAGCCTGACTTGGTCTTATTGAGCTCGGTTCTGTCCATATCGTTCTTCTTGAGAGTTTCGGCAATATAAGCCTCAACCTCTGCCTTGTTTTCGATTCTGGGCATAAGCTGCTTTACGATATCTCCGTCGGGAGCAAGCACCATAAAGGTTATACCGTAGATAGTCTCTATACAGGTGGTGAATATTGAGAACTCTCCGCCGCCTACGATATTGAATTTTACTTCAACACCCGTCGACTTGCCTATCCAGTTCTTCTGCATAAGCTTTGTGGATTCGGGCCAATCTACCTCGTCAAGTCCCTCGAGCAGCTTCTCCGCGAATGCAGGCTGGTCGATGACCCACTGTTTCATATTCTTTCTGATAACGGGGAATCCGCCTCTCTCCGACTTTCCGTCAATGACCTCGTCGTTAGAAAGTACAGTTCCGAGCTCCTCGCACCAGTTTACAGGCATATCTATATACTGTGCGTATCCGTCGAGATAGAGCTGCTTGAATATCCACTGTGTCCACTTGTAGAATTCAGGGTCGCTCGTTGCGAGCATTTTGGACCAATCGTAGTCAAAGCCGAGCTCCTTGAGCTGCTTTGAGAAGGTCTTTATGTTCTCCTGAGTAAATCCGTTGGGGTGATTTCCCGTGTTAACGGCATATTGCTCTGCGGGAAGTCCGAAGGAGTCGTAGCCCATCGGGTGAAGGACGTTATATCCCTGCATTCTCTTCATTCTCGAAACTATGTCGGTAGCCGTATATCCCTCGGGGTGACCTGCGTGAAGTCCTACTCCCGACGGGTACGGGAACATATCGAGAACGTAATATTTGGGCTTTGAGAAATCCCAGACGTCAGTCTTGAAGGTCTGGTTTTTCTCCCAATATTCCTGCCACTTTTTTTCGACCTGCAAATGTTCGTATTTCATATCTGATGTAAATCCTTTATATCTCCGTCTGTCGACTGTATTTTTCTTCTTTAGTCCTCGTAAAGCTTTTCAAGGTTGTAAAAATCTCTTGCCTCACGGCTGAATATGTGAACTATGACGTTGCTGTAGTCAAGCAATATCCAAGAGTTATTATCTCTTCCTTCAACGCTGTAGGGCGGAAGACCTCTCTGCTCCGTGCGGAATTCCACCTCACCCGCAAGAGCCTTCACCTGCGTGGAGGAGTTACCCGTGCAAAGCACGAAGTATTCGGCTATGACCGTCTTATCCTCAACGTGAAGAACTTTAATATCTCTCGCCTTTTTGGAGTCGAGTATCTCCGATATCGCATCGGCAACAGCCCTTGCATCGCTTCCGTCAAGCATAGGAAGATTTTCGTTTACGTTAATTTCCATTTTTTATTTCCTTTCGTTTAAAGCTAAACGTATAATATATTATTTTAATTCAAAATCGTATTTTTGTCAATACAAAATGCAAACTCCGAGGATTTTTTATTCGTTTTTTGTCTTTGACTCGTATATTTTTATAAAATCCTCGTACTCAGGGTGTGCGAAAAGCCTTTTTTCGTCTATCTCGCTCTCCTCTTCTCTGCCGAAGTATTCACAGAGCAGATCTCTTGTCGGCTCTGCCGACATAACGTAAAAGGATGCTCCCGTTTTCTCAGAGATCACCGCCTTGCCCGGTAAAGTAAAAAGGTGAATCGAGTCCTCGTCTACCGTAAGTGCCTTGAGGGCGAGCGAAACTGCTCTGCTCATTTTAACGTCGGTCCTTACGGCATCTATCACGTTACACGCCAAGCTGTACGCGTTTTTTATATTCACCTTCTCTTTAAGACTATGAAAAAACGCCGTCAAAAACTTCTTTTGCGCGTCGAGCCGACCGATGTCTCCGTCTGCATATCCCGCTCGGTATCTGACGAACATCTCCGCCGTCCTTCCGTCGAGTATCTGCCTGCCGCTCTCAAGCGCGATATGAAGCTTTTGCTCAGGATCGTCGTAATAGAGCGGCTCTTCGATATCCATCTCCACTCCGCCGACGGTATCCACTATCTTTGCAAATCCGTCGAGATCAAGCGAGAGATATCCGTCGATCTTAAGACCGAGCGCATCCTCCAAATACTTTTTCAACTCAGTCTCTCCGCCAAGCGAAGCAAGCGCGCCGTTAAGCTTTCTGTGCTTTTCGTTTCCGTATTCGGCATAGGTATCCCGCGGTATCTGCATAACGCTTATCCGTGAGCTTGCACTGTCAAGCGACACGAGCATTATCACGTCGGTAAGTCCCGAGACTCTGTCCTTTCCCGTCACGAGCAAACAACAGCGCTCGTCGTCCGACGAAAAAAGTCCGACCTCTCTGCTATGCAAAGAACCTTCATTAGCTACACAAACAGCAAAAGTTACGCCAACGGCGATAAAAAGAGCAACAACAATAATTAAAGTGTATTTTTTGTACATTCCTACCCCTACCTATCAAAAAATATGTAAGGGTATAGAATTTATTTATCAAGTTTAAGTATGAGCGAATTTCGCGCCTCTATGCTCAAAACACTTATGGGGCTTTTTTCCTCTGACAATGCTTTGACCGTAAGGTCGAATGCAAGAACGAGCGTTTGATAAAGATGTGCTACGCGCGCCTCTTTACTCATTTTTTGCGGCTCTGCCCCCCAGAAATATTTTCGCAGATAAACACAATCGTCAAATTTGCGCGACTCGTCAATGTAATCCGCAAGGAAGATAATACATTCGCAGATACTCATATCCGCGCGACCCGTCGTGTGATACCTTACGGCATCGAGCACCTCGGGGATCGCGAACTCGGGATAGTCCTTTATTATTCCGTAAACAGCCGTGCGCGCGTGAAGCGTTTTATACGACACTCTGTCCTCTTCGCTCACACTCTCTCCCACGTTCAAAAGTATCTCTATATGCTCGTTTGGCTTTTTTTCTTTCGTAATATCGTGCAAAAGCGCCGAGACCCGCAAAATATCCGTCTTTTCGGGTGCATAAAGCTCTGCAAGACGCGCCGCCATTTTTTCGACCTCTGCCGTGTGGACAAATCTGAATTCCGACATCGAAGAGCGCACGCGCTCACACAAAGAATCTATCTCTGCTTCGGTAAATCTCATCGGTCACCCTCCCCGACGTAAAGTCGGTTCTCTAAAATAAAGCGTTCCACTTTCTCAGGGACCATACCCGATATGCTCTTACCCTCGGCAACGCGCTTGCGTATCTGCGTTGAAGAGAGCTCGACAGGCTCGGTCACGATGCGTCTGAACATAACTCCGTATTTTTCGTAATACTCGGTTATCTTATCGACTATCCTCTTTGTAATTATGGGATCGTTCTCGCGTCTGACGTAAACGGGATAGCAGAGCTTGAATATATCCTCAAATCTGTACCACGTGTCAAAGGTCAGCACCATATCGGTACCGCACATAAAAAACAGTCTCGTGTCGGGGCGCGCAAACTCGGTAAGCGTATCGTAGGTATAGCTTCTGCCGCCGCGCTTTATCTCGCAATCCGAGACTACCACGCCGTCGATCCCCTCAAATGCGAGCTCGCACATACGCAATCTGTAAAGAGGATCGTCCGAGCGATCTACCTGCTTGTGCGGCGGTGTGCCCGTTGGAATAATGAACATATAGTCAAGCTTCATCTGCTCCATAAAAGCCTTAGCCGCCGCTACGTGCCCGTTGTGTATCGGTGCGAACGTGCCGCCGTATATTCCCACACGAAGCTGATCGTATCCGTTCATAATATTACCTCCTTAGCACAAAATTTTCAGTCGAGCTCTATTCTCTTATGCTCTACCGACTCGCGATAGAGTATTACCTTTCTTCCGATAACTCCGACTACGTCAGCACCAACTGCCTCTGCAAGCTCGTCAGCCGTCTCGCGAGGGGTGTATTCGGAATTTTCAAGCACGGTGAGCTTGATAAGCTCTCTTGCTTCAAGCGCGTCGGATACGGTCTTGACGAGGTTATCGGTTATACCGCCCTTTCCCACCTGAATTATGGCGTTAAGAGTCGTAGCCATTCCTTTGAGCTTTGCTCTCTGTTTAGATGTTATCATTTGTTTTCCTCTTCGTATTCCTTCATAAATTCAGCGAAAAGCTCGATCGCCTTTCCTCTGTGAGATATAGAATTTTTCTCTTCTGCACTCATCTCGGCAAGCGTTTTGCCAAACGGCTCGTAGTAGAAAAGCGGGTCATAACCAAATCCGCCTTCTCCACGATATTCGTCGATGATCTTACCCTCAACTGTTCCGCGGAATATGTGTGCGCGGCTCACGTCCTCGGGGAAAACGCAAGCGATCGCGCATACGAACTGTGCGCTTCTGTCCTCTTTATCAGCAAGATTTTCAAGAAGAAGCGCATTGTTTGCCGCATCGTCGCCGTGCTCTCCCGCATATCTTGCCGAATACACGCCGGGCGCACCGTCAAGCGCGTCCACGCAAAGCCCCGAGTCGTCTCCGACTCCTATATATCCGAGCTTTGCGACCGTGCTTGCCTTTATATAAGCATTGTCGTAAAAGCCCTCGCCATCCTCAACTATATCTCCCTCAAAGCCGATATCGTCAAGCGATAGCACCTCGATCTCCGAGAGATACTTTGCAAGCAGAGTCTGCAGCTCGCCTATCTTTTTCTTATTTCTCGACGCCAAAACTATCTTCATATCAGTCAAACAGCGCCTCGACAAATTCCTTATTGTCAAATTCCTGCATATCGTCTATCTTCTCGCCGACACCTATAAATTTGACGGGAATATCGAGCTCCTTCTTTATAGATATAACTATACCGCCCTTTGCGGTTCCGTCGAGCTTGTTGAGTACAAGACCCGTGATATTCGCCGCGTTTCTGAACTCCTTAGCCTGAAGTATAGCGTTCTGTCCCGTCGTGGCATCAAGCACGAGCAGGTTCTCTCTTGCGGCATTCGGGCATTCCTTGTCTATAACTCTGTTGATCTTTGCAAGCTCGTTCATAAGGTTAGTTTTGTTATGAAGTCTGCCCGCAGTATCTATAATGAGCACGTCGGCATTACGCTTCTTCGCGTAATTTATCGCATCGTAAACGACAGCCGCAGGGTCGCTTCCCTCGTTCTGCTTAACGATATCCGCACCCGAACGCTCGCACCATACCGCAAGCTGATCTATAGCCGCCGCTCTGAAGGTATCTGCAGCCGCAACGACGACCTTCTTGCCCTTAGAGATAAGTCTGTTTGATATCTTACCTATCGACGTGGTCTTGCCTGCACCATTGACACCTATAACGAGTATTATGGACGGTGCGGTCGAAAGATCGAGCTCGCCGCCCTCGCCTATCATATCGGTGAGTATGCTCTTGAGCGCATCTATGACCTGATCCTTTTCCTTAAGCCTGCCTTCCTTGACGTCATCGCGCAGACGTTCAATTATCTCCTCGGTAGCACCTACTCCGACATCGGACATTATAAGGAGCTCCTCAAGCTCGTCGAGCAGATCCTCGTCCACCTTTACGAATGCCTTGAGCACCTCGTCTATCTGTCCGAAGATCGCATTTTTTGTTTTTGAAAGACCGGCTTTCAGCTTATCCAAAAATCCCATCCCAGTCTTCTCCTTTCTTCTTTGAGATCTCACCGACGTCGAGCTCGAGCACCTTCGAGATACCTCTCTCAGGCATCGTAACTCCGTAAAGTCGGTTTGCCGCCTCCATAGTTCCGCGGCGGTGTGTTATCATAACGAACTGCGTATCTCCCGAATATCTCTTGATATACTCGGCAAATCTTGCTACGTTTACTTCGTCAAGTGCCGCTTCTATCTCGTCAAGTATACAGAAGGGCGTAGGGTTGACCTGAAGTATCGCGAAGAAAAGTGCGATAGCTATAAACGCCTGCTCTCCGCCCGAAAGCTGAACCATATTCTTGATTATCTTTCCGGGAGGTGCCGCCTTTATCTCGATGCCGCTCTCGAGCACGTTGTCGGGATCGGTGAGCGAAAGCTCAGCCGAACCGCCGCCGAAAAGCTCGGAGAATACGCG
>SVSY01000039.1 GCA_015064065.1 Oscillospiraceae bacterium
CATATCTCGGTTACCCGAGTTACAATCTTCTTTCGAGCTATTCTTTCTTAGCTTCTTTTACTTTGTTGAGTATATATAACTCTTTGACGAGATTTGCACTTGCTTTTTGCTTTGTACTTATCTCTTGTTGTTCAATTTTCAATGACCGTTCACTGCTCACGCTTTCGCGCGACAGCCTTAGTATTATACCACATCACTTTTCCTTTGTCAATACCTTTTTTAAACTTTTTTAAGTTTTTTTCGAGGCATCGATCCGACGTAATGCAGTATCCTCTGCTGTAAGAGGGTGGTGGGCCATCAGGGACTCGAACCCCGGACCGACCGGTTATGAGCCGGTTGCTCTAACCAACTGAGCTAATGGCCCTCAAAACGCAGCTTGTATATTATACAACATTTGTTTTTAATTGTCAATAGCTTTTTTAAAGTTTTTTTTAATTTTTTTAATTTTTTATTCGACATCTTTCCCTTGTTTTATCGCATGCCGATATGGTATCCTATCTTAACGGCAAACGAGCATTTGACCGTATTTCAAAGGAGGAAAACATATTATGAAGAAAAAAACCGTCATTATTTTATTATCCGTACTTATCGTATTTTCCGCATTGTTCTATGCTTGCAATTCTCCCTCGGGCGAAGAGCAAAGTGAAAGCAGCATTCCGCACACCGAGGAAGATAACGATAAAATATCCGAGCTTGAAGCTATGATACAAGCCATACTGAAGGATCATCAGGTGTCAGAAGCAGAAAAAAACAAACAAATAGAAGAACTTCGCGCAGAGCTTGATAAGCTTCGCAAGGAGGAGGAAGCAACAGACAAAGAGACCGAAAAAGGAACGACCTCCTCTACAGAATTCAAATACACGATAACAAACGGCATGGCAAACATCACCGAGATAATCACCATTGAAGAAAATATAGTTATTCCCTACACTCTTGACGGATACAAAGTATATTCAATAGGAAGCGAAGTATTGTCATCACGCACCGTAAAAAGCATTTCCGTATCTTCGGGAATTGAAAAAATAGATTGGTTCGCTTTTAAAAATTGCACGGCCCTGACATCGGTAAGTCTGCCCGACACAATAAATTCTATCGGTTACGGTGCATTTGACAATGCGTCGAGTTCTTTTGTCCTACGCTGTTCGCGAGATTCATTTGCGCACAGATATGCACAAAGCTACGGAATCACCTATGATATAACTTAACGCAAAAAAACTCTTGACCTTCTTGTGATCTTGTTGTATAATATATAGAGAGAACTTGGAAGGGAGGAAATTTTTTGTTTAATGATATATTGTGCTATTTGAAGCATTTTGCAAAAAGCATCAAAAGCAAACGAACTTCGTTCAAAACTCCTTTCATCATTATAATATTTATACTCGTTTTACTCATTCCCACGCTGACGGCCATATGGCACGTTTATTTTCGTGTTGGAGAAAATTTCGGAAATTCAAATGACATAGAAATATCTTTTTTCGATATCAAGCAAAACAAGGAGCTTTTTTTTGAAGAAATAAATGAAAAAAACCTTTCCGATTCGCATACGGCGAATATGTTTTATCGCATAGCCTCGGGCAAGGAGCTTCTTGAGATCCCCGAAAACGCCATAAACGATCCGAATTTTAAAATAACTATCACATTCGAAAACAACGCGACCCAATACTTATGCTACTTCTCGGAAGATCCAAATACAAGCTATCTCTCCGATAAAAACGGGAAGCTATATTCCGTTGACTCCCTGAATTATCTCAACTTCCTTTCCTCAGCCTATTCCAACACGGCATATTCCAATTCCGTCCCGCCTACTCTTTCGCTTGAAAACGGAGTCTCCGTAACCCCTCAGAGCATCGATTGGCATTTTCAAAAAAGCAACGGTATCTTTGATACGGCATCAGGACATTCGACCACTTCTGCCGAAAAGACATATGAAATGCACGACACTATTGCTCTCACGTTCAATATTGCTCCTTCAAGTTGCAACGTAACAGTCTTTGAGCGTTCAGAAAACAAGCTTTTGCAGACGGAAATATACCGCGGAGATATTTCGGGGCTTTCCACTGTAACGGTACATTCCGGCACAAACCTTCTGTTCTTTGTAAATGCTTCGTGGATGCAATCCGACCACAAGAACTTCTACGGTGAGCTCTCTTACAGCTTCGCTGTTGAATGTACGGAACACGCTTCCTTTGAAATAAGCTCGGATACCGTTACCGCGGGCGAATATCTGACGCTGTTTTTGCACGGTGCAACAGACCCTTCTGCAGTAATATACGAGATTATTTTATCAAACGGCTCGACTCAAAGCATTTTCGATGCCGATACCAAAAATGAACTCACCGAAGAACAAAAAAAGGCTATTGAAGAGCTGAAAAGTTTCTCCCCGCAATTTGTGATCTATAATGACAGCCTTTGCGCCTTTTTGCCGATCCCTCGCAACACCCCTGCAGGCATTTTTGCCTTTTCTCTTTCGAGCGGTATCGCTTCAAAAACTTTTTCGGTTCATATCACCGAACGTCAAGAAGGCGCTAAAATAGATCTCGACCCCGAATCAAGTACTCTGAGCAACGCGATATCCGAAGAAGCAGTTGAAGAAACAGAAAGTATATTCGCTTCGATAGCAAACAGCTCCACCTTGAACGGCTTATTTTCCGTCGACTTTGGTCACCCGCTTCAAGATCACGGTGCCGTCATATATAAATTCGGTGACGCGTTATCAAGAAGCGGAACAAAAATAGAAGCCTTTGATCCGCCCGGCAATTTTTTCACGTCTGCTGACGGCGTTTTATCATCGGTCTCCTCTGTCGGAATCGGAAAAGTGATCCGCGTTGGACATTCAGCACAGCTTGGCAGGTTCGTTGTGATAGATCACGGAATGGGTCTTTGCACCTGGTACTGTCACCTCAGCGCGACCGACGTAAGACAGGGCGACGTAGTTTCGAAAGGTCAGATCATTGGCAAGGCGGGCGACTCGCCGTTTTTCTCGGATATCGGCGTACTATTTATCTGCAGCATACGCGGAAACGTTGTTGATCCCGCTCTCATACTAAACAGCAAGATATCTTTGGGAAGTTAACAGTAAAGGAGAAAAAACATGACGATAACAGATTTTTTTGATGCCGGAATAATAGGCAACATAGTTTTCAATAACACAGAAAGCAACTTTAACACCGCGCTTATGATAATAGCGGCAGTAGTAATCATAATTGCCGCATACCTTCTTGGCAGTATAAATTTTGCCATAATCATCTCGGGAAGAAAATACAAACAGGATATTCGCGAATTTGGAAGCAAAAACGCAGGTATGACAAACATGATGCGTACATACGGGAAAAAGGCGGCAGGTTATACGCTGCTCGGCGATGCCCTTAAAGCCGTTGTCTCTTGCCTTATAGGATACGCTTTGCTCGGACATCTCGGAGCATACCTTGCGGGACTCTTCTGCATACTCGGACATATCTTCCCCGCTTTCTATAGATTGAAGGGTGGAAAGGGCGTAGTTACGACCGCTATATCGATACTTATGTGCGATCCCTTCGTATTTCTTATTCTCATAGCGCTCTTCGTTATTATCGTGCTTTTCACGAGGTACATCTCTCTCGCTTCGGTGATCTGCGTAATGCTTTACCCCATTCTTCTTGACAGAATAAGCCATATGTTCACGGGTGGTTCTACTCCGTATGCAGTATTTGCTATTATTATCGCGGTAGTTGTAGTCATAAAGCATTGGGGAAACATCAAGCGACTTATGCAGGGCAAGGAAAACAAGTTCTCATTCAAAAAGAGCGTAAAGCCCGAGGACTCCGCAAGCTCTTCAGAGGAAAAATGATATATGAATTACGATGAAAGTCTGATCAAAATATCCTCGCTTATCCTTCGCTGCGCATCGCAGAACTGCTTGAAGAAGGCTGTATTCTCAAAGCCTTCAGACAAAACGCTTCTCAAGGTAGTGATGTCTCAAAAGCAAATATCGGGTGTTCCTTCCCTTCAAGCCGAGTTTTTCCACAAGGACAATAAGGTAACACACAAAAATTTCGCAATAGATACACTTACGTCACAGCTCCTTTCCGATTTTGCCAACGATTATATGCAAATAAATCTTATAAGCGCACTCGGCGAGGCTGAATATAAGCGTTCATCATCGGGGCGCTCTGTCGTCCTCGGTGACAGGAAACTTGAAAATGCACTCTCGTCGCAGACACCGACAGAAAAGGCTGAAAACTGCGAGCTATTCGAAAACAACAGAAAAAAGAAATATATTCTTTCGGGAAGCGAGCCCTTTTTGCGAGAGCTTGAGGTTGCAGACGAAAACGGAAGAGTATACGATAAAAAGCAATCTAAATTCAGACAGATCAACCGCTTTCTTGAGATAATACGCGATGCGGAGAGTAAGCTTCCCTCTTCTCGAATAAGGATATGCGATCTCTGTTGCGGAAAAAGCTATCTGTCGTTTGCGGCATATCACTATTTTGCAAACGTTCGAAAAATGGAAGTAAGTATGACGGGGGTCGACCTGAAACCCGACGTCGTTGAGCGTTGTAACGAGGTAGCCAAGGCTGTTGGATTTGACGGTCTTGAGTTTATCTGTATGGACGTAAACGATTACGAACCCGAAGAGCTACCTTCGCTCGTTATATCGCTTCACGCTTGCGATATCGCGACCGACATAGTTCTTTGTAAGGCAGCGGACTGGAAGACCGACGTTATCCTATCAACTCCCTGCTGTCACCATGAGCTCAATCACAGTATCGATTGTAAGGAGCTCGCCTTCATAACCGAGCACTCTATGCTTCGCCAGAAGCTTTGCGATGCCGCGACCGACGCGCTCCGACTCTGCAGGCTTGAAGCAGAGGGGTATTCGACCTCGACCGTCGAGCTTATCGACCCCAACGACACACCTAAAAACGTTATGCTCCGCGCGTACAGAAAAAAGAACTTCGACAAAAATTCATCCGAAGCAAAGCAAGCGCTTCAAAAATACACCGCCGCAAAAAACTTTTTGTGCGGTGGTAAAGACACATCTGAGTTTCACTTTTAAATCAAGAGAAGGATAAATAATATGACATATCACAATGCCATAAAATTTATAAAAAACGCGCCGAATATTCCTCCTAAGGAGGAGTCGGCTTCGGAACGCATCAATGCTCTTTGTACGGCACTCGGAAGTCCGCAGAAAAAGATAAAATATATCCGACTTGCAGGAAGCAACGGCAAGACGGTATGTGCGCGAATGTTAGTATCTATACTTAACAAAGCCAATATACTGAATGGCTGTCTTTCGATGCCGATATACGACGACGTGCGCGAAAATATCCGGATCAACGGCAGTCCGATAAGCATTGAAGAAACCGTTGAATACGTTAGCGCAGTTAAATCGGCGGTCGCAAAGATAAACAGCGACCCCGAGAGAACTACAGACGCATTTATGCCAACTGCACACGAGATATTGTTGTGTATGGCTCTGCTTGCTTTCGTTTCGCACGGATGTCTTCTCTGCCTGCTTGAAAGCGATCACAACGCGGAAGACCCCTCACGCTATCTCCCCTCTCCGTTCGCCGCGGTCATATGCGGTTCAATCCCGAACGAAGACAGGGACAGAAAGGACGTATATAAAATACGCTCATATATCTCAAGGGGTATAAGAGAGATCATCAGCGCTCCGCAAAATACCGAAGCGTATAAGGTGATCGCGGATACCTGTTCAACTGTAAATTGCAGGCTCACGCTTGCCGCAAAAAACAATATAAACATAACTCGTCTCGCATTGGGCGGAACAGAGTTTTCCTATAAGGACAATGATTATTCGCTTCGCGTATGCGGACAGTTCCAAACTGTAAACGCCGTCGTCGCCATAGAGAGTGCGGATATGTTGGCACGTTGCGGATACAAGATAAGCCGTCAAAATATCAAGGACGGTCTGACCGCGGTCACCGCTCCCTGTAAGTTTGAGCTTCTTTCTATTTCTCCCACAATAATTGCCGACAGTACGTATACGCCTATAGCGATAGAAGCGATATGCGATTCTCTCACTGATTTCAAGAATATCGTAGGCACGCGGATAAAGCTTTGCCTTCCCGAATCCGAGCTTATAGATTACTACGTCGACGCACTCAGCCGTCGCGGCTATTCTATCGAAAAGATCTCTACCTTATCTTCCGGAGACGGCGAAGCCGACAGGACAGAGCATACCTCTATTCCAACGACTCTTCTGCCGACGGTAAAAAGCACTGCAAAGGATGCGCTGAACGACCTTGACCGCAACTCGATCTTGCTCGTCTCCGGACCAAGCAATTTCACGCGCTCGATGAGGCACGAAATACTCGCAATATTAGGTTTTTGACCCAATAAAACATATTGAAGATCATAAAAAAGGCGGAGGCGTGACTTCCGCCTTTTTATTTGTTTATTTTATATAATTTTTTTGCTTTTTGATTGACAAATATGTTCTATATATGGTATAATCTCTCCAAGAGGAGCATAGCCTCCCACAAATACCAAGGAGAAAATGATATGAATAACGATTTTACAAGAGATGCTTTCGTTCTTGTCTCGGATTACGTTAAGCCCAACACCGGCGAGGACGTTTCGGATGCGCTTCAGGAGCTTATTCTGAGCAATCCCAGAAGAGTGCTCTACTTCCCCGACGGCGAGTACCTTCTTTCAAAGCCGATCTGCACGCCCGCAAATCCCGAGCACGCAGTTTCGCTCCGTCTTTCTAATTTCGCTGTTATAAAGGCTATGGAAAGCTGGACCGATGATGAGGCTCTTATCCGTCTCGGCGCGGCTGAGCCCTTCAATACTATACAGGTCAACGGAAGCAACTACTATCTTTCGGGCGGTATTATTGACGGAAACGACCTTGCAAACGGTGTTTCTATCGACAGCGGCCGTGAGACCAGAGTTGAGAACGTTTCAATAAAGCACACCAAGATCGGTCTTCACGTTAAGAGAGGCGCAAATTCAGGCTCTTCCGACGCTGATATCTGCAACGTAAACATCGTTGGTCGCGGCACGGTCGACTCTATCGGTCTTCTTATCGAAGGTATGGACAATACCTTTACGAATATGCGTATCGCACGAGTACAGATAGGCGTTAAACTTATCGGCGGCGGTAACTATCTGCGTAACATTCACCCGCTCTACAGCCTTGCTTCCGGATTTGACCAGTACGCTACAAGTATTGCATTCTGCGATCTCAGCTGGGAGAACTGGTATGATTTCTGTTACAGCGATCAGTACTGCACAGGATTCTACTTCAAGGACGGCATTCGTTCTATCTGCCACAACTGCTTCGTATATTGGTGGAAGACTCTTGAGGAAGGCGAGATAGGCTTCAAGGCTGAAGGCAAGTTCAATTCTCTTCTCTCCAACTGTAAGGTAAGCTTCCGCGGTGACGCTCCCAACACCAACTTCCTCGTTGGCCCTGAGGGCGGCTACGGTCTTATCGAAAATCCCTTCTTTGATGAAAACAAGTCTCCCGACAAGACATATATGAACTATCTTCAGGGGAAAGTTCTTCATCCCTAAGCCGAATAAAGCTTTACAAGGAGAAAAACTATGAACAGCGAATTTACAAGAGATGCTTTCGTTCTTGTCTCGGATTACGTTAAGCCCAACACCGGCGAGGACGTTTCGGACGCGCTTCAAGAGCTTATCCTCAATAACCCCAAAAGAGTTCTTTTCTTCCCCGACGGCGAATATCTTCTTTCTAAGCCGATCTGCACGCCCGCTAACCCTGAGCACGCAGTATCCCTTCAGCTTTCCACCTTTGCAGTTATAAAGGCTATGGACGGTTGGGATAACGAGGAAGCTCTCGTTCGTCTCGGCGCTGCCGAGCCCTTCAATACGATAATGGTCAACGGAAGCAACTACTATCTTTCGGGCGGTGTTATCGACGGTAACGGCGTAGCTAAGGGCGTTTCTATCGACAGCGGCCGTGAGACTCGCGTTGAAAACCTTTCCATAAAGCACACGACGGTAGGTCTGCACGTTAAGTGGGGCGCAAATTCGGGTTCTTGCGACTGCGATATCTGCAACGTAAACATCGTTGGTAACGCTCAGCCCGGTTCTATCGGACTTCTCATTGAGGGTATGGACAACACCTTTACAAATATGCGTATCGCGTACGCTCAGACAGGCGTTAAGCTTGCGCACGGCGGCAACTACCTGCGTAACGTCCACCCGCTCGGCGGTCCGTGCTACCCCGGCAGTATGGCATTCTGCGACCTCAGTGGCGCTAACTGGTACGACTTCTGCTACAGCGATCAGTTTGAGACAGGATTTTATTTCAGAGACGGCGTATCCTCTATCTGCCATAACTGCTTCTGCTACTGGTATAAAACGATGGAATCGGGCGAGATAGGCTTCAAGGCTGACGGAAACTTCAACTCGCTTCTCACCAACTGCAAGGTAACTCTCCGCGCAGATGCTCCCAACGCGATCTTCCTCGTCGGTGCTGACGGCGGCTTTGGTGTTATAGAAAACCCCTTCTTTAACGAAGATCTTTCGATCGATAAGTGCTACCTTAATTACCTTAAAGGAAGAGTTCTTCATCCCTAAAAAGTAATGTCATAATAAAATACCGCTTATGCCGAGGCATAAGCGGTATTTTTATTACTCAAAACGAGAGATTATCGAAGAATAGGTATATAGCGAACCAAGGCAGAAAAGTGCCTTGCCGTCCTTCTTGGCGCTTTCAAGTGCCGCGCTTAAGGCTTGGTCTATATCTCCGTACGCATTTGCATCTACACCGCATTTTGACAGAACGTCTGCATATTCCTTTGCGGAAAGTGCGCGCGGATTGTCGGGCGTCATAGTAAAGGCTTTTGAGGCTACGCTTGCAATATCCTTGGCTATTGCCCCGTAGTCTTTATCTTTGAGCACACCCGTGAGTACGTATACCTTTTCGTCCTTAAAATAAAGCTTTATGCTCTCTACAGCCGCGGCTATTCCCTCGGCATTGTGTGCCCCGTCGAAGATAACGAGCGGAGCTTGCGATATTATTTCAAAGCGCGCGCTCCATTTCGCCGCGCGAAGTCCCTCTCTGACGGCGTTTTCGGATATATCAATACCCTGCGATCTGAGAATATCTATTGTGCTGAGCACGAGAGCGGCATTTCTTGGCTGATATGAGCCGAGAAGTGAGATATGAATATTTTTATAACGGTCAAAAGTAAGCTCTGTGCCGTCAAGCGACATTTCATTAACGGTCAGAGCATTGTAGTCTACGCGATAAAAGGGTGAGCCGAGCTCTTGTGCTCTGCGCTCTATGACTGTTGCCGCTGATTCGTCCGTTCCGCCGAATATCACGGGACAGCCGCGCTTGATTATACCCGCCTTTTCTGCGGCGATCTTCTCGACAGTATCTCCGAGAAAAGCAACGTGATCAAGCGCTATACCCGTTATTACCGAAAGCAGCGAGTGCTCGATTATATTCGTAGAATCAAGCCTTCCGCCCATTCCCGCTTCAAGCACGACCACGTCGCATCTGTTGCGCCAAAAATATTCAAACGCTATAGCAGTTATAAGCTCGAACTCGGTCGGCTTGTCCTGCATAGCATCTGCCATCGGGCGAATATATTCGGTTATCTCGGCAAGCTCCCGATCTGAGATATTCTTACCGTCGATACGCATTCTCTCGTTGAATTCCTTTATATAAGGCGAGGTGTAAAGTCCAACCTTATAACCTGCCTTTTGCAAGATGCCTGCAAGCATAACGGAAGTCGAGCCCTTGCCGTTAGTTCCCGCAACGTGTATAAATCTCAAATTCCTTTCCGGGTGTCCTATCGAGCCGCAGAGCTCTCCGATACGCTCAAGTCCGGGTTTACAGAAGGTCCAATTGACCCCGTGTATATATTCAAGTGCTTCAGTATAGTTCAAGACAGCCTCCGATATCATTTCAGCGTATTTTTATCTATAAGGCGACGGAAGGTCGCATTTTTGTAGAGTATACAGATGATCATAAGCTCCACAGGGATTATTACGCAATAGAGAGGAATACGCCACAGCACCGCTATGCCGTAGAACTGATAGAGTCCTATAGATTTTATCATCATCGAGCCTATCACGTGCGCTAGCGCTCCCGAAATTATTATCTGCCAATATCCGCCTTTCTTAATGACCACCTTTGCCATAAATCCCGAGATAAAGCCTATCGATGCCGCACCGAGCGTTACTACAAGATTAGGCGGATATATCTGCGGTGAGAGCAGATAACTCACAAGATCTCCGGCAATCCCCACCAAAGCACCCATCATCGGTCCGAACATAATGCCCGAAAGAATTATCGGCAGATTTTCAAATGTGACGCGGAAAAGTCCTGCTCCGAAATTCAAAAAGCTTTTGCAGAAAATTCCTATCACTACGCTCATCGCCGTAAGCATAGCGGCAAGCGTCAGCTTCATAATACTTTTTTTCATAAAAAATCCTCCTTTCCCTAAGCTCGCATATGGCTAAGGTAAAGGAGGTACAGAATCTCTGTCGCCTTTTGCCGTATGAAGCGGGATGCAGGATATAAACCGCAAGCAAGATCCGCAGGATCTACTTTTCGTCTTGCGGACAACTCCCCGTCCCGCAAGCACTTTACGCCCATATCCTTACTCTTCTACTTAATTTTTTCTCCTTTTTCAAGGACAATACCATTATATCACAAAATAAAATATTGTCAATGATTTTATTGCTATATTTGGAAAAAACATATTGAATTTTTTTGTTTTGTGTGTTAAAATTAAGTCATCGATCAAACTATTATTTGCGAGGTAATTTATGAACAGCAAAGTCGTATTTCTTATGCCCGATCACCCCGAATGTAAACTCACGGTCTTTCTTCGCGAAGGCAGCTCCGAACGCCGTCCTACAGTAGTAGTTTGTCCCGGCGGCGGCTACGGTTGCGTATGCAGTGACCGCGAGGGCTTCCCTATTGCAGAATATTATTATAATGCAGGATTTAACACCTGTATACTTGAGTACACGATAGTCTCACAGACCGCTGAAAAACTTGGCTATCTGCCCGCTATCCAAGTTGGTCTTGCTATCAAATATATGCGTGAGAACGCTGACGAGCTTGGCGTTGACACAGAAAGAATATTCACCTGCGGATTTTCGGCAGGTGGACACCTCGCAGCATCGGCAGGTATTCTTTGGGACAGACCCGAGGTGCTTGCCGCTATGGGTGATGCGCCCGTCGGTATCAACCGCCCCAACGGAATGATACTTTCCTACCCCGTTATCACTGCGGGAAAGTGGGCACACAGAGGCTCTATTGCAAATCTTCTCAAAAAGCCCGATTACACCGAAGAGGAAGGCAATATCTTCTCGCTTGAAAAGCACGTAACGCCGAATACACCGCCTATGTTCATCTGGCATACGGTGACCGACGCCTGCGTTCCCGTACGCAACGCAACTCTTCTTATGGACGCTTATCTCGAAAACGGCCTTCGTTTTGAGGCGCATATTTTCCCCAAGGGACCTCACGGACTTGCGCTTGCAAACGAGATAACCTATGGCAACAACCCCGATATGCACGATCTGCACGTAGCCGAGTGGATCGGTCTTTCTGCAGAGTGGATCAAGAACTTTGACCGCTATACTAAATAATATGAACGTCAACGTCAAAAAGCACGTCGTCAGCCGAGACGATTCGATATACGAGGCGTGGCCCGATCTTCTGCTCAAAAAAGACGGAACACTCATCTGCGTGTTTTCTGAATGCGAGCATCACCTAAACCGCGACGGCGCAAGGATAGCCATAGTGAAAAGCTATGACCGCGGCAGAAGCTGGACGGCTAAGTCCTATCTTACAGAAAAAGGAGTTGACGGCGCTCACTTCAACTGTGCGCGCATTTCCGAGCTCGACGACGGACGCATAGCCATCATCTGCGACAAGATACACGGCAACGAAAACCGCTTGGCAAAGATCTTCGTATGGTTCTCGGAAGACGGCGGAGAGAGCTGGTCAAAGCCGATACAGTTTGACTTTTGCGGCATAGTTCCTGACAAGCTCCGCTCGCTTAAAAGCGGCAGACTTATAATAGCCGCACATTTCAAGAGCGATACTACCGGTAAGCTTGAGCAATATCTCTGGTACAGCGATGACGGCGGTAAGCACTGGTCGGATAGAGTGACTATTGCCGCAGACCCCAAATACAATCTTTGCGAGGTATCCATTCTTGAGTGCGAGGGTGGAAAGCTCGTTGCCTTTTTGCGCGAAAATTCGGGGCTTGGATATCCGATATTCAAGGCGATCTCAAACGATAACGGCGAGAGCTGGTCGCCTATATACGAGACCTCTATGGATTCGGGACACCGCCCCGTCGCCGCATTTCTCAAGGACGGCAGAGTTATGATAACCTATCGCTATATCCCCTGCGGAACGCAAAATCTCTTTGCCGCTTTTTACGATGCGGCAACGCTCTTCGAGACAGAGCGCAGGCGTCAGCGCGTGCGGATACTCCCACTCGACTACGACCGAAACCCCTCTCCCGATATAGGATACACGGGTTGGGCACAGTTTGACGATGGAGAGATATACGTCGTAAACTACATCAAGGATGATGCCGATAAGGCGTATATACGCGGATACAGCTTTTATCCCGAGGACGTTCTGTTCCCCGAAAATGAAAACACCACAAAAAACGTATTTTAACTATTCAGAAGGAGAAAGCTATGGCAAGCTGTGCATTAAATCCCATAAAGACCGATCGAGCAGACGGCCGCTTTATGTATACAGACGTTTTTCTTAAACATCACTACAAGACCTTCCGTCCGAAGCTCGAGTACAAGCCGGGTATGACACCCGAGCAATACGAGGCTTGGCGCGAGAAGGTCAAGGAAAAGCTGCTTGAGATATTGCGTTTTCCTGCCCCCGAGGATCTTCCTCCTCAACCGGCGCCCGTAATGCTTTGGGAAGAGGCACGCGACGGATACAAGATACAGAAATGGGAAGCATTTCCCGAGCCCTATGCGGTGATTCCTTTTCTTGTGCTCATACCCGACGGTGTAGATGCCCTTCACCCCGCTCCGACGGTTCTCTGCTCCCCCGGTACTTGGCACTCAAAGGAAGCGCTTTGCGACGAGCCCGACGTTTTCTGCGAGCGTGAGCTGACATTCCCCGAGCATAATCATATGGCTAAGCATTACGTCAAAGAGGGATATATTGCTGTTGCCTGCGACCATCTTTCTTATGGCGAGCTCAAGCCTACCGACTGTGTTTCTCCATCCGATTCAATTGCAGTCCAGATGGCAAGCGTAGGACGAAATCTTATGGGTATGACTGCATTCTACCAGACCTGCATACTCAATTGGATCAAGGAGCAGGCTATAGTTGACAAATCGAACATATTCATCAGCGGTCACTCACTTGGAAAATACGTTTGTACGTTCTTAGGACTCCTCAACGACTGTGTAAAGGGCATAGTTTACAATAGTCCCATTTATGACACCCGCGTGCGTCTTTATGCGGGACCGACATCGTATCTTTGGAACAACTGTCGCAATCACCTCATCCCCGATTGCGAATATTGGTTCACGCTCGCCGATCTGCTTTGCGCTTACGCTCCAAAGCAACTTCTTATAACCGAGGGCGGTGAGACTCTTGATCTTGAAAAGATAAAGGATGCATATAAGACTGTCGGCAAACCTGACGCCTTTGAATATCACTATCACGTAATATTCAGCGACCCCGAAAACCGTCCATATGATAACAAGCCCATACCCGAATGTCTGAACAACGAAGAATACGACGTATACACTAACGTAGATGGAAATGCCCATTATTTCAAGGAAAACCTTGCTATCCCGTGGGTAAACAAGCTTTGCGGAAAGGAATGATAAAATGACTGAAAAAAGATTTGACGGTATTTTTACCGCCCTACTGACTCCGTTTGACAAAAACGATGATATCAACGTTGACTCTCTAAAAAAGCTCGTGCGCTTCAATCTCGATATGGGCGTACGCGGATTTTACGTTACGGGAAGCACGGGTGAGGCATTTTTGCTCTCGACAGACGAGCGAAAGCTTGTGATGGAGACAGTAAAAGACGCTGCTCCCGACGCAACACTTATTGCTCATATCGGCTCAGTAAACGCAAAGGAAGCAGGAACGCTTGCAAAATACGCAAAAGAGCTTGGGTACGACGCGATATCCTCTGTTGCTCCCTTTTACTACAAATACTCGTTCGCCGAAATCAAAGATTATTATTTCAGACTTGCCGACACGGCGGGGCTCCCTATGCTCGTATATCACATACCCACATTTTCGGGAGTTAATATGGGAATATCCGAGATGAGTCAGTTCCTTTCTGACGATCGTTTTATGGGTATAAAATACACGTCCAACGATTTCTTCACGCTTGAACAATGCAAGGCAAGCTTCCCTGATAAGATAGTCTACAACGGATTTGATGAAATGTTCCTAGCAGGTCTTTCGATGGGTGCTGACGGCGCAATCGGCTCGACCTACAACTTTATGGCTGATAAATTCGTTAAGATAAACGAGCTCTTCGGTGCAGACCGACTACACGAGGCTCAGGCTATCCAAAAAAATGCGAATGAAATAATAACCGCCCTTTGCAAGATCGGCGTTATGCCCGCTGAAAAGGAGATACTTACACAGCTCGGTATTCCTATGGGCGACTGTCGCCATCCCTTCTCTCCCGTTTCAGATGAGGTAAAGGAAATAGTAAAGAAGGATATTATTCCGCTTATATGATCAACCAAAAAAGCTCTGCAGATGAACTGCAGAGCTTTTTATATTACTTTCGTCTCTTACGCTTTACTGAGATAAAAGCTGTACCCAAGGTCGTAATAAGCGCGACGGGCATTAGCGCGTACGCACCGCAGCCTATTGCTCCTTCGGTAGCTTGAGGCTCGGTATTGCTGTCGGTCGCGATCTCGGTCGCGGACTCCGTGGGCTTATCGGTCTTCTTTTCGGTCTTTTTCTCGGTCTCCTTTTCGGGTTCGGGAAGAACTACCTCTATCTCTTCATCAAGAATAGGATCAGGTACGCTCTCGTCGCGAACGGCAAGAATGACTGCATTAGCTACAGCGCGTCCGTCTCCCTCTCCAACGTGTGCGTTGGAAAAGGTTCCATCCTCGTTTCTTATTACAAAGGTGGATGAACCGCCGCCGTCAAGCAAAAATCCGTCGACACATCCAAGTGCCTTCATCTGCGCGGATATCTCATAATAAGATGCGCCGATATTTTTGTAATCACCATCGTGCAAGGATTTTTTAATAACAAAAAGCACGGGAGTGCCATCTTCCTTAAAGCCTATTGCTGTTCTGTCCTTCCAGCAAAAAGGATAGTCGTAGATATCCTCGGTCCACTTTATCGTCTCTTCATAGTTGCCGCTTTGATTGTATCTTCCGTAGGCATTCTTGAGAAGCTGTGTACCGTTAGCTAAAAGTAGCTGCTTGAAGCCTATCGCATTATCTACGTTTTCCCATGCGCCCGTAAGCTCTCTCTGACACTTGAGGTAGGTTCCCTTTTGCAAAAGATCAAAGACTTCGGGGTTTTTGGTCGCGATATAGATATATCCCTTTTTGGGAAGCTCCTTGGCCTTTCCCTCTCTTATATTAACTATCTCTCCCTCGGAAAAATATCCCGTTGTACTCATCTCGGCGCCATTTATACCAACGTGCGCTCTGCGGTACACATCGCATTTCACCTCGTAGACGGTAGCACCCGTAAGGTCACGAGCCTTAGAGTCGGGAGTAAGGAAGGAAATTCTGTTTTTTTGTACCCTTGCCTCTGCGTGTGCGGGATATTCCGCGACAACGTTGGTTCTGTGCTCACCGTATATCTGCAAAGAATATATATTATCAAGAGTGAAGTCTGTTCCGTAGCCGTTATTTTTGTATATTCCACCAACCGTGTAATATATCATCTCTCCGTCCGCGGTAGTACCTACTATACCTCTTCCGGTAGCGCCCGAAAGAACGTTCGTTTTATAGGAGTCACCGTTCTGTATCATAGGAAATTCGGGCTCGCCCATAGAAGAGGTCTTTGAGGTCTCTATGTCAAAAAAGTCACCGTTTACGGCAACCACAGCATTCCACTGAGGATTTTCGGCTTCAAATCGCTCAACTATATCCTTTGTCGTGGCGCGTCCGAAATCAAGCCCGTCCTCCGAGCCTATCGAATAAACGAACATTTTCGTATTTTCATTTCCTACACCAACAAAGGTTCTGTAGGGTATCGCCGCACGGTTATCAAGTCCTTGGATATGCGAGGTAACGACCGCCTTAAAATAATCGACACCGCCGAGGAGCTCGGTTCTGCTCTCCATTTGAATGTCGGTTATGCACGTACCGTCGATAGAGCCGTAGGGGTTTGCTATCTCCTCTGCTCCGATGGGAATAGTGCCAAGCACAAGCATCAGCAGTGACATAATAGCGCACGCCACAGATAAAAATCTTTTTTTCATCGTAATACCTCCAATGAATAAGCGTTCTTATCTATAATTATATCACTTTCGAAGCATTTGTCAATATTTTATAAAATAAATGAACGCCGACCGCAAAAAGATTTTGCGGTCGGCGTCAGATATATGCTTATGTATTTATGTGATCAAGCCCAGCTCATAGTGGTAGGCTTCTCTTCCTCGATGATGATATCCTTAAGGAAGGTAACAGCCTTGCGAAGTCCCTCGTCGATAGACATTACGCTGTCCTCGTGCTCAATAGAAAGAACTCTGTCATATCCGCAAAGGCGGAGATTGGAAACGAGGTCTCTCCAATAGGACTCGTTGTTGCCGTAGCCAACGGTACGGAATACCCAAGAGCGTCCGAGCTCGTCGCCGTAATGCTTAACGTCAAGCACGCCGTTCTTTGCGGTGTTATACTTGTCGATCTTGGTATCCTTTGCGTGAACGTGATAGATAGCGCCCTTGAGCTCACGGATAGCCGCAACGGGATCCATTCCCTGCCAGATAAGGTGAGAGGGGTCGAAGTTTGCGCCGATAACGTCGCCTACTGCCTCGCGAAGTCTGAGGAGGGTTGCGGGATTGTATACGCAGAAGCCGGGGTGCATCTCGAATGCGATGTGGTCTACTTTATGTGCCTTTGCAAAAGCGCCCGTTTCCTTCCAATAAGGAATTACCTTCTCGTTCCACTGCCAATCGAGTATCTTGAGGTAATCGTCGGGCCAAGAGCAGGTTACCCAGTTGGGAAGCTTTGAGTCTTCACAGTCACCGGGGCAGCCCGAGAACGTGATAACTGTATCAACGCCGAGCTTTTCAGCGAGAAGAACTGCGTTCTTGAAATCCTTGTCGTACATCTCGGCAGTTGCCTTGTCGGGATGAAGAGGATTTCCGTGTGCCGCGAGAGCACAGATAGTGATACCGTACTTTTTAAAGGTGTTCTGGAACTCTTCAAGCTTTGCATCGTCAGCAAGAAGAACTTCAGGATCGCAGTGAGCCTTTCCGGGATATCCGCCTGCGCCGACCTCAACCGTCTTAATGCCCTGCTCAGACATTATCTTGAGCGTCTCGTCGAGCGTTTTGTTGCCGTAGAGATTGATCAATACGCTTAATTTCATAATTTTATTCCTCCGATTCTATTTGCTCCATCAGCCTCTGATTAAACTCTTCAGCCGTGTTGTAGCCCATTTTTTTCTGACGGTTATTCATCGCGGCGATCTCAAGAACTACCGCGAGATTTCGTCCGTGGTGTACGGGTATCGTTATTGCCGGAATAGCTATACCCAAAATGTTTTCGACCTCCTCGTCGAGTCCGAAGCGGTCATACGTCTTGTCGGGAGCCCAATTCTCAAGCTTGATGACAAGATCGATACGCTCAGTAGCCTTTACCGCGCCCATACCAAAAAGTCTGCGGACGTCGACTATTCCTATTCCGCGAAGCTCTATATAATAACGTATGAGGTCGGGTGCTGTGCCGACGAGAGTTTTGCTCGATACTCTTTTTATCTCAACGGCATCGTCTGCAATAAGTCTGTGACCTCGCTTTACAAGCTCGATAGCCGTCTCACTCTTTCCTATTCCGCTGTCGCCAAGTATCAGCACGCCCTCTCCGTAGACCTCGACGAGAACTCCGTGGCGGGTTATTCGCGGAGCAAGGCTGGTATTAAGCGACGCGATAAGAGATGCCATAAACGGACTTGTTCTGTCATCCGTGCGAAGCAGCGGTATTCCCTCCTCCTTTGCGGCGTCAAGCATCTCCTCGTAAACTACGAGTCCCGTAGTCAGCACTACCGCAACGGGCTTGAGCTTAAAAAAAGCATTGACTCTTATTACTCTTTCCGACTTGGACAGACCCGAAAGATATTTATGCTCAGCCTTTCCGATTATCTGTATGCGGAAAGGCTCGAATACGTCAATAAATCCGCTGAGAGCGAGACCCGGTCGGCTGACCTCGGGACTGCTTATCTTTATTTCTGACGCGTCTTTGGGCATATATATCTCTTCAAGGGAAAATTCGCTCACGACAGAACTGAGCGGTATACTGTATTTTGATTGCATACTTTACCCACCCCATATAAAGATTTTTACCTTACAGAACAATTATACCACATTTATCTTTCAATTGGAAGAGATTTTTTTATTTTTTTACGCTAATTTGTAATTTTTATTTGCATATTGCTCTACTCGTTAAGGAAAGTTTATTTTTTATTCTTTTTATTCACAATATAGTCATAAAATTGATGTATAATATCTACGTATTTATTTTCATAAGAGGTTTAAAAATGACAAACAAACGCAGATACGTAAGATATATCGCACTCATCATCCTCTCATTTATACTTTTTGCCACACTCTCCTCGTGCAACGCACGTCCTCTTGCCCAGAGCAAGCTTGCTAAGACGGAGGTCGGTAAGGTGGGAAAATACACCGTTCTTTACGAGGAGCTTTACTTTCTCGCATCTAACTATGCAAAAGGATTAACGCATTCCTCCCTTACGGGTGAAGAATTGAGAAAAGCTATCTGGGACTCGGTAAACGAGAATATTACCGAGAACTACGCAATTCTTGAGCTATGTGAAAAAGAAGGCATTATCTACGACGAAAAAGCATTGAAAGAAGACGTTGAAGCATCTATTGCCGCCGACATTGAATCGGAATACGGCGGAAGCAGAAGCGATTACTTCAAAAGCCAGCTCAAAGTAGGGCTTACTGACCATTACGTACGCTTTATAACGGGTGTAAATCTGCTTTACGGAGAGCTTGCATCGGAATACAGAAAGAACGGCACAGTCCCGAGCTCTGCGGAAGAACTCGTTCCGTACATACAAAAAAATTTTGCTCACACGTGGCATATTGCGGTCTTTGTCAACGATGAATCCGAGCGTGCAGATAAGCTGAATAAAATTCAAACCGCAAAGAGCTTGCTTGATAACGGAA
>SVSY01000040.1 GCA_015064065.1 Oscillospiraceae bacterium
CTTCGCCAACGGTAACATCAACAATGAACAGGCTTTCGTAAGAATTGATTACCTTTTCCATTTTTTACACCTCCCTATGGACTTAAGACCGCAAGCATCGAATAAAAAATTTACCTGCGGTAAGGAGCCGGACATTCAAATGTCCGTACTGAATAAAGATTATACCATATTTTATATTGCTTGTCAAGACTTTTTTTACTTTTTTTCATTTTTCTTCTATATAAATAACAACGGGCTGATGAACAGCCCGTTGCGAAGCTTAATTGCTTGAATTTTCAGTAGAATTGAGGTCAAAATATTCGATAGTAATATATTTATTCAGGTCCTCAAGCGAAGTTATTGGCGTGCCGCTATAATCCTCACTATAAGAAAAATCTTCTCTTAATGTGGAAGGAATATCGACAACAAGAGCTCTGCCGTTATTATTAAATATAAACCGCCCCCAATTTTTTACGAAAACCACACCGTCTTTGCATTCTATTACTTCATTTTCTCGATTGCGTTCTTCCGATTTGTAATAGTTGACAAGATCCTTATACATCAGATCTATTTTCCATATTTCAACGCTAAGCAGTCCTTTTACAAATTCATCGCTATGCTCGTCTGCTTCGGCAGGAACAAAGGTGTAAAAAAAGCACTTAGAAACATCACTTGCGGCATAAAGCCTGAACTCATCAGATACAAGGACAGGCACAGCTATCTCCGATGCCTTATCTTTATAATTATCTATAAGATACTGTCTAAATTCGTCCGCATTCTTTGAAGAATAGCTTTCCTGTTGCGGTAGATGAGGATATGTTCGTTCGCCTTTTTCGTTTTCTATGTAAATTGAAGTGGCAAAAGCCTGCTCGTCGTAATCAATATACAGCAGCCTGCCGTCGTTGAGCACGTAGCGATAAAGTCCCCAATACCGAGAGGTCGTCATCTTACCCTTAATTCCGCCAAATATCTCGGTTATTTTGTCGTAAGTATAGCCTTCTTTGATTTGATCGATAAGAGCAAGCTCTACCATTTTTTCAACTTTAATATTCATTAGGGTCTCGTTATCATTGTTATAGTACTCCAAGTGAGCCGCACGTCCATCAGTAAACCGATAAACGTCCGCTGCTCTCCCACCATCATATTTAATAGGCTTTGCACCCAGCAACTTGCTGATACTCTCTCGTGTCATTCTCTCTTTGATGCGATCGATCAACGCAGGATCAGCAAGCTCCTTCAACTCCTCTGTTTCAGTAGTAGTTCCTTCCTCCTCTTCCTTTTCATACTCACAAGAGGAAAACGAAAAAGCCAGAGTGGCGCATATGCATATTATAAGAATTAGCGCAATAATCTTTTTCATAATATTCCTCCCTACAGTTTATTTAAAGGCAAAAAACCGCTATCAAGGTAATATCCCGTGATAGCGGTGTGTGATTAGAGTTTTACGGTATAAATTACCTTGTAATACGATTATATCATATATTTATCATTTTGTCAACATTTCAATTTAAAGTAAGATTTTTTGCTGTAAATATTGCTTTTTTATATCTTTTGAGATATAATAGTACTGAAAGACCTTCACATCACGAAAGGCGGTATCTATGAGAGTTCTTATAACGGGCGGAGCACGCGGCATCGGTGCGGCTTGCGTCCAAAAATTCACATCGGGCGGTCACCAAGTAGCTTTTATATATAAATCAAATCACGAGGCGGCAAAGAAAGTAGCTTCTCGCTTTGGTGCGCTCGCTATCTGCGCGGATATATCAAAGCCCGACGAAGCTCGCGAAGCGGTCGCAAAGGCTGTCGATCAGCTCGGCGGCATAGATATACTCATAAATAACGCGGGAATTGCTCAGATAAAAATGTTCTGCGACATAACCGACGAGGACCTCGATGCTATGCTGAGCACAAACCTTTCAAGCGCGTTCTATATCACCCGCGCTTCTCTGCCCTCTATGGTGTCGCAAAAATGGGGCAGAATAATCAATATCGGTTCTATGTGGGGAAAAACGGGTGCTTCGTGCGAGGTGCACTATTCGGCAAGTAAAGCGGGGCTTCGCGGTATGACTATGGCGCTTGCCAAGGAGCTCGGTCCGTCGAATATCACCGTAAACGCGATAGAGCCCGGCGTTATAGCGACCGATATGAATTCCTCGCTCGACGAGGAAACGATGAGAGAACTCTGTGACGAAACGCCGCTTTGCCGTATAGGAGAGCCTATGGACGTGGCTAATCTCGCTTATTTCCTCGCTTCATATGAGGCAGGCTTCATCACGGGACAAATTATAGGAGTAGATGGCGGTTTTGCCGTATAACGTGTAAAATGATACCGATAGAAACAGAAAGAAAATTCCTCATTCGTATGCCCGATATCTCTACGCTGACAGCACAAAAAGGGCTAAGAATAAAGGATATTGAACAGATATATCTCAACGCCGAGGGCGGCAAAAATGCGCGTTTGAGAAGAGTGACCGAGAACGGTGAAGTAAAACACGTAAAGACCGTAAAAGAACGTATATCCGTGCTCTCGGCATATGAAAACGAATACGAAATAGACGAGGATACCTTTGAAGCGGAGCTGAAAAACAGGGATACCGCGAAAAATACTATCGTCAAAACGAGGTACTGCTTCCCTTTCGATTCGCATATAATCGAGATAGACGTTTATCCGTTCTGGAGCGACAGAGCCATACTTGAGGTCGAGCTTGAGAGCGAGAATGAGCGCTTTTCTCTTCCCGATTTCATCGACGTCGTGCGCGAGGTCTCAGATGACGCAAGATATAAAAATACTCACCTCGCACAAAGCGTTCCACACGACGAAATTTAGAAATAATTTGCAAAAGCTCTTGACTTTTTTTCACCGCTGTGATATAATATTCGGGTATCTGTAAATACATTCGCGGGTATGGCGGAACGAGCACCGAAGGTGCGAAGCAAGAACGCTTGCGTTCTTGTGCATAAGCGAGCCTGCGAGCGTTGCTAGCAGACGCGCTGGCAACGGGAAACAACTCAATATGCGGGTATGGCGGAATTGGCAGACGCGCTAGATTCAGGTTCTAGTGGGGCAACTTCGTGCAGGTTCAAGTCCTGTTACCCGCACCAAACACAGAAAGCTGACCTTTGGGTCAGCTTTTTGTGTTTCGTACAGAGTTATCCGACGCTGAACCTCTTCGACCGTAAGGTCGGATTTTTGCCGCTTATAACTGCACTTTTGCTTACATCTATCAACGAGCGGCAAACTAAGGTTCTTAAGTCCTGTTACCCGCACCAAACAATAAAGGATAGGCTTTTGCCTACCCTTTATTGTTTTATGAGTTTAATCCGGTGCAGAGCCTCTTCGACCGATAGGTCGGATGTTTGCCGCTTATATCTGCACTTCCGCTTACAGCTTACAACGGGCGGCAAACTAAGGTTCATAAGTCCTGTTACCCGCACCAACAAAAAAGAGAGCTTCGGCTCTCTTTTTGTTTTAGTTTTTTTACACCACTTTGACCTCAAAAAGTGCCTTTTAAAAAAACTTTTCCCCACCGTATTGACAACGTTTTTTTGATATGATATAGTGGTATCGAAAGATAAAAATCAGGAGACTTTTAATGAAAAAATATATTGCCTTTTTGCTTTGCTTGACTATGCTATCATCACTATTTTCTTGTAATGCAGAGAAAGGAAAAGATACGGATCCATCAAACATTGATGCCACAGATAAAGAACAGAATAATACTCAATCTTCCGATAATACTACTACGGATAATCATACGGCCTTGGATGATAATACGACTATGGACGAGCCCCTTTTTGAAAGAAACGAAGAGCACTATATCGCAATGCGAGCGTACGCCGCAGCAATCAAGGGAGAAACCTGCGTAATCGACGAGCACTTGGGCGAGATAAAATTGAAAGACTATCATTTTCCAAGTAATTACACAATTTTAGAAGAGTGTAAGCTACTCGAAAAAGCGGTGCTCGACGTAGATGGAGACGGTATAGGCGAATTCGTTATTAAATCGTCCGACCGGGAGTATATCATTTTACGACACTACGACGGCAAGCTATACAGTTATTGTTTGGATAACTGTGATTACTATAAATTCAACACAGACGGAACGTTTTATTGGGCTATTTCTCCCGACACATCGGCGTTGGAGTGCGGACTCAGCAAGATCACATTTGACGGAGAATCCTTGAACGTAAGATCCCTCTACAGTCTCAAAGGTCCTATGCTATGCGAATATTTTGTAGAGGGAAATGCTGTTACGGTAAAGGAATATTATAATTACCGTGACGGGTTCCGCAAAGAAACAATGGATTTTTCTTACTTTGATTTGACTCCGTTATATCCCACAAATTCGGAAGAAGCATGGAATTTAGCAAACGAATATTGGAATAACCAAGACGGAAGCAGAGATGCCGGTTTAGGATCGATTTGGATCAACAACATAGTGTTGACCGACGCGCCAAGCTCTGACACAGATTATTATAGCGTTTCCCTTCAGGTAGAAAGCTACTCGAACGGTGCTTCAGAGGGATATGAATGTATGCCGCCGTATAACGTCCAAATAAAAGATCAAATATTGGTAAATGCTTTTACGGGAGAAATTACAACTCCCGAAGAGATAGCGGCGAACGGCAAGTGTCTCTCACTCGATGAAGCAATAGAAATTGCCAAGAATAATTGTGAATATCTTGATTTCGATAAGGAAGGAAGCAACTATCGCGTTGAGCTTGACGTAAATGACCCCTCCCCCGATCATGTTTACAATATAGTTATTCAAAAGTTTATGGATGACCATTATTTTATTTACTCACGCAACTGGATAAATAAATATACGGGAGAGATCATTTCACCATATTATATGTACGGTAAGGGATAAAACTTAACAGACCGAGCAGAGCTCGGTCTGTTTTGTTATTTATTAAAGTTTACTCTATCAGCTCTCCGCGGGCGAAAACCGCTTTTATTGATACGTTCTCATCAAAAATCGCGATATCCGCGTCCATACCGCAAGATAGTCTTCCCTTGCTTGAAAGCTTCATAATGCTTGCAGGTGTCTCGGTGATCATCTTTACGGCATCAAGGAGCGGGATATTCGCCTCTTTTACGGCAACTCGAAGTAACCTGTCCGCAGTGGCTATACTGCCCGCAAAGGCGCTCCTATCCATAAGCTTACACACACCGTCTTCAATGATAAACTCAGTATCCTGCATAAATCCGTGCTTTTGGTCTGTACCCGCAAGCGCGAGACTATCGGTAATAAGCGCAATACGGTCTGCTCCCTTTATCTTATATATCAAGCGAATTAGTTCGGGCGGCAGATGTTTGCCGTCGCATATTATCTCAACGTATATATCGTCGAGAAGATACGCGCTCTCTATCACACCGAGTCGGCGAAATCCATGATCACGCGTAATTGTAGAGGTACAGGAATACAGATGTGTTACAAGCTCGCACCCATTCTCAAAAGCGCGCAGCATATCGTCGTAGATCGCATCTGTATGCCCTGCCGATGCAACGATCCCATGCTTTTTCAAGGCTTTGACAAAGTCTCCTTCGATATCGTTTTCGGGAGCGTAAGTCCACCTTGCTATCACCGACGAATTTTCTTCGATAAGAGGCAGATAGTCAAATTCGATCGGAACGGTTATGTGCGTT
The DNA here is from genome assembly GCA_015064065.1 of Oscillospiraceae bacterium. Lineage (GTDB taxonomy): Bacteria > Bacillota > Clostridia > Oscillospirales > CAG-272 > HGM12713. Next base: position 5,630 of record SVSY01000040.1, read on the forward strand.
GGGCACTGTGCACCTGCTTGGCTTTTGGAAAGATACGGACCTTCCATATGTGCGCCGAGAATAGTTCCCTTCACTCTCGGGTCTGCCATAGCGCTTTTTATATTTTTTACCGAGTCTGCCATAGCCCCAAAGGGTGCTGCAGATATAGTCGGAACTATCGACGTAGTTCCGTGCTTTAAGTGAAAGTTGCAAGCGTTTACGATCTCGTCCACGCTTCCCTCAAATCTATATCCGCCGCCGCCGTGAGTATGAATATCGACAAATCCCGCGCTCACGTAAAGGTCTCTCATATCAAACGTATCCGAGACGGGATAGTCGTTTGAAGAGACCTCGATGATCCTGCCGTTTTCGAAATACACGTATCCGTCAAAAAGTCTGTCGCCAAGTATTATTTTATCCGATCTTATTCTTTTCATAGCTTATCACAAAAGCGAGCTGCTGTCGCCATCAAGGTAAAGCACGGCGCTCTTATGACGGCGAAGTATAGTCGCGGGGCATTTTTCGTTTATATCGTTACAAAGCGTAGCGCGCACAGCCACAGCCTTGGTCCTTGCGGGAACGATACAGAAAAGATGATCGCCCGCAAAAAGAGTAGGAACTGTAAGCGTTATCGCGGTCTTCGGTACGTCGTCAAGCTTTGCAAAGCAACCGTCGTTGACCTGCTGATTGCGGCAGATCTCGTCAAGCTCTACGGGCTTGACGACTTTTTTATCGTTAAAATCCGCAACAGGCGGATCGTTGAACGCGATGTGTCCGTTCTCGCCTATTCCCATTACGACGATATCGGTCGGATTTTTCGACAGAAGCTCTGCATAGCGCTCACATTCACACTCAGCATCGGTCGCAGTGATATCTATATATGAAACGCTTTTAAAATCAGCAAGTCCGAAGATATGCTCTCTCAAAAAGTTTCCGAATCCCTGCGGCGCGTCGGCAGAAAGTCCGATATACTCGTCCATATGGAAAGCGTTGACTCTGTTCCAAGGTATCTCCTTATCGGTCGCAAGAGCGTATAATACCTCGTTTTGCGAAGGCGCGGCGGCAAATATCATATTTATGGTATCCTTGGTTTTCAGAAGCGAGAGAATGCACGCCTTGATATCTTTAGCAGCAGCTTCTCCCATTTCTATTCTTGTATCGTAAATATTTACGCTCAAAAGGTCTTTTTTCAAGGTTTTCATCAGATAAGCTCCTTAAATTTAGTTACTGCATCACTAAAAGCAGTCTTCTTATCGGGATATTGATACGGATTTTCAAAGGGGCGTCCAACAAGCGCGTTAAGTCCCGTAAAGGTCTGCAGATGAGGCTCGAGAGAGACGAAGAAATCTTCCTTTGCGTACTCTCTGTGGAGAGAAAGTATTTCCTTTATTTTAGCCTCACCCTTGCCCGCGGGCACTATCGCACCTTCGTAAAGCGCGTCTTTGATATGAAAATAAGCCACGTGTTCTTTCAAAAGCTCGTACGCAGAATAGGGCTCTACCCCCTCCAAAACGAAATTTCCCATATCGAACACGCACTTAAGCTCTCCGCCAAAATAGTCCAAGAGCTCCTTGCAACGTGTCGGTATATCTCCGTATATTCTCGCCTCGTTTTCGTGGCACAAGGTCACGCCGTATTCTCTCGCAAGAGCTACAAGCTTTTCGAGAGCACCTAAGACCTCACCTTTCATATCAATTATATTTTTGTTCTCAGGCGCGTAAAAGCTGAACATTCGGACAAAGCTCGTCTCTAAAGAGTTTGCCGTCCAAAATACGCGTTTTGCCGTTTCAAAATGAGAGTTGAGGTCGGCATCCAAGCGTATCTTGCCAAGCGGAGAACCGATAGCAGATACCTTGACGCCATACTCCTCGAGCATTTCCTTGACTTTTACGACCTCGTCCTTTTCCAAGAGCGATACGTTCTTTCCAAGCAAGTGTCTTAGCTCAATATTATTGATACCAAACCGTTTGAGCGCTTGAAGCTGCTCCTCAAAAGAGTCGGAATATTCGTCTGCAAAAGCAGAAATTCTTAAATTACTCATATTTTCACCTTAAAGCTCTATTTTTCGTATAAGCTCTTCCTTGCCGCTCTCAAGCGAGCGTTCGATAGCGTTCATTATGAACACGGGCGAGATAAATTCCTCATATGTCAGCGCTTGAGCATTACCCAAAAGAATTCCGTAAAACTCCTTGAATTCTTCATACGACCAGCTTTCTGTAGACGGGATCGTATATCCCTTCGCTTCAGCTTCTGACATGCGTGATGCGTAATACAAATAATTTTTATCGCAAAAAAGTCCGACACAATCGTACTCTTCATAGTGGAAAAGCACGTTTATCTGTTTTCCGTTTTGTTTTGCCGTAACCGATACAGGATATCTTCCGAATATCTCGCAGACCATCTCAACAAGGTGTTGAGCGTAGAAATAAAATCCGCCGTACGCGTTCTCGCTTTGATACGGCGCACGAACGTAGCCTCCGACGGTCTTACCGCCGACACAGTTCTTAAAGTCTTGTTTAAGCTCACGTACAAACACGTCCTGCTTCAAGGAAGAACCGCCTGAAATGCGGATATTCTTATCTCTGAGCGCCCTCATAAATTCGACAGCCTCACCCTCATTTACCGTGATGGGCTTGTCTATGAACATCGGAATAGCGCTGTCAATATAAGGCTTTGCGTATTTATAATGATTATCTCCGTGACGCGCGGTGATAACAAGTCCGTCTATCTTTCCAACTGCGTCGGTATAATCGTCCATCACGCAAACTCCGAATTTTTCACTCAGCTTTTCTGCCGCTTCTCTCTCATCGCTGTATACGCCGACGACCTCAACGTCAGAAAATTCTTCTTTTTCCTTTATGAACTTCAAAAAACCGTTTGCGTGTGAATTCTCACAGCCGAGTATCGCGATCCTTTTCATTTCGATCACCTCAATATTTCAACGGCAACGGATTTTGCGCGTGTACCGTTTCGATAACAGAGATTATGTCTGCCGCCATTTCGGGCGTTACGGTCATTTCTCTGCCCTCGGTTATCTTATAATAAAGCTGCTCGTAAAGTCTTGCAGTACCGATATCGAACGCAGTGCCGTTGAACTTCTCCGACTCTACGTGTTTTACAAGATCCTCGCCGCAGTAGATCGGATTGCCGTTCCCGTCCTTAAGGAAAGTTTCAACAACGGGACGCTCGGGGTTTTCGCCGTCGCATATATAGGTCATTTCATATGCGGCAGGAGTTGCTTTGAGCGTGCCCTTACTTCCCTGAACCTTTATATTATGATCCGAGTACGCATCCATAGAGGATATCTCTATATCAATAATCGGCTTGTTCGGTGCAGATATGAGTATCTTTGCATAATCGTCGGCATCACCGCTCGTGAGTGCCGTATCGAGCTTGCTGTAGACCACCTTTGCGTCCTTATCGAAATCAAGGAAGCCAAGCCCCATTCCTATGGGGTGGGGTCCTGTATTATAGGTGCTTCCCGCACATTTCTTCTGCAGAGTCTGCCAATCCCAACGGCGTGCAAAACCATTATAGCGAATGTCTATCTGCTTGACGTCGCCCAGTTTTCCCGATTTTATCGTATCGTATACAAAACCGTAGAACGGCGCTAAAAAGGTCTGCTGGAACACCGCAAGCGTAACGCCCTGCTCCTTGGCTATCTTGATCAATTCGTCGCACTCGTAGCGCGAGCGACCGAAAGGCTTTTCAACAAGCACGTTTTTTCCGTGAAGCAAAAGCTCCTTGGTTATCGGATAATGAAATTCCGAATAGGTAGCGTTTATAACGAGATCGATATCGTCGAGCTCAAATAACTCTTCGTAATTTTCAAAGGTCTTGCAGCCCGGATATATCTCTTCTGCCACGTTTCTGCGAAATTCGTCGGTATCAACAACGTATTTTACGTTGTAATAGAGATTATCTTCACAGCGATAGTATCTGCCGTGTATGTTTTTTCCGCTTCTTCCCTGTCCGATGACAGCAATATTCAGCTTTTTCATAATACCTTCTCCTTGTGTTTTTTACTGATATTATTATAAAATAAATTTTTTGAAAAGTAAATAGCAAAAGCTATATTTTTATGTTGCAAAAAGTGAACAAGTATGCTACAATATAATTACTGAAAAATGGAGCTTTTGAAAATGACAAACGATTATATTTCAACTACCGACCGAATGTTTTTTAAGCACGAGATCTCCGAACATCTGACTTGTGACACCTATTCGATGCATACACATAATGCATACGAATTGATCTATTTCCTTGACGGTGATGCTACGCACGTCATCGAAGATAGAAAATATAAATTAAAAAAAGGCGATCTCATCTTGATACGCCCATTTCAATATCATTTTATTCAAATAGATGCACCTGCAAAATATGAAAGATACGACATTCTCTTCGATCCAAAAAAGTACAGCATCGAAAGCGTGTACAAAATACCTGAGGATATGGAAGTATTAAATATTTCAGGCAACGGTATACTTGAAGATATTTTTTGCAAATGCGATCTGTATTATCAGAACAGCGACCGAGACACCTTTGAAAAGCTCCTTTCCCACCTGCTTTCCGAGTTATTTTACCATATCACGCTGTTTCCTCAGCCATTTGCCAAAGAAAAAACTACACTCTCGCCATTGATCTCAAAGGCATTGAAATATACGAATGAAAATCTCTGCACCATCACAGGAATAGAGGAGATAGCAGATCATCTTTTTGTGAGCGAGAGCTATCTGTTCAGACTTTTTCAAAAAGAATTGCATCAAACACCTAAAAAATACATAATGGAAAAAAGACTGCTTTTAGCGCACAAAATGATCTCCGACGGAGAAAAAGCGACCTTAGTTTGTGAATACTGCGGATTTGGGGATTACGCTACATTCTATCGGAATTACACATCATTTTTCGGGCATTCTCCGTCTGTCAAAAAAACGCCTTTTAAAAAAACTTTTCCCCACCATATTGATAAAGACTTTTTGCTATGATATAGTAGCCTTAAAAGCTAAAAAAGCAAGGGATATTCAGTATGACTCGGTAATATAAAAATCAAAGGAAGGATCGCACTATGACATTTCCACACACTGAAGTTCGCTTCTCCACGAATGACGCAAAATGGCAAAGAGTGTTCGATGCGGCAGAGCGTATCCAAAAAAATAATATAGTTACTTGGCAAGCTAAAAAAATGCTCGTCGAGGGCGGAGTTTATCACGGATTATGGCTCGAAACTCAGCCGATGGGCGGCGATATGTACGCCGGTCGCTGTCTTGAGACCGCGTGGAATAACCAAAATCTTTTTCTTGAATATATACGCGAGGACGGACGGTTCCCGTCGGTAATACGCTTCGGCGAGAGCGCGCCCGAGCTGATGTATTCGCATTTTCAAGGATATTGTTTCCCATATCACGCTCTGAACGTATGGTATCGCACGGGCAAGGATATGGACTATCTGCACCGACTTTACGACGGACTTGCGCGCTTTGACGACTATCTGTGGCGCACCCGCGACACAGACGGCAACGGCTGCCTTGAGTCCTTTTGCGTATGGGACACGGGTGAGGACGGAAGCACGCGATTTTTCGGCGGACCTGATGCGTGGGGGAGCGACGAGGCGCCCTACGGACAGGCAAGACTTCCGTACGAGTCGATGGACGTTATGTCGTATTCCTATGACGGTCGTGTAACGCTTGCAGAGATCGCCGCTATACTCAAGAACGGCGAATCAGATAAGTGGAGTCGCGGAGCCAAGGCTGTAAAGGATAAACTCAATTCGTATCTTTGGTGGGAGGAGCGCGGTGCGCTCTTTGACCGCGACTGCAACAATGAATTTTTAGACACGCTTATTCACAACAATCTGCGCGTGATGTACCACGGAGCGTACGACGCAAAGAAAGCCGAGCGTTTTGTAAGAGAACATCTGTTAAATCCCGAGGAATTTTTCACCCCGATGCCGCTGACCTCTATCGCGGCAAACGATCCGCTCTTCGTCTCCGACCCGTATAACAATTGGAGTGGTCAGCCCGAGGGACTCACCTATCAGCGCGCGATACGCGCTATGGAAAATTACGGATACTACTCACTTTTGTCGGTCTTCGGGCACAAGCTCTGCGATGCGCTCGCAAAGAACGACCCGATTATATTCACTCAGCAATTCGATCCCTACACCTGCGAGCCGCAGGCGGCGTTCTGTACTGCCTCGGGCGACTACGGACCTTCGATACTCGCGTTTATGGGATATACCTCGCATCTCTATGGAGTTGAGCTATTGCGCGATCGTGCGATCTTCTCGACAAACGGAGATTGTGGCGGCTGTGAATATACGCAGGTAGAAGGCGAGCACGAGTACACCGTAAAGAATGACGGCAAACGTGCGGCGATATTCATCGACGGACGTGAGATGACCGCGGTCGAATGCGGAGTACGTATCGTGACCGATCTTTGCGGCAACGTTTTGTCTTCCTACCCTACCAAATGAAAAATATAGATACTAATATAAATATTAAGGAGAAAGCTATGAAAAAAGCTCTTTTGGCACTTTTAACTCTCGGTACTATCATCACACTGCTTTTGTGCGGCTGTTCGTCGGAGGGCAAAGAGCCTGCCGCTACCGAAGGACAGACGCAAAAGCCTACAGAACAGGGCGCGAATACGGGTAGCTACGTCGTTTCCACTATGAGTGAGTTGCGCGCTCTCGAGCCTCGTGAGTCTTCGGCGCTCGTCGTGCTCAAGGGCTATCACTCTGCAAACGACGGAGGCGGAGGAACGTTTTATTATGACGCGGCATCAGAGCTCGAGCCCGACGGAGCACTCGTAATAAAGTGTGAAAGCACGGGCGGACGGTTTGTGCGTGATCGCGAGGAGAACTACGTCAACGTAAAGTGGTTTGGCGCTAAGGGTGACGGAAAGACCGACGACACAGCGGCCCTCCAAGCCGCTATCAGCTCGCTTGGCACAGGAGGCGGAACCGTATCACTCCCCGGCGGAAATTACGCTATCTCCGCCCCGCTGACTATCGGTGACGGCGACTCGGGCGAGAAGGTATCCTCGACTCACGGCGTAAAGCTTATCGGTATGGGCGGCGGATTTTCTCATAACGTTGCAGCGGCTACCACCATAAAGGCAACAGCCGAGATCGACAATATGCTCGTGCTTCGCGGACGCATCTCGGACTGCGAGATCGGCGGAATATATTTCAATGCAAACAACAAAGCAAAGACCTGTCTTTCACTCAATTCCTTCTCGGGCTGTTATTTTCACAACGTAAAGGCTATGGGATTTACCGATATAGGCATCAAGGCTATAGCGGGAACTGCGCCGACGGGTAATTACAATATCTACAATCGCTTTGAGTCGGTAAACGTCACCTGCCTTAGCGATAAGACAACGGGCATCCTTTTTGACGGACACTACGGCGATCATAACGACACGTGGCTGACCGTGCTCAGCGATTGCCGTTTCGACACCGCGCAGAGCGAAAATTCGGTCGCCGCGCATTTCAAGTTCGTCGACAGTATCTCGTTCTACCGCTGTCACTTCAATACCTATAAGGAGTCCTCGACGGGCGCCGTGTTCGATGCTCTCGACAACCACAATTTCCCCTGCGGAATGGCATTCCACGATTGCTCGATGACCTCGCACGACGTATGGGAGGATAGCACGCACACCATCCGCAAGCAATATTTTTACGGTTTCGGTACTTACGACAACGAGCAGATACCCACGCATCCGAAGCTTATCGGTATGACCGATATGGGTGATTTCTTCAATATAGACGCGATCGACCTTTTACTCTCGGGCAATAAGGGCGAAGATGGTACAGAAGAGGATAACGGCGAGTTCACTCTTCCTGCAAAGAGCGGTCGAGTTGATACCGACAACTCAACGGGCGCGTCGGAGCATCACAACCTCAAAAACGGCGACAAGCTCGCCGTACTGGTCAATGCTAAAAACAAGCTTGTAGGAGGTTCGTTCTATCTTTCAAGCTATGACAATAGCATAGGAACGATAAAATTTGACGTTTACAAATGGGATACCGACTATGCAACGACGGTCGCAGGCGAGATCTTGGCGAGTGACACAGCTTTGAATTTTAAGGATAATTCTCAATTTGAAGCTAAATTCGATGGGCTTTCGTCGGGCTATTACCTTATCGTCATCTCGGGCACTGCTCCCGATGACGATTTCGGCGTCGCGGTTTGGACGCGAGGAAAATCAATGACCTCGGTGACCTTCAAGAACGGCAACCGCATCGAAGCAGGATTGCGCGGACAGTTTATAACAGAATGATTAAAAAACAAGCTCCCCCGACGCGCGCGTCGGGGGAGATCTATTTCGTTAAGTAAATTCTGTTATCTTAGTCCTTTTTCTTTACGATCAAAGCTGTACCTAAAAGAGAGACAAGAACTACCGAGGATACGCCAATAACGCTGCCGCAACCCTTCTTCTTTGCGGGCTCGGTAGGCTTTTCGGTCGCCTTGGGAGCGTTCGTCGACTTTTCCGTAGCCTTCTCGGTAGGCTTTTCGGTAGGCTTTTGCTCAGCCTCATTGTTATCGGGTTTTTCGTTCGGCTCGGTGTCGGGCTCGTTCGTGCTCATTTGATAGTCGCAAACGTCGCACTTGCCGTCTTTGGAATTGTCTGAATGGGGCGTTGAATCGATCTTATCGCCGCATCTGCATTCGAACCAATGCTCAAGAGTATCGTTTTTAGCTATCGAATATTCGTGATCGTGAGCGTAGACTATGGGGGAGAGAGCGAACGCGTACGACTCTCCGTTCTCGATCGTAAGCCCCTCGACCGTCCACTCAACTCCGTCTACGGTAACAGTAACAGAGTCACCGAATTTATAGAGCTTTCCGTAAGCACCGTCTACGGCGATCTTGTTTACGTATCTGAAATATCCCTCGTCAAAGGTCTCGCCGCTGTATTTCTCCCAACTCTCTCCGACCTTTTTATACCAGCCGCGTTCATCGCCGCCGACAAAGCGCGCGTTTACGTCGTTGGTGAGCGTAAAGCTGACGTTGTTCTCGACAGTGGCATTGAGAAGGGGCGTTTTCATATCCGAAGTAGCTGTCATCTGCGTGATATCCTCTCTGCTCTCAGAGGAAGGATAGGTCCTATCTACGTCTATAGTTATCTGCTTCTTAGTTCCGAGAAGGTCGCAGACCTCCACCGTCATAGAGCCGTTGAAGTCTATCTTTTTGTCGGGAGTACCGCTGACAGTTCCGTCATTGCTGACATTTATCCAGGCAGGTCCGAATTTCTTGGAGAATACGTAGGGGGCAAGACCTCCCTCTACCTTATTGGCAAGAGAGAATGACTTTATCGGCGTTCCCGCATAGCTTTCGGGTATATCGAGCGCGTCGTCGTCCCAGAAAATCAGCTCGGTGATCTCGGGCTTCTCTACCGTAAACGAGGGAGAGGTGATGAACGTGTAGGAGTACTCCTCATAAACGTTTACCTGATCGCACGTCCACTCTTTACCGTTTATAGTGACCTTGAGATCCTCGCCAAGCCTGTGGGTATCTCCGTACTTGGAGTCTTTGTCTATTCTCAACTGCGTGGAGAAGTAGTATTCGCCCTCGACAAAGCTTGCCGAATCATAGCGGATCCACTGATCGCCGTACTTCTTGAACCAATTTCCCATACTTCCGGCAACGCGTATCTCCTTGCCCTCGGTGATGGAAAAGTCATAGGCTTTGCTGACCTTGCCGCCATACGTCGGGGTGAGCTCAGCAGTTGCCGTGAATTTTGAAACGACTGCTTTGTCCTTGGGATCTAAGTAAACGCGCGTTACGTCTATTTTTATTTCCTTATAATCGCCCTTGCTGTCGGTAACTCTTACAACGAGAGTGCCTCCGTCATACAGCTCGGTCGGCTTGCCGCTGACAGTTCCATCTGCGCTGACCTTGACCCATTCAGGACCGCTCGTTTTGCTGAAAACGTAGTCTCCGCTTCCGCCAACCACAGCGCCTGCAAGAGAGTACGGCTCTATCTCGCGGTTTGCGTAGGGTCTGTATATATCAAACGCGTAGCTGTCGGTAAAGACGAGAGGAATGTCTTTTTTCTCTACTACCATCTCGGGAGAAGTAATAAACGTATAGGAATAGGTGTCATAAACGCCGACTGCCTCGTGTGTCCACGTATTTCCGTCAATAGTCACGCTTACCTCGGGTGCAAGCTTATGAGTAGTTCCGTTTGCACCGTCTATTCTGAGCTGAGTGCTGAATTTGAAGGTTCCGTCGGTAAAGACAGTGCCGTTATAGTTTTCCCACTCGTCACCGTTCTTTTTCCACCAACGGCCCATAGAGGGGGCGAGGTGGGCTTCCTTGCCTTGCTCGACCGTAACGTTGAAGGCCGAGCGGACGGTCTCTCCGTATTCAACCGTCATATCCGTCGTTGCAACGAATTTATTTATCTCGGTCCTTGTGTCATTTGCCGCGAATACCGCGAGCGTAAGCAGTACAACAGCCGAGAGCAAAAGTATAGTCAGAATCGCAATTCTCAAAGTATTCCTTTTTCTCATAGTGCTTTCTCCTTTGATGTACATTCTAAGGGTTTATTTTTTAACATTTTCCCAATTTCATTATAACACAGATCTTATAATAAATCAATACTTTTCTTCACCGTTTATATATCCGAAAGGTTATTTTTTATTTTCGCGGTCCTGCGCTCATTTTATTATCCTTCAATAATTAAATTTTAACAATTTGCACAAAATCAAATATAGGTTATTGACTTTTTTTGTTTTTTATGATACAATAAATTTTGGTGTTATTTATTATATTTATTTGGAGGTAATTATGAAAAAACAACCCAAAGCAGATGTCAACGGACACCGTAAATTTGGCATCCGCGACAGTATTGCTTACGCAGCAGGTGATCTTGGCTGTAATATGAGCTTTGCTCTCAAGGGTACAATGGCGCTCTTCTGGACTCAGGTCATGGGAATGAGTGCTTGGTATTCTCTGCTTCTCATCATCGTTCAGGTGTGGGATGCGATCAACGATCCGCTTATCGGTTCTATAATCGATGCAGACAAGCACAAGTACAAGAGAAACAAGTTTTTACAGTACATAATGATCGGCTCTATCGGTCTTATAGTAGGTGGAGCTTGTTGCTTCCTTCCTTTCCCCGCAGCTCCCGTTTGGGCAAAATTCATCATCTTTATCGCAGGATACGTCGTTTGGGATGCCTTTTATACTATCGCTAACGTTCCCTACGGCTCACTTCTTTCGATAATTTCCAACGACCCCGCCGACCGCGCCTCTCTCTCGGCTTGGCGTTCGGTAGGCTCTATGGTAGGAAATATGCTTCCTATGGTCATACTTCCCTTCCTCATTTACAACGAGGACGAATCCCTCAACGGAACGATGGTATTCGTAGCCGCTCTCGTAATGGGTGTTCTTGGATTTATATGCTTCCAGTTTATGATCAAGAATACCGAGATCCGAGTTGATACCGAAACCAAGGTAAACGAGGAGCAGCCTAAATTCAACGTTTTTAAAGCACTCGGTAATTTCGTTAAAAACCGCCCCGCAGTCGGTGCTACCGTAGCCGCTATGGGTATGTTCATAGGTATGCAGGGTGCGGCGACCGCTGTTTCCGTAACCTTCCAGATATATTTCAAGAACACTGAGATATCAGGTATCGTTCAGCTTTTTGCTATGATCCCTATTCTTCTCTTTACACCTCTTGCACGTAAGATGGTCACGAAGTACGGAAAGAAAGAGCTTTCCGTCGTCGGTGCTATCTGCTCTATAATCGGTGGTCTTGGTCTGTTTATCATCACACCCGACAATACCGCCCTTGATCTTATAATCTACATCGTATGCCAGCTCGTATACAGCCTTGGACTCGGTATATACTCCACGGTTTCCTGGGCTATGATGGGCGATGCTATCGACTATAACGAGTGGAAGACCGGCAAACGTGAAGAAGGCGTCGTATATTCGCTCCACTCCTTCTTCCGTAAGCTCGCTCAGGGCGTTGGTCCTGCAGTTGCACTTATCATTATGCAGGGTATGGGATACGTTAATAATGCTGTCGACCCCAAGACAGGCGCTGAATTTATCGATGTTAACCTTCTTCCTTGGTCGTTTGCGGTAGAGCTTCGTACTCTTGTAGCTATCCTCTTCCTCGCATCTGCGGTCATGCAGTTCATAGGACTTGGTCTTATCTACAATCTTGACAAGAAAACTCTCGCAAAGATGAATGCAGATCTTGGCAGAAAAATTGAAGCCGTCGGCGCTGTCACCGCTGAAGCTAAGGACGATATTGCTAACTGACCCAGCTCTTTGGGTTTTGACGCCCGACTTTTGTCGGGCGTCTCGATAATTTACAATTCGTTGAAGAAATCGAACTGTATTTTTGATATACTATGTTGTGTAAAATAAAAATTCAAGGAGACACGATCCGTGAGAAACATCTTAAACATCAATAAAAACTGGCTGTTCGTAAAGAACACCGAGGATATCGCCGTACGCGAAGGAATAACGGTAGATCTTCCTCATACTTGGAATGCCGAGGACGGATTTGACGGTGGAAACGACTATTTCAGAGGCTCTTGCCTTTACGTAAAGACGCTCAACAAGTCCGAGCTCCCCGAAGCAGACCGCTACTATCTCGAGATACGCGGTGCTAACTCCTCTGCCGACGTATATACAAACGGAAAGAAGCTTGCTCATCACGACGGCGGATATTCCACTTGGAGAGTTGATATCACCGACCAGCTTATAGACGCTACCGAGCTTGCTATCCTCGTAGACAACTCCGCAAACGAGACCGTTTATCCTCAGATGGCTGACTTTACCTTCTACGGCGGTCTTTACAGAAACGTAAATATCATTTGCGTAAATGACGCTCATTTCGACCTCGACTACTATGGCGGTCAAGGAATAATGGTCACCCCTATCGTTGACGGAAAGAATGCAAAGGTAGACGTTGAAGTATTTACAAAGAACGTCAAGGACGGTCAGAAGGTTCTCTGCACTATCTACGACAAGGACGAAAACGCTATCGCAAGTGCCGAGGCTATTGACGGCAAGGCAAGCTTTGAGCTCGAAAACGTTCATCTTTGGAACGGACGCAAAGACCCCTACCTCTACTGCTGTGAAGCAGAGATAGTTGAAGGTGAGACCGTAGTTGACAACGTCTGCACACGTTTTGGCTGCCGCTCCTTCAAGATAGATCCTGACAACGGATTTATTCTCAACGGCGAAGAGTATCCCCTTCGCGGTGTATCTCGCCATCAGGACAGATGGGGCGTTGGTAATGCGCTTCTTCCCGAGCATCACGCAGAAGATATCGATCTCATAATGGAGGTCGGTGCTACCACCATCAGACTTGCCCACTATCAGCACGATCAGTATTTCTACGACCTTTGCGACGAAAAAGGCCTTGTTATCTGGGCTGAGATCCCCTATATTTCAAAGCATATGC
>SVSY01000041.1 GCA_015064065.1 Oscillospiraceae bacterium
GGTAAGGATATTTCCGTCGAGCACTACGCGTTCGTCGGAGATAGTAGCACCCTCGAGATATCCCTCAAAGCCCGGATAGCAGATAGCGTTCTTGCCAATAAGCAAGCCCATTTTTCCGAGTATCGAGGGGGCGGCACAAATAGCCGCAATATACTTGCTTTCCTCGTATGCCGAACGAATGGCGTCACAGACTACCTCGCTCGCTTCAAGATTGAGCGTGCCGGGCATTCCGCCGGGGAGGAAGATCATATCGGTCTTGTTTTTGAACGAATGAGCGTCAAATTCGTCAGCCGAAATATCGGCACGGACGGTTATTGCGTGCGCACCCGTGATATATTCACCGCCGACACCGACGGTAGTAACCGCGATGCCCGCGCGGCGCATAAGATCGAGAGGGCAGAGAGCCTCAATTTCTTCAAAGCCCTCGGCAAGAAACATATATACCATATATAACTCCGTATATCAGTTGAAATATTCGCAAAGCTTGTCGAGCGCGACAAGGCTTTCCTCACGCGTTGAAAGATCCTTTATTTTTACGCTTGCACTCTCAGCCTCACTCGAGCCCATAATGAGCACGTGGCTGTAGTGACCCTTGATAGCGTAGTCTATCTGCTTGCCGAACTTCTTTGAGCCGACGTAGATAGAAGCAGTGATCCCGTTCTGTCTGAGCGTGTCTACGATAGAGAGATACTGCTCGTAGGGAACGTCGTCAAAGCGGGTGACGAGGACCTTTGTCTCGCCCTCGTTGAGATCGGGAACAAGTCCGTGAGTGAGGAGGAAGCTCTCAAGAGTTACGTCGCCCATGCCGTAGCCGACACCCGAGATCTTGGCGTTCTTTGCGAACATACCGACAAGGTTGTCATATCTTCCGCCGCCGAACATAGCGCGGTTGTTCTCGGGTGCTTCGTCGAACACCTCAAAAACAGTACCCGTATAGTAGTCAAGTCCGCGGATTATACCGAAATCGAACACACAATACTTGGAAAGCCCTGTCTTGTCGAGCATATCAAAGAGCGAGACGAGCTCCTGCGCGCCGATCGTATCGGGGCAGAGAGCGGTAGCGTCCTTGACGTTCATGGTGTAAAGCGCGTCTATCTTTGCGATCTGCTCGTCGGAAAGACCGAGCTCGTGAAGATCCTTTTCATAAGACTCGCGGTCGACCTTATCCTTGCGGTCGATGACCTTGGAAACAAGGCGTGCGCCCTCGGCATCAGTTCCCGAGATAGCGGCGATAACGTCGTTGAAGAAACGGCGGTTGTTGATGTGTACCTTGAACATAGTCTCGTCTGCGCCGAAAGCAAGGAGAAGCGAAATAGCGCTCTCGATAACGTCGAGGTCGGCTTCGTAGGTGTCACAGCCGAAAATATCGACGTTGAGCTGCCAGAACTCGCGGAGTCTGCCGTGCTGGGGACGCTCGTAGCGGTACATATTGGGGATAGAGAACCACTTGAGAGGGTAGTTGAGCTCGCCCATCTTAGCGGCAACTATACGAGCGACCGAAGGGGTCATCTCGGGGCGGATAGCAACCATTCTGCCGCCTCTGTCGGCAAAATTGTAGGTCTGCTTGTTTGCTATCTCCTCGCCGCTCTTGGCAATGTAGATGTCGAGCGACTCGAGCATAGGTCCGTTATATTCCTCGTATGCGGAAAGCTCAAGCGATCTTCTGATCTTGCCAAAAAACCAATTGCGCAGACGCATATCGTCGGGGTAAAAGTCTCTTGTGCCTTTATAGGGCTGTGTGGAAAGAATCTGTGCGCACATATTTCTGTGTCCTTTCGGGGTAAAAATAAAAATACTTCGTTATCTTACATTATACCACAAAATATGTAGCTTGTCAATCGCAAAAGAGAGCTTTTAAAGATATTAAAAACAAAATCACGGGCTGCCGTGGCAGCCCGTGATAACTATTTGATTTAAAGCTAAAAAGTTTTTTTCACGCCGCCCCCGCCCGCAAGGGCGGGGATATCATATCATTTCGGAAGCTGTCCGGGAACAAGCTTGTAGGGTTCGAGGTCGATCAGTTTATAGAGTTGCGACTCGCCTTCATAAGCCTCAACTCTAAGATGATCGTAATAGATACCACTGTAATATTTGATCATTTCTCCGAAGGCTTGATATGGTACATTTTGTGGCATAAGGTATACCGTATCCGAATATCCCGCTTTTTCTCTGTTACTCCAATCAAAAGGATCAAGAGAATCATCCGTATTGTTGATTTCGTACTCATACGGTATATACAAAAGATAGTTACCCTTGTCCGTTTCGTAGTAAATAAATATATCTCGACACGTCCAAATATGGTCGTACGGTGATATATCTTCAACGCAATATATATTGTGAACTGTGACATTCTCGCCGAATACATTACTCGGGTCAAAGATATATTCGTATGCTATACTCCAATCAGTATATCTAAACCAAGTATGCGAATTTCCGTTAAGATCAATTTCTTCGAGAAGCGTAGGATCATCCTTGTTGCACTCAAAGGTCTTAAATTTTTGATTTCCGCAGTCCACAAAATATCTGTAACTTTCGTATTTGCTGCCGGATTTACTGCTCTCCTGCCTCCATTCAGAGATATTGCTACTTTCAGGAATGTATTTGTAGACAGAAAAAAGAGTAGTGGTATGTATCTTTAATATAGATTTTGCACTTATATTCATCGCATTGAGCTTACTGTTTAAAGCTCTTTGATGATAGTACGGAATGTCAAAACAACTTGTTTCTGCTTTTTCAGTATTCGGATATTCTTCGGTTTGCTTTTGTGTTTCGAAAGCATCTGTAATCAAATGGGATTCACTTTCTTTGATTTCCTCTTTTTTTGAGCAGCTACATCCGCAAAGCAAAACCGAGATAATAAGCATTAAGCAAATAACATTTTTGAACTTCATAAAGCACCTCCAAAAACATTCTAACATTTAAAATTATGGAAGATGGAGAACAAAATTTTCGTCTCCGCAAATAACAGTACATGAAATTCCAGACGCTTCTTCCGCGACAGTCACAGATTCGCCAACCGTTTTTCCTTCCAATCTTCGTTTATAAATTTCAAAGTAAGCAAAAAGCCGCTGTCGAGGTAAATCCCTGCAATAGCGGCGAATTTTCTTTGTTCAAGGGACGTTTACCTCTTGATTAAAGTATAGCATATTTATGGTGTTGTGTCAATAGCACTTTTAATGTTTGTAGGAGTGTACAAAAAGCCACGACGTAAATTGTGACAAGTCACAAAGGCAGGATATGTAGGCGATTTTATGAAAAAATATTTACTTAAAATTCGCTTAAACCTTTGACAATAGGGAATATCCGTGATATAATATAATTTGGAATATTGTATTGGAGGACTTTATTATGTCAACAAATATCTCTATGAAAATAAAACAGCTCGTTGAGTACGCGCTTACCAAGAAGCTCATATCCGAGGAAGACAGAATTTATATGACTAACTCGCTTATGTCCGCTCTCGGTGTTGCCGAGTACGTCGAGCCCGAAGAGGCTGTAGCCGAAGAGCCGCTTGAGGATATTCTCGGTGCTCTTTGCGATTATGCGGCAGAGAAGGGCTTGCTTGAGAACAACAGCGTCGTTTACCGCGATCTGTTCGATACCAAGCTTATGGGTATCCTTACCCCTCGTCCGAGTGAGGTCATTCGCACGTTCAGCTCTTACTATGCAATTTCTCCCAAGCTTGCGACCGATTATTTCTACGCCCTTTGCCGCAACAGTGACTACATACGCACCTATCGCGTTGCAAAGGACCTCAAGTGGAAATACGAGGGCAAGTACGGCGAGCTTGATATCACCGTAAACCTTTCCAAGCCCGAAAAAGACCCCAAGGCTATTGCGGCGGCAAAGCTTTTGCCTCAGAGCGGATATCCCAAGTGCTTGCTCTGTCCCGAAAACGAGGGCTACGAGGGTAACGCGGGCAGACCTGCGCGTCAGACTCTTCGCCTTATCCCCACAACTCTTGCGGGCAAGCAGTGGTATATGCAGTATTCTCCCTACGTTTACTACAACGAGCACTGCATCGTTCTTTCCAAGGATCACGTGCCGATGAAGATAGAGAAGGGAACCTTTGAGAGACTTCTCGATTTCGTTGCACAGTATCCCCACTATTTCCTCGGCTCGAACGCAGATCTTCCTATCGTCGGCGGTTCTATCCTTTCTCACGATCATACTCAGGGCGGTAACTACACCTTTGCTATGGCGACCGCTCCTATCGAGACCGAGATACAGTTCTCCTGTTTTGATAACGTTGAGGCGGGTATCGTAAATTGGCCTATGTCCGTAATTCGTTTGCGCAGTGACGACCGCAAGAGTCTTGTTGAGCTTGCGGACAAGATACATAAGGCTTGGAGAAACTACACCGATGAGGATGCGTTCGTTTACGCTTACACCGACGGCGAGCCTCACAATACCGTAACTCCCATCGCGCGCTTCCGCGACGGAAAGTTCGAGCTTGACCTCGTTCTTCGTAACAATATCACCACCGAGGAGCATCCTCTCGGTGTATATCATCCTCACGCAGACCTTCACAATATCAAGAAGGAAAACATTGGTCTTATCGAGGTAATGGGACTTGCAGTTCTTCCCGCACGTCTTCGTGACGAGATAGCTACTATGTGTGCATTTATTGCAGAGGGCAGAGACTTTGCCGAGGATGAGAGCATCGTTAAGCACAAGGAGTGGTTCGAGAAATTTAAGGATAATTATGAGTTCACTCCTGAAAATACCGAGACCATTATCAAAAAAGAGATCGGACGCACCTTTGAGCGAGTTCTTGAGGATGCGGGCGTTTACAAGCGCACTCCCGAGGGACAGTGTGCATTCCTCCGCTTCATAGCGACCATAAGATAAGGCTCGCCGTATGAAAAAGGTCGAGCTTTATACCGACGGAGCCTGCCGAGGAAACCCGGGTGCAGGCGGTTGGGGTGCTATTCTCGTATTCAAGGGCAAGGAAAAGGAGCTTTCGGGCGGTGAGCCTCAGACCACGAACAACCGCATGGAGCTTATGGCGGCAATCGCGGGTATGGAAGCCCTCAAAGAGCCCTGCGAGATAGTGCTTACGTCGGATTCAAAATATCTTACCGATGCAATAAATAAGGGTTGGCTCGAAAGTTGGAAGAAAAACGGTTGGCGCAAATCGGACAAGTCCGCTGTGCTCAACGTTGAGCTTTGGCAGAGAATAGACGAGCTTATCTCGGTTCACCGCGTCAGCTTTGTATGGGTACAGGGACACGCGGGACACCCGTATAACGAACGCTGTGACGCGCTTGCTACGGCATTTGCAGACAGTTTTAAAAAATAATTATTTTGATTTCAAAGGAGAAGATCATGTTACCTGAGCTTAATTATCACAAGTCGCTTGAGCATCTTCACGTTGGATGTGAAGCTCCCACCGCATACCTTATTCCTTACGGCACAGAGTGCAGCGCAAGAAAAGGGAATCGCGCAGAGAGCGACAGGTTTATGTCTCTTTGCGGAGAATGGAACTTCCGTTACTATGAGTCTGTAAACGATATAGACGATTTTACTTCAGAGGACTATAGCGCAGACGGTTCTGATAAGCTGACCGTTCCTTGTAGCTGGCAGTACGTTCTCGGCAGAGGATACGACGTTCCTCACTATACTAACGTAAATTATCCCTTTATCGTTGAACCGCCTCACGTTCCGGACGACAACCCCTGCGGTCTTTACGAGCGCACTTTCTGCGTTGATGCGGAATCTGTTGCAAATAAGCAGATACATATTATGTTTGAGGGTGTTGACTCTTGCTTCTATCTGTTCGTGAACAAAAAATTCGTTGCTTACAGTCAGGTCAGCCATATGACGAGCGACATCGTACTCAACGATTACCTTGTTGCAGGAGAGAACACTATTCAGGTGCTCGTTCTCAAGTGGTGCGACGGCTCTTATCTTGAGGATCAGGATAAGATCAGATCCTCGGGTATCATTCGCGAGGTATATCTGCTATTTCGTGACAAGGTTCACGTTAAGGATCTTTTCGTTAAAAACGAGCTTAGCGACGACTTCAAGTCGGCAAAGATAAACGCGGAGATCGAGCTTACCGGCAAGAGTGAGGTGGAATACACTCTCTACTGTCCTTGCGGCGAGGCGCTCACAAGCGGTCGCGTTGAGGCTGACGGACACACCGATATCGCTATCGACGTAGAAAACGCTGTTCTTTGGAACGATGAGACACCTAATCTTTACGAGCTCGTTCTCAAGGTGGGCGGCGAATATATCTGTCAGACGGTAGGTCTGCGTCGCTTTGAGATCAAGGGCAAGGTGATCTTTGTGAACGGACAGAAGGTAAAGGGCAAGGGCGTAAACCGCCACGACAGCCACCCCGAGCTCGGCTCGTCGACTCCCGTTGAGCATATGCTCCGCGACCTTTATATACTTAAGGCTCATAACGTAAATATGATACGTACGAGCCACTACCCGAACGATCCCAGACTCCCCGAGCTTTGCGACAGACTCGGCTTCTACCTTTGCGACGAGACCGATATCGAGTCGCACGGAATGGCTGCAAGATTTGGCGTATGGGATACTCACAATTGGGACGAGCTTACCGACAGCCCCGATTGGTCCGAGGCATATCTTGACAGAATAGAAAGAATGCTCGAGCGCGACAAGAACCGCGCCTGCGTCCTTATGTGGTCGGTAGGTAACGAGAGCGGAACCGGTCTCAACCATAAGCTTATGTACGAGTACGTACACAGAAGAATACCCAACGCTATAGTTCACGCAGAGGATATCTCCCGCCGCCGCAAGCCTATGCTTCTTTCCGACAAGAAGGAGGACAACGAGGCTTACGATTGCTCGTGGATAGATATCGAGAGCCGTATGTATCCCACTCCCGCCGAGTGTGTAGATCTTTACGCTAAGAATAAGTACGTCAAGAAGCCCTTCTTCCTTTGCGAGTATTCGCACGCTATGGGTAACGGCCCCGGCGACCTTGAGGAATATTGGCAGGCTATCTACGCAAACGATTCCTTCTTTGGCGGTTGCGTATGGGAGATGATAGATCACTCTGTAAACGTAGGAACTCTTGCCGAGCCTAAGTTTATTTACGGCGGCGACTTTGGCACAAGACCCAACGACTCCAATTTCTGCGTTGACGGTCTGGTATATCCCGACCGTAAGGTACACACGGGACTTATCGAGTACAAGCAGGTGCTCCGTCCCTGCAGAATGGTATCCTTCGATCAGAAGAGTGCAACTGTTCGTCTTCGTAATATGCGTTACTTTACCACGCTTGAGGACCTCGACCTCATCTGGACTCTCGAGCGTAACGGAAAGGTAGCGGCGCAGGGAAGAATTACGGGACTCAATATCCGTCCCCAGCAGAACAGAAGCTACAAGCTTCCCGTAGATCTTGGCGAGCTTGACGGTATCTGCACGCTCAATATCTATTTCAAGAGCAACGTAGCTACAGAGTGGGCTGAAGCAGGATACGACGTAGGATTTGAGCAGATAGTTCTCGAGAGCGCGGCTATGGCATCAAAGCCCGACGTTTGCGCTATCGAAACAAATCTTTCTGTATGCGACTCGGCTAAGCTTATCACCGTTACCGACGGTGCTAAGACCTATACCGTAGACAAGATACACGGACTTATCTGTTCCATAAACGATAACGGTAAAGAGCTTCTTACGACAGCTATAACTCCTAATATCTGGCGCGCACCTACCGATAACGACAGAAACATCAAGAACGAGTGGTACAAGGTCGCATACGACTATATGATGAATAAGTGTCACTCCTGCGAGCTTGTTGCGGCAGATGAGAACCAAGCTTCCGTAAAGGTAAATATGACAATGGGTTCGCCCTCTATGCGTCCCGCACTTAAGGCAGAGATAGAGTATCTCTTTAAGAAGGGCGAGGGCGTGGAGCTCAGATTTGACGTCAAGGTGACCGACGGCATTCCTATGCTTCCGAGATTTGGCGTTGAATTCAGAATGCCTTCCGATTGCGAGTATATCAAGTATTTCGGCAAGGGTCCGTACGAGTCCTACGTTGACAAGTGCAAGGCTTCGCGTCTTGCTACCTTTGCAACTACTGCAACCGATAACTTCGAGCACTACGTAAGACCTCAGGAGAATATGGCTCACATAGACAGCCGTTGGGTAGAGGTCGCTAATAACGCGGGACGCGGACTTATGGCGACAAATACGGCGGACAACGAGAGCTTCAGCTTCAACTGCTCGCACTTTACTGCAGAGATGCTGACAAAGACCGCTCACGACTTTGAGCTTGAGCCGCTTGAGGATACCGTAGTATATCTCGATTACCGTCACACAGGTATCGGTTCTAATTCCTGTGGACCTCAGCTTGACGAGCGTTGGAGATTTAACGAGAAGAGCTTCAGCTTCTCGGTAAGACTTATCCCCGTTCAGATCAACGACGCTGATCCGTTCAAGAAGATATACAAAAACTAAGCAAAAACAAGAATATCCGCAGCCGACAGGCTGCGGATATTTTTATATTAAATTTACGCTAAAAGTCCTTCAATAAGAAGCTTTAGTCCTATAAGAGTAAGGACCACGCCTCCGAGAAATTCTGCTTTCGATTTGAATTTTGAACCGAATTTGTGACCTATGAAAACGCCGCCTGAGCAGATAATGAAGGTAACTATACCGATTATCGATATTGAAGAAGCGATATTTACGTCGGGGTAGAGAGCAAAGGTTATGCCTACGGCAAGCGCGTCGATACTCGTTGCTATCGCAAGCACGAAAAGCTCCTTGAGATCAAGCCTTTCGGCACAGCAAGCACATTCGTCCTCTTCTTTTTTGAAGGATTCGACAGCCATTTTTATACCGATGAAGGCGAGAAGCGCAAATGCGATCCAATGGTCGAATTTTTCTATGTGTTGAACGAATTGGCTTCCGAGCAGCCAGCCGATAAGCGGCATAAGCATCTGAAATCCGCCGAAAAATATTGCTATTATCACGAGATGCAGCCAATTCAGCTTTTTCATCTTTATACCCTTGCAGATAGAGACGGCAAATGCGTCCATAGCCAAGGCTATTCCCGTAAAAAGTATCTCCCAAAATCCCATAGTGCCCTCCAAAACAAACGATCGACCTCAAAATTATATCACAAATATCTTAAAAAGTCAACCATTTTAGGTCTGATCACTTGAAATATACAAAAAATATGATATAATATTACTATGCAAACAAAAAAATGAGGAATAATTATGAAATTTATCGAAAAAGAGATATATGACGAGGAAAGAGCTCTTTACGGAAGCGACGGATTGCATCTTTATGAATGCAGATTTGACGGTGCACGCGATGGCGAGAGCGCTTTCAAGGAAAGCCGAAATATACGCACCGACAAGTGCTATTTCAATCTGCGCTATCCTTTCTGGCACGACGAAAACGTAGAGATCAACGATTGCGAGATGACCGAGCTTTGCCGCGCGGCACTCTGGTACTCGCAGAATATAAAGATAAACTCCTCGAAGCTTCACGGTATCAAGGCACTTCGGGAGTGCGCGGATATCAGCATATCCGACAGCGACGTGGTATCGACCGAGTTCGGCTGGTTCTCAAAGGGCATCAGCATAAAGAACAGCGCGGCGCAGGGCGAATATTTTATGCTCAGAGCAGAGCGTCTCGACTTTGATAACGTTACTCTCAAGGGAAAGTATTCCTTCCAATACATAACCGATTCGACCTTTGAAAACTGCAATTTTGACACTAAAGATGCGTTCTGGCACGCAAAGAACGTAGTCGTTAAAAACAGCGTTATAAAGGGAGAGTATCTCGGCTGGTACTGTGAGAACGTTACCTTTGAAAACTGTATCATATCGGGAACTCAGCCCTTGTGCTACTGCAAGGGTCTAAAACTCATAAACTGCGAGATGCACGACGCGGACCTTTCTTTTGAAAAATCAGACGTTATAGCAGAAATAAATACAGATATCATCAGTGTTAAGAATCCGACATCGGGTAAGATCAGTGCTCCGCACGTTAAAGAAATAATAATGAACGATGAAAATGCAAAATGTATACTTGATATCGGAGATCGTAAATAATGAACAGTAAAACGAATGAACGGCAGGAAAATCGAAGAACTTTGATGCTTAACGAGCCCGTGTCACGCATAATACCCAAGATGGCAGTGCCCACGATAGTTGCGTTTTTGATAAACTCGGTATATTCGCTTGCGGATACATTCTTCGTAAGCTCGCTCGGCGAACAGGCAACTGCTGCGGTAAGCGTAAACGCTTCGCTCGATCAGCTTATAATGCTTTGCGGCTCTATGCTTGCCGTCGGCGCGAACAGCTATATTGCACGTCTGCTTGGTAAGGGTGACGAAAAGAAAGCATCACAAGTTCTTTCTACTGCTTTTTTTACGGCGTTTGGAATAGGACTTCTGTTGATGGCATTAGGACTTACCTTTATGACACCTATGGTGCGTCTGCTCGGTGCTACGCCTACGTGTGAGCAGTATTCTATAGATTATGCGACCTATATCCTGCTTGCCGCACCTTTTATGGCGACAAGCTTCGTTATGAACCAATGTCTGCGTTCTGAGGGAAGCGCAACGCTTTCTATGATAGGAATGGGATTTGGCGGAGTGCTCAACTGCATACTCGACCCGATATTTATTTTCGGTCTCGATATGGGAGTGGCGGGAGCTTCGTTAGCTACCGCAATATCGAAATTAGTAAGCTTTTCGATACTCATTTTCCCGTATATCACAAGAAAGAGCCTCCTGCATCTCTCAATAAAGAATTATTATATCTCAAAGGATATAGTTACCGAGATAGTAACGGTCGGTTCTTCGTCCGCCTTCCGTTCGGCGCTTGCCGTAGTAGCGGGTATAATGCTCAACGATATGGCAGGTAATATATCCGACGCGGTTCTTGCGGGAATAGGTGTTACCACTAAAATAATGATGTTCCCGTTCAGTATAATTCTCGGCTTTGGAAACGGATTTCAGCCTGTTGTTGGCTTTAACTGGGGTGCAAAGCGCTATGACAGAGTGCGCTCGAGCTACCGCTTTTCGTCTTTGGTCGCTATCATAGGAGCTACGGTGATGGGACTTATCGTTGCAATATTTGCCGATCAGATCATAGTGATGTTCGCAGGCGACAACGAATATATGCGAGAGATAGGTAGGATCTCCATAATACTTCAATGCATAGCTCTACCCGTTCACGCGTGGGTGGCTGTGGTAAATATGCTCTGTACGGGGCTTGGAAACGCGGGCGGCGCATTCGTGCTTGCTACGGCACGGCAGGGAAGTTGCTTCATTCCGATACTTTTTCCGCTTGCATTTTTCTTCGGAGCTTACGGAATAGCATCAGTGCAGGCAATTGCGGATATTCTGACGCTTGCCCTTGCAATACCGATATTGATAAAAGTAAAGAAAAAGATATCGCGCGCAGAAAAAGAATTGTGCAGCGAATAAATATAAAGGGGCTGCTCCATTTAGATGCAGAATTCGTGTTCTTGGTTTCGTCGGCGTACAAAGGTACGACAGAGACCAAGAACGCGGCTAAAAAACACACGTAAAAATTCTACAAAAAACCGCTCCTACTATCGAATTTTTGATAGCAAAAGCGGTTCTCTTTTTTTATTTTTGTGTGTTTTTGTTCTGCGCTAAAGGAAGCAGTCCCTTTTTTATTCCTCGGAGAAGCTATCTTTGCCTACTCCGCAAAGCGGACACTCGAAATCTTCGGGAAGATCCTCAAATTTCGTTCCGGGAGCGATATTGTTCTCGGGGTCGCCGACAGCCTCATCATAGGTCCAGCCGCATACGTCACATACATATTTTTTCATAACAGTTATCCTTTCTTTATTGTTTTATTTTATTTGATCAAAGAACCAAGGAGGGAGCGGTATAAACTCTTGCCGCAAGCTCCTGATTGAGCATATAAAGGCTCTTGGGGTCAGAGCCGAAGAGCTCCATTTTGGTTATCATATCCTTTGCGTTGGTCTCCTCTTCACCCTGTTCCTTTACGAACCAGTCGAGAAATTGCATCGTGCGGAAATCTTTTACGTCGTAAGCCGCACCGTATATGTCGTTGATAAGCGAGGTTACGTACTTTTCGTGCTCAAGACCTGCCTTGAGTACGTCCATATGGCAATTAAATAGCTTGTCGGGCTTGTCGATAGCCTCAAGCGTTACCTTCTGATCCTCGTTTTGCAGATAGGTGTAGAAGAGAATAGCGTGATCGCGCTCCTCCTGAGCTTGTATCATATACCAATTTGCAAATCCGTCAAGGCCCTGAGCCTTGAAGTAGTTAGAAAAATCGAGATAGAGATAGGCAGAGTAGAATTCTTTGTTGATCTGCTGATTGAGTAATTCGTGTACCTTTTCGTTCATAGATAAACCTCCAATTTTTATTTTATTTCTTCAAAATCTGCCGCACCGTGCTTGCAGAGCGGACAGATAAAGTCTTCGGGAAGCTCTTCGCCTTCATAAACGTAGCCGCATATCTTACATACGTAGCCCTTCTTTCCGTCGGTCTGGGGCTTAGGCTTTACGTTGTTATGGTAGTAGGTATATGTCATAGTCTCACGGTCGGAGATGACTCTTGCCTCGGTCACGGAGCAGATAAACATTCCGTGTGTATCAAGATCCACGTACTGCTCGACCTTAAGCGACATAAAGGAATTGATATATCTGGGAAGGAAAACGAGTCCGTTATCCGAGCGCAAGGGCTCGCAATCTGCAAACTTGTCGACGTTGCGTCCGCTTCTGAATCCGAATGCCTCGAACACCTTGAATGGAGCGTCGATCGTAAGACAGTTGATATTCATTATGCCCGTCTGTTTGATGATGTGGTGAGAGTAGTTTTCTTTGTTTATCGTAACGGCTATTCTGTTTGGAGTGTTTGTCACCTGAGTTACGGTGTTGACGATAAGACCGTTGTCCTTCTTGCCGTCGTTAGAGGTGATAACGTACAGACCGTATCCGATATTAAAGAGAGCGGTGAGGTCGTTTTTGTTTGCCGTATCGCTCTGACGGGCTATATATTCGCGGCAGAGCTCGTCAACGAGCGAATTGAGCTGAGCTGAGCTGTCGTCGTTGAGTGCAGAGAGTATCTTTACGGTGGTATCGGTAAAGGTGATATTCTTGCTTGACGAGAGCATCTCGCGCATTACCTTAGCGGCAAGAGGTGACCAGCTTCCGTTTTCTATGAGTGCAACTGTTCTGTTCTGGAAATTGCGCGCGGTGAGATGGTCTATAAACTCACGCATAAAGGGGAATACATCTGCGTTATAGGTGGTGGTCGCGAGCACGAGCTTGCTGTACTTGAACGCGTCGGCAACTGCCTTTGACATATCGCATCTTGCAAGGTCGTGAACTACTACGCGCGGGCAACCGCTTGCCTTGAACTTCTCAGCGAGCGAAAGCACGGCTTTTCTCGTGTTTCCGTATACCGAGGTATAAGCGATAACTATTCCGTCCTCCTCGGGCTGATAGCTCGACCAGGTGTTGTAAAGATCGACGTAGTAACCGAGATTCTCCTTGAGAACGGGTCCGTGGAGAGGACAGATGGTCGCGATATCGAGTCCCGCCGCCTTTTTGAGCAGAGCTTGTACCTGAGCGCCGTACTTTCCGACGATACCGATAAAATATCTGCGAGATTCGTCGATCCAGGGCTCGTCAACGTCGAGAGCACCGAATTTTCCAAATCCGTCGGCAGAGAAGAGCACTTTGTCGACGTTATCGTAAGTAACGATGACCTCTGGCCAGTGCACCATAGGCGCTGTTACGAAGGTGAGTGTGTGCTTGCCGAGAGCGAGCGTGTCGCCCTCACCGACAACTATCTGTCTGTCCTCGAAATCCGTACCGAAGAAATTCTTCATCATAGCGAAAGCCTTAGCCGAAGAAACTATCTTTGCATCGGGATAAGTCTTTGCAAAGTTCATAATGTTTGCCGAGTGATCGGGCTCCATATGCTGAACTACAAGATAGTCGGGCTTTCTTGTGCCGAGTGTGTTCTGAATATTATCAAGCCACTCGTGAGTGAAATTTACGTCTACGGTATCCATAATAGCTATCTTTTGGTCGATGATAGCGTATGAATTGTAAGACATACCGTTAGGTACACGGTACTGACCCTCGAAAAGATCGACCTTGTGGTCGTTGACGCCGATGTATTTTATATCGTTACTTATAAACATAGTTTTGACCTCACATCCTTTTTTTATTATTTTAATACAATTTTGTGAAAAATTCAATATGTTTTGGTAAATTACTCAAGAATTTTTCCGTCGGTGGATATCGTTACCACCTGCCACGGAATAAATTTGCCGCTCTGCATTATAGCTCGCTTTGCCGCGTTCTCTATTCCGCTGCAACAGGGAACTTCCATACGTACTATTTTAACGCTCCTTATGTTATTGTTTTTGATTATCTGCGTCAGCTTGTCCGCGTAATCGCCCTCGTCAAGCTTCGGACAGCCGATAAGCGTTATGTGATTGCGGATAAATTCGTTGTGGAAGTTGCCGTAAGCGTATGCCGTGCAATCTGCCGCGATAAGAAGATTTGCATTTTCAAAGTAGGGAGCGTTTACGGGAACGAGCTTTATCTGGCAGGGCCACTGCGAAAGCTGACTCTGCACATTCGTACTCTTTCCGATAGGTGCCTGTAAGTCACGCTTTATCGCTCTGCTTTGAGTTCCGGGACAGTGCGAGCCGGGGCAGGAGTGTGCCTTCTGGGGTGCTGAAGCCTTTTTTTCTTTAGCGGCAAGTACTGCCGCCTCGTTATATTCGGGAGCTTCACGCTCCTCAAATGAGATAGCGTCCGTCGGGCAAGCGGGCAGGCAGTCGCCGAGTCCGTCGCAATAGTCCTCGCGGGTAAGCGTTGCCTTGCCGTTTATCATTTCTATTGCGCCCTCGTGGCACGCCGCGGCACAAGCGCCGCAGCCGTTGCATTTTTCGGTATCTATCTTAATTATTCTTCTCTTCATATATTCTCCTTATTCGAAGCATTTGCCGTCCTTGCAATCCTCCGTACTTCCGCCTCTGTAGCAGAGCTCGTTGGGGCATTGACCGCTACCTATCATCTGAACTATATTCTTCACAGTCGTCTGTGCGATGTTTGAAAGAGCCTCCTCGGTCAGAAACGCTTGATGCGAGGTAACTATTACGTTGGGCATACTTATAAGTCTTGCGAGCGTATCGTCCTCAAGTATATGACCCGAATTGTCCTCAAAGAAGAGATCCGACTCTTCCTCGTAAACGTCGAGGCACGCCGCTCCGACCTTTCTCGATTTTATAGCCGCCAGAAGCGCGTCTGCATCGACCAACGCTCCGCGTGAGGTGTTCAGTATAACAACTCCTTTTTTGCACTTGTCAAGCGCCGTACGGTCGATCACGTGGTGCGTTTCGTCGGTAAGCGGGCAGTGAAGCGAAATTATATCGCTGTTGGCAAACAGCTCGTCAAGCTCGACGTATCTTACGCGCTCTCCCTCTATATCCTTAGCGGGAAACTTGTCGTATGCGAGAATATTCATTCCAAATCCCTTGCAGATGTCTATGAAAACTCTGCCGATGCGTCCCGTTCCTATAACGCCTACCGTCTTTCCGTAAAGGTCGAAGCCCGTGAGTCCCGAAAGACTGAAATTAAAATCTTTGGACCTGATATATGCCTTGTGTATGCGGCGTATAGAGGTCAGGAGCAGTGCCATAGTGTGTTCCGCTACAGCGTAGGGCGAATAAGCGGGAACTCTGAGAACGTGAAGCTTGCCGTGAGCGTATTTCATATCCACGTTGTTAAATCCCGCGCAGCGAAGCGCAAGCACCGAAACACCCATTTCGTACAGCTTGTCTATTACTTTGTCGTTTACAGTATCGTTAACGAAGGCGCATACACCGTCAAATCCGTGCGCGAGCTCTGCGGTATCCTCGTTAAGCTTGGTCTCAAAATATTTAAACTCGACTCCGTGTTCGGCTCCGTATCTGTCGAACGACGGTCTGTCGTATGGTTTGGTATCAAAAAAAGCGATCTTCATAAATTACCTCCTTGACTTTCTGACATTATTATAGTATAATTTAAGCAGAAAGTATGTTGAAAATTCAACAAAAAGGAGAAATTTTGAAAAAATATTTGGAAATTTTAAAAAAATGTCCTCTTTTTTTGGGAATAGAAGATGAGGATCTGCTTCGTATGCTCGTCTGCCTCGGTGCGAGAGTGGAGAGCTTCGATAAGAAATATACGGTAATGTCGGAGGGCTCTTCTGCGCGTTACATAGGAGTCGTGCTGTCGGGAGAGGTACAGATATCGCAGACGGATTACTACGGAAACCGAAGTCTGCTCGGTACTATGGGGGCGTCCGAGGTGTTCGCCGAAGCCTTTGCCTGCGCCGAGATACACTCAATACCCGTTACGGTCACGGCAAGCGAGCCGAGCGAGATAATGCTTATAGATTGCTCGCATATCTTGCATGTCTGCCACAATAACTGCGGATTTCATCAACAGCTTATTTTTAACTTGATGAAGGATCTTGCGAAAAAAACTATAGTATTTCACCAGAAGATAGAGATAACCTCGCGACGAACCACACGCGAAAAGCTTATGACCTATCTTGCTCTGCGCGCCAAGGAGGTAGGAAACGACACCTTTGAGATACCGTTTGACAGACAGGAGCTTGCCGACTATCTTGAGGTCGACAGAAGCGGTCTTTCAGCAGAGATAAGCCGTCTCAGAGCCGAAGGTGTACTTGAATGTGAAAAGAACAGATTTAAACTGTTATAAAAATATGGGTCATAAGATATACTTACGACCCATATTTTTTCATAGCCTTCCAAAATCCCGCATACGAACGGTAGCCGACGTATTGCGCTATTTCGGTAAGCGACATATCCGTGCTTTCAATAAGATATTTTGCTATGCTTATGCGCGTTGAAGCGAGCTCTTCTTTAAAGTTGTTTCCCGTGTGCTCTATAAGCTTGCGCTCGGTCTGCCGTAAAGATAGGTGAAGGATCTGTGCAAGATCTTCAAGATGCACGTCTTTTTCGTACGACGTGGAAAAGAACACCTCTATAAGCATTCCCGCGTCGGATACCTCGTTTATATTCTGCTTGTCCGAGACGTTAAGATAACTGCACAGCAGGGGGATATATGCTGCTATTACCGTGTGATCGTTGCTCGTATTGCATTTTTCTATCTCGTTAAAGAGACCGCGTATCACACTCGGGTCGGCTTTTATTATCTCTGTTTTCGGGTGTTGAACGTCGACCTGAAGAGCTGAATGAAGCGTGTGATCCTCCTCGTCGAGCCAGGAGTGAAATCTGCCCCTCGGTATGACCAATAGCTCGCCGTCTTTGACGGTATATTTTTTGCCCTCCACCATAAACGCGACCGCGCCGCCGCTTACAACGTGGAGCTCGTCATAGTTGTGCTTATGTATATTTTGTGAACGGGAAGGATGATAAAAACCGTTTTGCAAAAATACGGAGCATTGGCGGTTTGCTATGTTAAGCTTTAATTCATACATAATATATTTCCTTATATGACATTATAAAAATTAATTTGTCCTGAAAATGTATTGACAACTAAAGGGATAGGTGCTAATATATATTATAACATCACCTAAAAAAATGTCAAGTAGGTAAATGAAAGGATAATGATATGAGTTATATGAAATTCAAGGGAATAATGCCCGCAATAGTTACCCCTCTTAACGCTGACGAGACCATAAATACACAGGCACTCGATAAGCTTATAAGCTATCTTCTCTCCAAGAATGCCGACGGATTTTACGTTGGCGGCGCAACGGGTGAGGGAATTGCTCTTAAGACCGAGAATAGAGCAGTTCTTGCAGAAGCATCAGTAAAGGCGGCGGGAGACAAGCCCTGTATCGTTCAGGTAGCGGCGGCAGATTTCTCTGACGCTATCTATCTTGCAAAGCAGGCTGAGCGCGTAGGCGCGGCGGCTATCTCCGCAACAGCTCCGCTTTTCTTCTCGTATGACTCGGACGATATATACAATTACTATAAGGCACTCGCAAACGCAGTTCATATTCCGCTTATGATCTACTACAACCCCGCGGCAGGCTTCAATATGAACGCTACCTTTGCGGCAAAGGCGTTTGAGATAGACAACGTTACCGCTATCAAGTGGACGAGCTCTAACTATTACGAGATGATGCGCCTTAAGGACCTTACTCACGGCGAGATGAATATAATCAACGGACCCGACGAGATGCTTCTTATGGGACTTTGCGCAGGCGCTGACGGCGGTATCGGTACGAACTATAACATTCTTATGGATTATATCAGACCTATCTACGATCACTTTGTAGCAGGGGAGCTTGATAAGGCGCGCGAGGCGCAGTATATTGCTAACCGCATAATTACCGTTATGATGGGTACTAAGATAATCCCCGCAGTCAAGGTAGTCCTTGAGGATATGGGATTTGAGGTCGGAAACGCCACTTTCCCGATGAAGAGATATACCAAGGAGCAGGCAGACGAGATAATCGCGGCGGTTAAGAAGGCTGGATTTGTTTATTGACAGACTTGAATAAATATAATAAGCATTTAAAAGAGCAACGCAAAGCGCGTTGCTCTTTTATGATTATATGAATAATTTTGTTCAATATTGACAAAGGTAAATTGTTTTTTTTTTTTTTTTTTTTTTTTTTTTTTAAAATTTGTTTTTTTTT
>SVSY01000042.1 GCA_015064065.1 Oscillospiraceae bacterium
GATAAGTCCGGGGATATCTGCGGCAACGAAGCCTTCCTCGGCGCTCACCGACACAACTCCAAGGTTTGGCGAGAGAGTTGTGAAATGATAGTCTGCGATCTTGGGCTTTGCCGCGCTTATGCGTGCGAGTATAGAGGATTTTCCAACGCTTGGATATCCGATAAGTCCGACGTCAGCAAGCATTTTAAGCTCAAGGATAAGATTTTTCTCCTCGCCTTTCTTGCCGCTCTTTGCAAACATCGGTATCTGTCGCGTGGGAGTTGCAAAGTGACGGTTTCCCCAACCGCCTCTGCCGCCGCGGCAACAGAGATAGTCAGCACCGTCGTTATCGGTCATATCGTGAATGACCTTGCCCGACTCCTCGTCCTTGATAAGAGTTCCGGGCGGAACGAGGATAACGAGGTCGTCAGCGGTAGCTCCGTGGATCTTGCCGCCCTTTCCGTTTCCGCCGTTCTCTGCAATAAACTTGTGGCGGTATTTGAATGCGAGCAGGGTATTACAGCCCGTATCAACGCGGAAGATTATGTTTCCTCCGTGTCCGCCGTCACCGCCGTCGGGACCGCCGTGAGAAACGTATTTCTCTCTATGGAAGGCAACGGCACCGTTTCCGCCGTCACCCGCCTTTACGTAAATCTTAACGTTATCTACAAACATTTTTTACCTCAGAATACCTAAATTCTTAAAGATCTCTTTCCACTGTGTAAAGTCGTGGTAGATCGCATCACAGCTGACGTCTTCGGTTATCGGGGAGGGCATAGAGGGCTCATAGACTCCTATAACAGCTCCCGCACCGGCTCTGCGAGCCGCCACTATACCGCTCGTTCCGTCTTCAAATACGGCACATTCGGATGGGTCGAGACCGAGCTTTTTAGCCGCGAGCAGATATGTATCGGGCTCGGGCTTACCTTGAAAGCTTCCGTCGAAATAAACTATATTGTCAAGTGAGAACCAACGTCCAAGATCCATATTTTCGATATAGAAGCTGAGGTTGTCCATTCCGGAGCCTGTAGCAAGGCAGAAGGGAATATTGTTTTCTTTGAGCCAATCGAGCATCTCGTACGCGCCCTTGGTGTATTGCATAAGCTCGGGAGAAGCTAAGCAGAATTCTCTGTAAAGTCCCTCTTTCTCGTCGGCAAATTCTTGCCATTCCTCCTCTGTGTAATTAGGATTGAAATTGTCGCCGTATATTCTCGGATTAGGTCTGCCGAAGATGTTTTTAGTGATAAACTCAGCCGTGGGCTCTTCTTTTCCGTGCTCGGTAAAATATTTTTTGAATGCTCTTATATGAAGCTCGCTGTCAAAGAAAAGCGTGCCGTTAAAATCAAAGAGCAATCCCTTGATCTTATTTTCCATTATTGTTTCTCGTCACCTTTCATTCGAATTATAAGCCTTATAGGCGTACCTCCGAAGCCGAAGGTCTGCCTTAAGCAATTCTCAAGATATCTCTGATAGGAGAAATGGAAGAGCTCTGCATCGTTGCAGAATATAACGAAGGTAGGCGGAGCTACGGATATCTGCGTCATATAGTATATCTTGAGTCTGCGGCCCTTGTCGGACGGAGGCTGTACCTTCATTGTCGCCTCGGCGAGAACGTCGTTGAGCATACCCGTGGATATACGTGTAGTAGACTGATTGTAAACGTATTTGATATGGTCGAAGAGCGTATTGATGCGCTGACCCGTAAGTGCAGAGACGTAAACTATCGGCGCATAGGGCATATAGGCAAGCGAGGTGCGTATACGCTCGTTGAAATGGTTGACCGTGGAGTTGTCCTTCTCGATAGAGTCCCACTTGTTTACGACCACTATAGAAGCCTTTCCCGCCTCGTGAGCGATGCCCGCGATCTTCTCGTCCTGCTCGGTGATACCCGTGCCTGCATCGATCATAATAAGACATACGTCGGCTCTTTCAACAGCCATATGTGCGCGAAGAACGCTGTATTTCTCTATCTTGTCGTTTATCTTTGAGGCGCGGCGTATTCCTGCGGTGTCGATAAAGGTGAATTTAGTTCCGTCTATCTCGATATGCGTGTCGACAGCATCGCGCGTAGTTCCCGCAATATCGGATACGATAAGTCGGTTCTGACCGATTATCTTGTTGATTATCGAGGATTTTCCCGCATTAGGCTTTCCGATAACGGCGACCTTGATGCTGTCGTCCTCTTCCTCCTCGCCAAGCGTTGCGGGGATCTTCTCAAGGACTGCGTCAAGCAGGTCGCCCGTACCGCTTCCGTGTACCGAGGAGACCGCGATAGGCTCGCAATCAAATCCGAGCTCGTAGAATTCGTAAAACTCGAAGGGGGGAGCACCGACGCTGTCGCACTTATTTATGCAGGGAACGATAGGCTTTCCGCTCTTCTGGAGCATTACCGCGATATCTCTGTCGTCAGCGGTAAGTCCCGTGCGTACGTCGCACATAAAGATGATGACGTCTGCGCTCTCAATAGCTACCTCAGCCTGAAAACGCATCTGCTTGAGGATTATATCGTCGGTCTTGGGCTCTATTCCGCCCGTGTCTATAACTATAAGATGCTTTCCGCACCATTCGGTCTCACCGTATATTCGGTCGCGCGTCACTCCGGGGGTGTCCTCTACGATGGAGCGGCGCTCGCCTATGAGCTTATTGAACAAAGTGCTCTTGCCGACGTTAGGTCTGCCGACTATCGCAACTATAGGTTTTGCCATTTATATATACCTTCCTTTGATGATTTCGTCTGTTAGTTAAGTCCGAGAACGGCACAAATAAACGAGTATCCGTCGCTCTCGCAGGCTCTCGTAGGAACTCCGAGCTTTTTCGATAACTCTTCGGGTGTCATATCGTCGAGAAACACCTCGCCGTCAGCGCGGAGAGCTGAGCAGGAGAAGAGAAGCTCGTCGCCGAGGTCTTTGCCGCTGAGCTGTTCGCTCATATCCTTGCCCGTAAGCAAGCCCGATACCGTGATAGAGTCGCCGAAA
Organism: Oscillospiraceae bacterium; assembly: GCA_015064065.1. Classification (GTDB taxonomy): domain Bacteria; phylum Bacillota; class Clostridia; order Oscillospirales; family CAG-272; genus HGM12713. The sequence goes on from SVSY01000042.1 coordinate 2,955, forward strand.
AAGTTGTTTTTTATCCTGTAAACGTTTATCCTGAGTCCGTCAAAGCTCTCCTCAAGCTTTTTAGATACAGCGCATATATGGTCGTACGCGGCGTATCCCGTAGCGATCGAGACTTTACGCGGAGCGCAGAAGTCCGAATAAGCCGATAGATCCTCAAGCTCAAACTCTATACTTGAGCGCATATCTGTCAGCAGTCCGACACCGTTTTCTATCTGCGAGTAGTCCTCGTAAAAATCGTCGTCGGGCAGGGGAAGACCTGCCGTTATGTAGAACTCGTCGGACGGGAAAACTATGCGCGTGCCGTACTGCTTTTTGCACCAATCACCATAGGCGTTTATCTGTTTGATAACCGCGGCTGACTCTTCGGGGCTAAAGCGTTCAAGAGGATAAAGTCCGTCGCGGAAGCGTGTAAGCCCCGCGGGAACGATAGCCACGCTCGTGAGAGCGGGGTAGAGCGCGATAAGATCGTGGAGTGAGCGGTCGAGCTCCTCACCGTCGTTAAGACCCTTACACAGCACTATCTGACAGCAGAGTGATATTTTGGCATCTGCCAGCTTTTTCAGATAGGAAAGGACCTCTCCCGCGCGCTTATTGTGCATCATAGTTTTTCTGAGTTCGGGATTTGTCGTATGTGCAGAGACGTTTACGGGAGAGATATGCATATCGATTATTCGGTCGATATCCCTCTCGTGCATATTCGTAAGAGTTACGTAATTTCCGTGAAGGAAGGACAGACGAGAGTCGTCGTCCTTAAAATAGAGCGTCTTTCGCATACCCTTCGGAAGCTGGTCTATAAAGCAGAAAACGCACTTGTTTTCGCAGGAATGCTTTTTGTCCATAAGCGGAGTTTCAAAGTCAAGTCCTATATCGTCGTATTCCTTTTTGACGATATGAAAGGAAAGCTCCTCACCGTCACGGAGAACAGCGACGTCTATTTCTTTGTTGGCAAGATAAAAGCGGTAGTCAAGAACGTCGTTGATCTCCTTTTGGTTTATAGAGATCAGCACGTCGCCCGTCTTTATTCCCGCTCTTGCGGCTCTGCTTTTCGGCAGAACGTCGGTGATCGTGACCATTTCAAACCTCCTGTGTATTTGACAAAGCAATTCAGTATATTATATCACATTTTTCTCTTCTTGTCAAAGGATTTTGATCATTTATTTAAAAAGTGGCTTTTATAAGACAGTAATATGGCATTTTTGGCATATTTTCTCCTTGTCGGGAATAAATTTGTTACGAAGAAATACCGAAAACACGAAGGGAGAAGATAAAATGAATACAAATCGTATCACAAATGATTGCCGCGTTACTATGCCTCTTGTTTGGCGCGACGTAAATACCGATATCTCGGAGGAAATGACGCTTGCGGACTATTATCCCGAAATACGCAGGATGCTTTATCTTCGTTGCTCACTTCTGCCGCCGTCAAAGTTTATAAGCGGAAACAAGTTGGACGTCAACGGAGTTGCAGACTATACGGTAGTCTATCTGAGTGCAGACGGACAGATATGCTCGGTTCCGTTTTTGAGTGAATACTCGTTTTCCTTGCCTATAGAAAATATGAGTGAGTTTGAGATGGGTGAGGGCGTTACGGTAATGGCTCACAGCGTTTGCGAAAGCAGCTCGGTCAGGGTAAGCTCACCGAGAAGATTTCAGCTTAGAAGCCATCTTCGCACTTCCGTGGGCGCATGGGGAAAGCGTCTGTGTGCCGAGCAGATAAACGGAATTGAGAATGAGGAGAGCATAGAGCGGCTTGGAGCAACTCTTAACGCGGTTGAATGCTTTTGTGAGAGCTCTGACGTTATTACGCTAACGGATGAATACAGACTTCCCGAAGCAAACGCAACGGTTTCTGCGGCGGAGGGCAGGGTCTCGGTGAGCGACTGCACAAAAGAAGAGGACAGCATCAGAGTCAGAGGTGAGATAGTCATTGATCTTTTGACGTCGAAAAGTGAAGCTTGTCCCGAAGTCGTTCAGAGAAAGATCCCTTTTGACGTCAGTACCGAGCTTGATGGAATAGAGCTTGGCGAGGATCTCTCTCTCAGAGTATCGGGAAACGTGACGGATCTTTCCGTAAACGTAGAGGAAGATGTTGTCAACTTGGAAGTGAGCGCCGTACTTGAGATGTGTTGCTTTGGCACGCGTGAGCTTGAATATACAGCAGATATTTTCTCGGTAGAGCAGGATTGCGAATGCCAATACCGTGAGCTTGATATCCCGAAGCTACTTTATAACGGTAGACTTTCACATATTCAAAATGACAAAATATCTGCCGAAGAGCTTGGAATTTTCGACGATGCAAATCTTGTTGACGTACGTGCATATGCGATGATCGAGGGGACGGACCGCGAAGATAATAAAACCAAGCTTCGCGGAATTTGTAAATACAGCGTTGTGTATGAGCGCGGAGGAGAATACGCATCAAGCGAAGCAAAGCTCCCCTTTAACTGTGAGCTTGACGTTGAAGCCTTTGAAGAATTGATCGGCTTTGATGCGATAGCGGACGGCGTAAGCGTACGGGCAAAGCGCGACGGCGACTTTATAGACCTTGATAGCCGGATAGATATTTCGGCTACCTTGTGGGGCAGAGAAAGGGTAAGATTTCTTGAAAGCGTGGAATTTGGCGAGCCGATAGAAAAGCAAGAGCCTGCCTTTATCGTATGCTATCCTACTCACGAGGACGACGTATGGAGCATAGCAAAGCGCTACTCGGTGCGTCAGAGTGATATCAGCGGTGATCCGCAGAATGATAGCTTTATTATGATAGAACGATGATCAAAGTGACTAAAGTATAAACAGGAGGGACTGCTTCCTTTAGTGCAGAACAAAAACACACAAAAATAAAATAAAAAAAGAGAACCGCTTTTGCTATCAAAGTCGATAACAAGAGCGGTTCTTTTGTAGAATTTTTCGAGCCGAGGCTCTCAAAATTCATTTTTATGTGTGTTTTTTAGCCGCGTTCTTGGTCTCTGCCGTACCTTTGTACGCCGACGAACCCAAGAACTCGACTTCTGCATCTTAATGAAGCAGTCCTTTTTATGTTTATGTAGCAGGCACCCAATCGCGAGGAAGCTTGCCAAAGTCGTACTTTCCGTCGGGAGAAAGCTTTCTTCCTTCACGGTCGTACATAATTCCAAAATCCATAAGCTTATTGTAATAAGCTCTGTTCATATCCGCGATATTATTCTTTATATTCTGCACTGCATAGCTTCTGACGGCATTGGCAACAAAATCAGAGGTTGCCTCGTCTGCGCCCATAAGCTTTTCGGCAAGTCCGTATACCATATCGTAGATATTTGCCTCAGCGACTGCTATTCGCTCGTTCTCAAAGTATATTTTGAGGATGTCGAGTTGTATAGAGGATTTGAGGATATGACTTTTTGAGAGGTTGTCGGTCGCAAGTGCGTACGCTTCGTCGAAAAGCTTCTGACCCTCGGTGAGCAGTGCGTTTGGAACGAATTCATTGTACCAATCGTAATAGGGCGTCCAATCGAACTTTTTGTAGTTGCGGAGATTGTCCGCGGTTATTCCCGAAGGAAGAGTGCCCTCGGCGCGAACCGTTTTTATAGAGCAAGGGTAGTAGTTAGTCGGAGAGTTATATATGGTCGTGCAGATATTTTCGGTCTGCTTGTGCATAAGATCGATATATTCGCGTATCTTAGCTCCGCCCTCTCCGTAATAGTCGAGCAGAAATTCGTCCATATACGCGTAATACTGTTCTCTCGACATATAAGGATCCCAAAGCAGTCTCGCAAGTAGGTATGCGCGAAGTTCACTGAATTCACCGTTCGTACCCTGCCACTGACCCTGCTCGTAAAGATACTTTACGTTGTTGTCAGCGAAGAGCTGAACGTTGTCGTACATAGCTTCGAAATTGGGGAAGGACAGATTATAGTAGGTGAAATTCGTTGTGTAATCCCATATTGCGAGATACTTACATATGCCCGACCAATCCTTGAGAAGTGCCTCAAAATCGGTCGCCTTATCTATTGCATTCGTGCACTCTGCAAGTGGGTGACGGAAGCAAGCCTCGATGGTGCAAAGCTGAACCATCACATTGTCTGCGGGAACGACGTTCGTAGGAATGTCTTTCGTATATTTGTAAGCTAAGGTGTGCACCATCACGTTTGGATATTCGTCCTTTATAGCGTTTGCTATGCGGTTGACAAAGGTGAGATAAACTCCCGCACGCGACCCCGTAGCTTCAAATAATTCGGTGCACTTTTCGCACTTGCAAGCTACATCCTTAGTGCTGCTGTCAGCCTGAGATACAGATATGTATTTTGCGTTCGGGTTTGCGGAGAGAAGTGCACGCACGTTTTTGAGTACAGTGTTATAAACGTTCTCATCGCTCAGACAAGGCTCATTTTCCCATTCGTCGCCCTTAAGCTCGGCGAGCTTTGGGAGTGTGTGAACGCAGCTGCCCGCCCACGTGAGATTTCCGCCGAACATCTCAGGCATCGCACCTCGTCCGTGGCTTCCGTTGACCTTGAGCTTAGCGCTTATCGCGTGGTTGTTCATATCGCTCCAACCGGGATTTCTCGTTTCAAATACGGGTATCTGTTTGTTTTCTTCGATCTCGATAAAGGGAAGAGGATCTATATCGGGTACTTTTTCGAAGTTTGACGTGTAAAAACGGCATCCGAGATATTCCTCAAGATAGGCGTAAACTCCGTACAAAGTACCTCTTTGTTTTCCGCCTACGATAAATATCTTTTTGTCGCGCGTTTTGATAACGAAGCCTTCATCACCAAGCTCGTCGTAATCAAATTCACCCTCGTTCTCACGGTTGGTTTTTCCGACAACTATCTCCTTTTCGGAGGGCTCACGTTCATCGGTAACGATATTGAGTGTTGCACCGGAAATTTTCTTTATATAATTTCTGAGCTCTGCGGATGCGGTCTTCTCCGATTCGGAACATTCGTGTCCTCTTACGATAACGTAATCCGACCAACCGTCAAGCGTAATGTTTCCTTGGTCGTCAAAGTCCGCGGGTTTAGTCTCTTTAGGCTTTCTCGTTGCTTTTTCGGTGGGCTCTTCCGTTGACGTTTCGCTGCCGGAAGACGAACCAACAGGCTCTGTCGGATCTTGTGAGTTTGAAGCGCCGCAAGCCGCGAACACGGGAAGCAGAAAGATGAGAGAGAGAAGCAGACACATTTTTCTTTTCATAAAGTATCCTCCGTTCGTAGTATTGAAACTAAGATTATTATAACACGGCGAATTTAAAAAGTCAATCGAAAAAGTTCATTTTTGAATCAAGGAAGCCAAGCATTTCGGAATTGTATTTTTTCTCGTCGTTGTATACGGCTTCTGCGTGCTCGGCGTTTGGAATACGTACCAATCTGACCCTGTCTTTTCCCGATAGCGCGATCTCCTCGGAGTGAGCTATCGGCACGTAGTCGTCGCTCTCACCGTGAAATATAAGAATAGGGAGCTTCGAGCGTGAGACGATCTCTGCGGCGGAGGGCGCTGATAGCGTGAAATCCGCAAGCGTTCTTATCCAGAAACCGGCGGCACTCAAAAGAAGCTTTGACATGGGGAGCCGGTTATGATTTTTCATAACGTAAGAAACTATACCGTGCGCCGAAGAGAAGGGGCAGTCGGCTATTATGCATTTTACAGAGCCGCTGTTTACGATGTCGCTCGCCATAAGCACCGTAGCACCGCCCATCGAAAGCCCCATTATCGCTATCGGGATATCCTTTCCAAAAAGTTTTACCGCTTCATTGCACCAACAAACTACGTCGTGGCGTTCCTTGATGCCGTAGCAGATGTATTTTCCCTCGCTTCGTCGGTGGGAACGTTGATCAACGGCTATGACGTGATAGCCTGCCTCGTGCAGAGTTCTCATTTGAAGACAAAAATCTCGGCGCGCGTTTGAACGGTATCCGTGAAAAAGTATTACAGCACCGCGAGGCTTAACTTCGTCAGGTGCTTTTATGAGAGTAGCAAAAAGTCTTAACCCATCGTGAGAGAGAGTACAGAGATCTCGCGTGCGGTGAGTATCAAACCATTCGTGATCCCTACGCAGTCTGTCTTCACCGATAATAGAGAGCCTTTGCTTTGAAAAAAGTCCTTCAAAAGCATCGGAACGGTCAGCGCGGCGCACGCATATGCGTCTGAATACTGCATATCCGCTCAAAAGATAAAAAATTGATAAAAATAAAAATATACCTATTGCCCAGTACATTTGAAACTCCTTTTAATAACACTATGTATATATTACCACATTTCTGTCTGGAAATCAATATAAAACCGATGTGACAAAGATATTTATCTTCTTGAATACCTTAAAACCAAAGCACAGATGAAGAGTGCGGTAAAAAGCATACAAAAAGTCTGCGAAAAGCCTCCTTTGGCGTCACCTGACGCCAAAGGAGGCTTGATTATTTTGTTTTAACGCTACTGTTCTGCAATAAACCTAATGCGGCTATCCGTCAATCAGCAAAGTATTTTTGAGTTATCTTTCCGTTTTGATAGGTAAGACTCATAGATATTTCGCACATAAGATCGCAATATCTTTCGTACAGCTTGTCGGAAAGCTCAGGGTCTTCGTCAATGACAAGCATAGCGGCGAGATAGAATACGGCAGGTGCGATCATCTTTTCGCAAAGAGGGAAATTTGCTTCAAGAAACATATAAACGCCGCTGAAGGAAGGAGCACTTTCAATGCCGTCGTTTTTTCTTATCTTTTCATCTATAGCTTTGCTCATATTGCAAAAATTTGCGATGATATATGGCGCACGCTCCTCGTAATCCTCACACACAGTATTGCTTGCAAGTGTACCCAGATGTACAAGCGCGGAAGAATAGATATCTCTGTTTGTCATACTCATGTACGCCGCCTCGCCCGATTATGCCTTTACGCTGATCTCGAGGGTTACCATTTCAGTGGGGTATACTACCTTTGCACCGTAAAGATGGAGTCCCTTTACCGCATCTGCAAAACGCTTTTCAGGACGGTATGCGTCGATCTCAGAAAGCTGCTCGGCAAAAGCGATAGCTCGCTTGGTTCTCATAATGCACTTGTGGCTCGAAGATCCGCTTGCAGCCTCCTGCTTGATGTTATTGGAGACGTAGATCTTACAGCCCGCAATAGAACCGATATATCCGTTCTCGAATGCATCTGCACTGTTGGTAATAGCAAGCTTTTCCTTGAGGATAACGCTTGCTACTGCGGGGGAGACCTCAAGTACGACGCTTGCGGAATCGGTCACGTTGTTCTCGTAAAGCTTCTGACGCGCTTTGATTATGCTCTCGATAAGCTTTCCGTCACTTGCGTCTGCGTGAGAGATCTTAGTTCCGGCATCTTCGTACAGCGAGTATACATACTTGTCTGCCTCGTCGGCGATGCCTGCAGCAGCGCTGTGCATAGCCGCGTCCATAAGCTTGGGAGAACACTGCGCTCTGTCCACGTCGTCGATCTGAAAATTGAAAAATTTTGCTTTGTCTATCGTGAGCTCGGTCACCGTATCAGAAATGGCCTGAGGAGCGGACATATCTGAATTTTTTGTGTAGTCGCTGACGGTTATAGCGCCGACTCCGCAGATCTTTACTACAGAACCCTTGTTTTTGATCTCGCCTTCGTAGTCTCTGCTGCAGTTTGCTACCGCAATATACTTTTTGTCAAGCGCGGTCATAAGGTTTTCACTCCAGATAGTAGGGATAAAATTTGTAATAGCCATAGTTTTTTTCCTTTCTTGTTTTTGAATTTTAAAATTTAGGTTTAAAGATATTTTTTACAGCGGTAAAGACAGCCAAATACATAAAGAGTATGCGAAAGCTCATCTCTGCATCCATTTCTTCATGGATTCCTTGATCTTGGAATAATTGGCGTGTACCTCTTCACGCGACATCCTGCGTACCTCCTCGGGAGAGAAGTATTCTCCTGCCGTGTTAGTACCTGCCGCGCCGGGAGACATTGACGCGTTCTTTTCGTTGATCTTAGCTGCTCGTATAGCTTCTGCCGCTTTTCTTTTTTCGTAAAGCGCGTAGGATGCGCTCAGAGCAGTTCCTTTTTTTACGGCTTCCCATACCTCTTCGGGTATTTCGTCGACGGCTACTTCGGGGAACAGATAAGCAAAATCAGAAAGCTCGTTCAGAATTCGATCCTGATTTTCCTTGAGCTTCTCAAGTTTTACGAGCTGCTGCTTAAGAGCTGCTATTTCCTCTCTTAGCTCGCCTACGGTCTTTTCTGCCTCATCGCTATTTTCGCACGAGTCTTCGGAGCTGCTATCGGGAGGGGCAGTATCCTCGTCGTCGTTTGAGGTAGCTTCGGCATTGCTGTTGGCTTCAATATTTATTTCGGCTGCGACTGCAGCATCTTCGGATATATCTTTTTCAGATGATGAAAGATCCTCTGAAAAGAGCTCGGTGGTAGAGATATCGGTCATTTTTATTCCTCACTTTCTTTATTTGAATACGTTGAGATTGTTTTTTCACGTTCGTGTATCTGCTCCAGAATGTCGTCTCGCTCCCCGATAGCACCGAAGGGAAGACGCCTTACGTATTCCGTAGCCGTTATATAACCTCCGTCGAGAAGCTTGTCGAGCATATTTTGTACTCCCGTGGCGCTGTATCGCGTCATCTCCGATATTTGTGCTTCAGCGCAGAGTACGTCGTCCTTGAGCATCGAAAGTGCTATTTTTTCCGTGCGTACCTCGCCGTTTGAATAGCAGGGGAGCAATCTTTCGGACGGATAGTAAGCGCATATCATATCCGCCCAGATATTTGCTATGTCCTCTATCATACGGTAATATGCACTTCTTATCTGCTGCAGCGGGATCCTTGATGTTTCCTGCAGTGCGAGGATAGCACTCGTGTTGTTGGCTTCAAGGTTTCCGAGTGCGGAATCGGTCGCTCCCATAAGCTCCTTCGTAAGATTTACCGCGCTTTCTATGAGCTCCATATATCCCGATTGCATATCGCCCACACCGACTACGCTCACCGAATCGGCAACGTTTCCGCCTCCGTAAGCCGCTATTGCTTCTCCGATCTCGTTAGACCACTCGGGTATCTTCGATTTATCGTAGATGACCTTTGAAAAAGCGGTATCGGTCATATGCTTCATCACCATAGCGTATGCGCGATTTATGAACTTTTGATTAGGTATAAGAGAGCTTATCGGGGACGCACCGTGAAAGCTGTTCTTTACAGGTATCCAATTGAAATATGCGATCGGATAGAGATGACAGTCGGTCTTCCCACGGCGAATAACGCAGTTCTTGGTAGATTTTTCGAACATTACGTGCCCGTTTTCTCGCCAGAATTTAATGATGTACGTGGTCTTTGCCTCGTCCTCGCCGCTAAGCTCATATTTAGCCATATCGCCTGATTGAGCACCGTATTCTTCATCGGGGGTTATCTTGTTTATTTCTTCCTTGGCAATACCCGCCTTGTATGCTTCCTCGCGAAGCTTGTTGGCAGATGCACGTCCGGCAAGTATTACGTAATCCTGAGACTGAATATCGGGCTTATTAACGTCGGCGGGGAATACGTTTACGTTGTCGATAAGCTCTGTGACGATGTCTCCGTCAAAGCGTTGAGGACTTCGTATGCTGCTGTCCCAATAGCAATATACGACCCCGTCTCCCGTTATTGCGGCATCGGTCAGAAGCTTTAACATCTTTCTGTCCATACCGTCCTTTTTCCATCGGTAAGCCGTATTTTGTGCAAGAACGTCTACTGCCTTGCGTATGAGAGCCGCATTTTCCCCGCTTTTTGCGAACGGGAGATTTTCGTCGGTAAAGCTCAGAGAGATATTAGCAGAGGCAACCGAGCAAACGAGGTAATTCATTACTCGGTATACTATGTTGAACACGGGCTTGGGAAGATCCTTGCCCTCGCCGTATTGCCACTGTTCACCGCGGTAGAAGCGCTCGTTTTGCCGAACCGTCTCGTAAAGCCCTATCCTTCTTTTGTATTCCTTGCCCGCCTCGTACTGTTGCCATGCTTTGTTAAAACCTTTAAGATCTTTCATAGATGTTCCTTTCTGTTAGTATTTTTATCTTGCCATAAGGTAAAGAGAGTGCAGCTTGCCCTGACTGCTTCCTTTTACGGTGAGCTTGAAATATAGGCTTCTGAATCTGTTGGAAAATAACCTTTTTGAAATTATACTGTGCAGATCCGCAGAAGAGTTTAGCGTCGAATGGATATGCTCGCCGTTGTCGCAGAATATATCGAGTTCTGTTGAAATACCGTTGAGGTCGCCTTTCATTACGACCGAAGATAGCTTTTTGATGCGCGGCGTCTCAAAATCAAGCATTCCGCTTTGCAAGGTAGCAATGATCTTGGTTCCTGCGGTAGATCCGAACGTGCAAAGATCCTCTTCAAGCGTTTCGTCGAATACGCATATGTTATTACCGTTGATAAAACCTACGTTGTCTCCCGATTTAAAAAACATATTGGCGTTTACGTTATCGTAGGCAAACCAAGAGTCTTTATCAAGATCGTATATCCATACCGAGCCGTTGGCACGGCTGCTCGTGAGCCATATCTGACGGTTATCTTTATCCGCAAAGATAATGCCGTTTTGAAGATAGTAGTTTTCGAAAAGGTCCGATATCGGATCTGAAATGCTTACGGCGTTCGCCTCGTTAAGCTCGTCGGTTTTTGACGTCCACTTGTATATCCCGCTCTTTCCGATGCTTATCGGGTCGTTTCCTATAGTGACAGCTCCGTGAACTACCGGACAGCCTATACTTGAATTTATATTCATTATCGGTATTGGTTCGCTGTCACAGGTAGAATTGTTTGCTACCCACGCATCGTGTGAGGTAAGTATTATCAAGCGGTCGAAATGTCTTGCCACAGCCTTTACGGGATAATTTCCGTTGCCGACCGTTATATCGCAACCCTCGGGAAAGTATATATGACCGCAGTCGGGACATCTTTTCTGAGCCTCGGCAACGCTTTGATCGCTTACGTAACGGCTTGCGTAAATAACGCTATTCTTATTGCCGTTCCACATAAAAAGTCTGCTGTTGTTTATGCCGCCAAATACCGTTGCACAGGTGCAGGAAAGCAGGGAATTGATATTGTCGGTTATCCTCGGAGCGAAGGTGAGATCTACCTCTATGGAATCTCCGCTCTGAATTCCCATAAGGTTTATGGTATTGAGTTGAGTATCTATAGCATAACTGCCGCTTGATACCAGTTCGCCGTTTCGGTATATACTGTGAACGCTTTCGACGGGATACATCGTGAGAAGATATGCATTCGGAGAACTGCCTGCATTGTAAGTTATCCGTGCGCGTCTTGTAAGTATATTTAGCGGTTCGTTGATCTCACCCAACTTTCCGACAGGCCAATCCTTGCCAAAAAGCGGGACGTATCCGGACACCGTGGATAGCGTACCGTTTTTAAACATGTACATTTGGCTTCCGTCTATAACGTATAACGCATCTCTGAGAAAGAACATCTCTGCTTTTCCGCTTGAGCTGGATATCGTTGCAAGAGCACTCGCGGCATTCATTGCTTCGTACAGCTGATATATTTTGTTTTTTGCTATGAAATAACAACTGTTATATCCGTCAATATTACCGCTCCAAATCGTCCTTATCGTACTGTCGGCGCTAAATATCGTTTTGTATCCCGACCGTCGCTTTATCGAACCGTCGGGCAACATCTTGAAATTCTTCATCTCGCAGATGCTTTCCTTGCCGCTGTGCCCCGTTCTCGTGTCTACACTTTTAAAGGTGTGATAAGATGCGAAAAGGAGTTTTTTTGAACTGTTTGCTTGTGCCATTTTAGAAAAGATCCTTTCAAAATAGTTGAGTAGTTTCGTGTAGCAAGAGCGTATCTTTTTTGATGCACAACGGAGTAACAGAATTTTGATTTTCTATCAATCGAAAAAAGAACGCTCTTGCTTGAGTTTAAAGCCGAGAGGAATATCGGTCAAGTCATCACCGTATGCCTCTGTAAGATTTTGGGCTCTGCTCATTACGGCATATCGCAATGCTTCGGGTGAATGCGTTATTCTGTGTGGAGTATCCGATGCGTCTTCAGTGCGATTAGGATCGCAAAGAAGCGCAGGCAGACACTCACATAGATTTCTGCATTCGGAGGATATCCGTATAAACGGATGACCGTCGTGAGCGCAAAGATATTCACGCAGCACGCGCCAACCCGCTATTCTGCGATCGTCTGCCGCTCTCATAGGCGGCATACCCGGAGTCCTCTGCATTATCTCAAAGCCGCTCAGACCGCTATCCTGACGTCTGTTCCAAAGATCAGGAGAGCATACCGCGAACTCTACGTTCTCGCCCTCTGCGATAGCTGCCGTTTTGCTTGCAGCTTGCGAGAGAGTGAGTCCCGATTCGCAAAGCTCGCGAATGACCCAAAGATTGCCGCTTGCGTCTACGCCGACCAGCAGGATGGCAAGCATATCGAAGCCGTAATCGATGGCGATAAATTTTTTGAGATCGCTCGGGATAGTACTTGGGACACAGATATGTACCGAAGCATCAAACTCCGAAAAGAACTGTCCTTCAAATACGTCCCATCTTCCGTATAGCCACGCATCTCGCAAGCGCGGAGGTAGGGATTCGAGCGAGCGGACGTATTCGGGGTCTGCGGAAGTGAGGTTGGGATTGTCGTATACCAATGCGGGAATAAAGCTGTATTCCGACGGATTTTCTCCGTTTCTAAAGTCACGGTCAACAAAGAGACGCTTCACCCAATTATGACCGATGCCTCCCGGATTGCAGGTCAGATACATTCGTCGAGGAAAATGATTTGAGCCTCGTAGACAGGCCTTCAATATTGAAAATCTGAATTCGCTCAGCTGCGTTGCCTCATCGATGGCTATAACATCATATTCCTGACCTTGATATCTGAGTGCATCACTGTCTTTTGCGCAGTATCCCAAGAAGATCCTGCTTCCGTTTGGAAAGATAAGAGCTTTTTGAGATTCACTGTAGCTTATTATTCCGTCGTACTCCCTCAAAAATGGGATAACGTGGTTGGCTTTGAGTTCGGGAAAGGTCCTTCGGACCAGAAGGCAAGAAAGTCCTGCGTAACGAAGACACATTCCAACTAGCTTGCGGCGCAGAGCCCATGATTTTCCGCCGCCGCGAGCGCCGCCGTAAGCAGTGAAGCGTGCTCGTGAGGCGAAAAATTGCCGCTGTCGCTCGGTAGGAACACCGGAGATGCTTATGCTTGCCGTTTCTTTCATTACTCACCGTCCTCCAAAATGTCGTGTTCAAAGCATATCTGAAGCTGAGACGAGGCGGCAGAATGGCGGGGCGGTGCTTCATATCCGAGTCGCTTTTTCAGATATGCCGAAAGAAGAGTTGCCGAAAGGTCCGAATTTAAAGCTTCGTCTTCGAGCACTGTAAGTATTCTTTCATATGTGTAGGGATTTTTTCTCGCTATCTCTTCAAGCTCTTCGGTAGCTATTCCGAGATATCTGCAAAAGCCTGCAAGATTTGGAAAAATACTTTTGGTATGTGCTCTTGAACGAGTTCTTTTTGAGCCTTGTCCGGCACTTTCGGGTCCAAATTCATCGGATGTCTTCGAACCTTCGTCCGAAGAGGATGCGGAGCAGTGCTCGACGTAGTCTTGCAATAGATCTTCTAAGGAATGCTCTTCGAAAAGCTCTGTAACGGAGCATTCGGTTGAATTCATTTTTTATGGCTTACTCCTTTCTCCCCGTTGTGCAGGCTTATTTTACATCGGATCAAAGTTTCAAACGGTCGCCCTGAGTCTCACTTAGTCTCAAATTTTTGAGACTTTTTCAAAAAAAACGAAAAAAATAACGCCGATCCGAAGATCGACGTTGTTTTTAACGGAATATTAAATTAGGGTTTTATCTGCCAGCTTGAAATATTGTATTTCTTTGCGACGTCAATGTAACTCTGCTGAGCCTCGGCGTCTGATGAATATGGAAGAAGCACTCTCATCTTGTAGTATATGAGCGGCATCTGCATCTGCGATATCCTTGTCTCGACGTATGAAGCTACGTCTTCATCATCCTTGTAATTGGTCGTGTCAAGCGAGAGATAATTAAAAGCCGTAGAAAGCTTTTTGATGAGTACTTCGGAATTTTGTGCTGCGACTACGTCGTCGGGAATGGCACAGCCAACGATAGCCGAGGGCTCTATCTGACGGATAAGCGTTGCAAGCTCACATATTCTATCTACGTCGTCAGCAGTTGCCGAGCGTATGACGAGAAGACAGTCGCCTACACCTGCCCGAATAGCTTCTGCGGCTACGGAGCACCAGCTCGAGAGATATACGTCCTTTAGCAGTGCATCGCTCTCGGCGAAGGTCGGAACGTAAAGCAGGGCACTCGCATATAATTCGCGGTCGTCTATGCGTGAAACGAGTCCCGACAGATCGGACGCGTCTGTGGCTGTGCTGAGAAATGAAAGCGTTGAAGAAAGTGCGGAGCGATATAGCAGAGTTCCGTCGGGACGGTTGAGCGCTACTGAGACGGCTTCGGCATCGTCAGGGATAGCCGAAAGTCGCTCAGAGAACGTGGAGCCGTCCTCTAAAAGAGGAAGCGCGTATGCCGATATCTGCTTGGCTTCTGTCAATTTTGAGAGATTTGTGTCGGACTCTGTTGAGCTGTTTTTATCATTTCGCTTTTTTGCGGTGTTTTCGGTCTTGTTGTGCAAAGCGTTTCCGATTATCAAAAAGAGCGCGACAAGAAGTGCGATGGCTATCGAAACGATAACTATCATCGCCTTGGTCCTTTTTCTTCGGTAAGAGCTTTTTCTGTATTGTATATGCCTTGCACGGTTGTTCATATGTTACCTCTTGGAGTATTTTTCAATGCTCTTGTGAAAGCGGCGGGTCTTAGCACGCGCAATAAGTATAGCCGCGGTGATCACAGCAGCAGTCAAAATAATACTTGACGTGATAGCGATTATGAGCTGATAATCCGCCCCGTTTTTCACGGGCTCAAGCTCAGCAACGTCAAGCGACTTTGCGAATTCATTGGGTTCAAAGGAAAGTTTTGCCTGTATCTCTTCCTTTTTGTCGTTTATGATCGCATCACCAAGGAAATCCGAAAGAGTGGAAAGATTTTTTTCTATCTCGGCTTTACTTGCCTCGCTTGTTGTAGAGAGACGCTCTATCAGATAAATGCAGGGAACTGTCTCGCCATTGCTGTTTTCAGCCGTCGTTTCAACTATAAGGTTATCGCCGACAGCCATCGAAAATGCAGCGTTCTCGTATGCCTTGTCCATTATTCCGCGGGGGAAATAATATCCGTACGTGTCCGAAAGATATTCGGGAGTAACGTCTTCGTTGTATTCGCTTCCGATCAGCTCGTACATAGGCGTTCCGTTATCAAGCAAGCTC
>SVSY01000043.1 GCA_015064065.1 Oscillospiraceae bacterium
GCACGCAGGCTCCTTCCACCGCAAGCGGTCCCCCTTCCTCTCGGAGGAAGGCTTTGGTTGAAACTCGTTTACGAGTAGCAAGTAATGATTGCGTGGCTGGCAGGCCAATAAAAAGCGCACTTGTGCGTAGCAAGTAGTATTATAGCTATGCCCGAAACTGAAATACCACCCGCTATGGCGGGTGGATATTTATTAAAGATATATTTCAGCTTTGTAACTGTTTACTTTTTCTATACTCGCTCGGCAGGATCCCCGCGTATTTTTCAAACGTACGGCTGAAATAGGACGGGGAGATAAATCCGCATTCGTCGCATATCTGACTTACCGTCTTGTCGGTGTTGAGCAACAATTGCTTTGCATAGTCGCACCGAACTCTGTTGAGATATTTTACAAAGGTCTCTCCCGTCGCTTCGCGAAGGGTTCGGGTGAAATGATATTTGCTTACACCTACCCGTTGTGCGACCTCGTCAAGAGACAAAGGACGGTTGAAATTACGGCATATATATTCGATAGACAGTTTTATATAATTCAAAGTCTGGTTGCCGTTGCCTTGCTCGTCCTTTTGCGAATAGTTCTCACATATGTAGGACATCAGCAGAAGCACTCGCGCGCGTATATCCTGCTTTGAGAAAAGGCGGTCGTCAAGATGTGAATATGCGTCAATAATATCCCTCATCATATCGTGAAGCAGGCTGTCGCTGACGAGCGTTTCAAATTTGAGCAGATTGGTGTCAAAATAATTTTCACGGCAGAACGAACGGTCGACTATAAGATAATAAAAGGCAGCCTTGCTGTAAGTACCCACAGCGTGAAGAACGTTAGTCCCAAATATGACAGTGTCACCCGCACGTGCTATTATCTCCTTGCCGTCGGCACGTATGGCGGCTTCGCCTTCGGTTACAAAAACGATCTCTACGTTTTCGTGCAGATTGCTTCGCTCGTACGCGGGGTATCGCTTTGAATTTCTGATTGTATGATTTAGGATAAACGGCAATTCGCCGTGTATATACTCGTGATGCTCGTATATAGGCATTTCTTCGACCTCTTAGCAATTTTGTTATATTTTATAGCAAATATGTGCACTTGACAAAGATATTGCAGCAATTTATAATTATATTACCATCTATTCTATAGCTTGTCAAGTGAAAACGGAAAAATATTTAAAGAATGCGAAAACTTCCCAAACGGCTGATTGCAAAGAGCGTTTGATATATTGGGAGCAGTACAACTCACTATTGACTAAAAAAGTAATTTGTGGTATAATTTTAAAAAGAAGCTATGAAGTGCGCCGTGCGGCGCATCGACGAAAGGAGATATCCTATGAAACCGTACTCTGTAAAACAGCGGATAATGCGTGCAGTTGTTTGTCTGCTGCTTTGCCTACCGCTCGTATTTGCGATATGCTCGTGCAATTCGAAAGAGGACACGAACAGCAACGCCGAGACGGCACAGACTAACAAGACGCCGACAGAGATCACAGTGCTACGCGTAAAGGACGGAATAGAGAGGGGAAGCAAGATAACCTCGGCTAAATTCGAGCAGGTCACTCTGCCGTCGGATCAGGTCTGCATAGGCGCGATAAGCGACCCCGATGCAGTTATAGGAAAATACGCGGCTATCGATCTTGAGGGCGGAGATTTCTTCGTGGAGAAATATATCTCTGCCGAAAAGCCCAAAGAGGAGCAGGTAAAGGCTGAGCTTGAGAATAATGATTTCGGATTTAAGGAATACGGCTACGTGGTAGTCACCGATTACGTTACGCCTAACACGGGCAAGGACCTTTATCCCGAGCTTCAAAAGATATTCAACTCCGGGCAAAGCAGAAACAAGGTAATATATTTTCCCGACGGAGAGTATATCATATCAAAACCACTCCTGACCGCTTCGATGGGAACGCAGAGTATAGCCATCAAGCTCTCGAACAACGCGGTAATAAAGGCTAGCGACGATTGGGAAAAGGACAACGGAGCTATGATAAAGCTCGGTGCGAGCGTACAGCTCAATGATATCGACTATATCGGCGCAAACTACTATATCGAGGGCGGAATAATCGACGGAAGCGGACGTGCAAACGGTGTTTCCATAGATTTCGGACGCGAGACCTCCGTAAGAAACATTACCATAATAAACACCCAGATAGGCTTGCATTGGAATCATTTCGGCAGTGTCGTTGACTCGGATGCCGAGAATATTACCATAATAGGCAACGGTGCTCAGGGCTCGGTGGGACTTCAGATCGAGGGTTCGGACAGCACCTTTACAAATATGCGTATATCCAACGTGCAGATAGGAGTCAATATACTCTCGCCCGCGCACATATTGCGTAACGTCCGCGTGACCTACGTGTCAAATCTCAAGCTTGACGCCTTGTACGAGTCGAGCTACGGATTTATAGCGGCGGATCACAGATGCTGGTTCGATACCTGCATCAGCGAAGGCTTTTCGACCGCTTTCTGTATAGCGAACAGATCCACGCTTACAGAGTGCGTTGCAAAATGGGCTGACGTTTACGGAAGCGGTAAGCAGGTGGCAGTCAAGAACCACCACGGAAACTTTAGCTGCGTCATTCGCTCGGTGGTTGCAGAATTTTGCGCGCCTAAGGAAAAGTGCGAATATCTCGTTGCGGCTTCGGGCGGAACGGGAGCTGTATACAATCCGATATTCGATGAAAATGCGGTGAACGGCTCGACGTATAAGGAGTATCTTAAGTCGAGCGCTAAGTAATGATAGAGAGGAGCTATTGATTATGAAGATAAACAGATCGAGCCTGCTTTGCGTATTGCTCTGCCTTTGTATGCTTATGAGCGTATTACTCGTTTCCTGCAACGGCGGCGAGGGTGACGCGAACCTTCCTGACGAAAAAACAGGGGAAGAGAAAATAGAGGTCTACCGCGCGCTTGAGGATATCTCGAGCGGAAGCAAGATAGTCGAGACCAAGGTAGAAAAGGTGTTGGTGTACAAGAGCGCGCTCCCCGAGGGAACGCTGACGAGTGCCGATGCCGTAGTCGGTAAATTCGCTACCGATAAGATATTTGCAGGAGATTATTTCTTTGCCGCTAAGCTTTCAAACGTGAAACCCGCGACCGATGAGGAAGAGGCAGAAGATGAAGACGGAAAGCTCAATTTCGACGATGCGGGCTACGTTCTCGTAAGCGATCACGTAAAGGCGAATACGGGCAGTGACGTCTCCGACGCGATACAGAAGCTTATAGACGAAAATCCCAACAGAACGCTTTATTTCCCTGACGGCGAATATCTGCTCGCAAAGCCGATAGAGACCTCTGCCGCTCCCGATAAGACGGTATCGCTCAGATTTTCCAACTACGCGATCCTCAGACCTACTGACGAGTGGACGCGAGGCGAGCCGCTTATCAAGCTCGGCGCGAAGGGAAGCGCAGGAGAGAAGACCGACGTTGGCAGCGTATACGTTGTTGAGGGCGGTATCCTCGACGGAAAGAACCTCGCTGACGCTATCTGGGTAATGAACGGCGGTAACGTATCTATAAGATATATGGCTATAAAGTACGCCGTGGTCGGAATACACGTAAAGAAGGTCGAGGGAATGCCTGATCCGACGGTCGACGTCAATACCGTGAACGTGATAGGAAGCGGAACCGTTGATTCCATAGGAGTTTTGCTTGAGACCGACGATAACACGCTGAGCAATATGCGTATTGCGGCAAACCAGATATCCGTAAAGGTGCTGAGCAACAACAATATACTCAGAAATCTGCACCCGCTCTACATATTCCGAAGCACGCTCAATTCAGCAGAGACCTTTAAGGACAGCATAGCCTTCTGCGATCTCGGTACTCGCAATTACTACGACAATTGCTACAGCGACCAGTTCTCAACGGGCTTTTATCTCGGAAAAGGAAACGCATCGGTATTTAACACTTGCTTCTGCTATTGGTATGCCGCGGGCTACGATTACCATAACGCTTTCGTATGCGAAGGAAAGTTCGATGCGGTTATAAGAATGACCGACGCCGAGTTCGATATTTGGACCAATGGGATTGAATGCAACTTCCTGCTCGTAGGCGAGGACGGCGGAGTTGGAACTATCGATTCGGTATTCTATAATGCCGATAAGGTATCCGAAAACGACGTTGCAAGCGATTATCTCATCAACGAGCCGATAAGAAAATAAAATAAGAAGTAAAATAAAAAAGTGCCGAGCCCGAGAATATCGGGTATCGGCACTTTGCTTTTTATTTGTACCTTGATTTTGGCACAATTGCACAAAAATTGTGTAAAAAAAATTAAAGTCGTTGACATCATAGGATATATATGTTATAATACATTGATGCGTTATCGCCTTTATATTCTCGGCGGTGCATCACAATATTTTATATTCCGGAAAGGAGATAAGCTATGGAAGCAAAACACTCGAAACGCAAGATAAGAAAGCTTCGTGTCTTAGGGCTCGTGCTTTGCTTGACGATGCTTTTAGGAATGTTTGCAACTTCCTGCAACAAGGAAGCTCCCGAAGCTACAGAAGGCGCTTCGGATGCTGCACAGGAAAATGCAGAGCCTAAAGTCGTAAGCGTGCTTCGTCTTAAGGAAGATATTGAAGCGGGGGCAAAGATAACCTCGTCAAAATTTGAAACTGTAGAGCTTGACTCTTCGCGAGTATGGATCGGTGCTATCACCGACCCCGATGCCGTAATAGGAAAATACGCACAGAAAAATATGCTGGCGGGAGATTTTTTCCTTGAGAAAGACGTCGGAAAGGATAAACCCGTTATCAAGCCTCCGAAGGTAGTTATCGAAGAGAAGGATTGGGGAATGGAAGAGCTTGGCTTTGTGGTCGTTACCGAATTCCTCAACCCCAACACAGGCGAGGATCTTGCACCTAAGATACAGAAGATAATAGATTCTCATCGCCAGAGTGTAATATATTTCCCCGACGGAGAATATATTATAAATTCTCCGATAAAAACATCCTCTAACGGTACTTTAGCCGTATCGCTCAAGCTCTCTGACAACGCAGTGATAAAAGCGGGCGAGGATTGGGACAAGTCTCAGGGAGCGATGATCCGCCTTGGCGGCAAGCAGCAGCTCAACAACATTCAGATAATAGGAAGCAACTATTATATGGAGGGCGGTATCATTGACGGAAGCGGAAAGGCTGACGGCGTTTCCGTGGACCACGGTCGAGAGACCTCGGTCAGAGACGTGACTATCGTTAATACCGCCGTAGGACTTCACGTAAAGGATGGAGCAAACGGAGGCTCGTCCGACGCGGATATTGAAAATATCAGAATATACGGAAACGGCGCGGGAAATTCTATCGGTCTGCTTATCGAGGGATGGGATAACACCTTCTCCAATATGCGTATAGCAAACGTTCAGACCGGAGTAAGAGTAAAGACTGCGGCAAATCTTATACGTGATATTCAGGTCACTTACGTAGTTAATCCCAAAACTGCGGCGTTGCAATCGGCGAGCCGCGCCTTTGAGGATCTGGGAGACCGAAATTGGTACGATAATTGCTCCAGCACCGACTGTGCCGTCGGATTTGCTATATCTTCTTCGAGATCCTTCTTTACGTCCTGTACTGTAAGATGGACCGACGCGCAAAAGGACAGCACAAAGCAGGTGGCTATATCTGCACCGGGACAGTGGAATTCTCTTGCAAGATCGGTATCGGCTTATTTTACGGCTCCCGCTGAAAGATGCGAGTATCTCGTTGCAGGCGCAGGCGGAAGAGGAAAGATAATAGACCCGATATTTGACGTCGCAGCCGTAGCGGGCGAGGCTTATAAGGGTTACCTTGAAGGTAAAGTTTTTCCGTTTTAACTAAGGAGGAATAATGAAAATGAGTAATAAATTCAGAAGAAATTCATTGTGTATATTGCTTTGCTTCGTAATGCTCGTTGCAACTCTTTTTGTGGGCTGTAACGTCGAGACGGAAAACGCAGAGCAGCCGGCTCCCAAGGGTGAGCAGGTAGAGGTCGTAAGACTTGTCAGCAACGTTGGCGCAGGCATCAAGATAACCGAAGACAAGGTCGAGGTGGTCACTGTTACCAAGGCGGATCTTCCTGCGGGCACGATACTTGCAAAAGAGGACGTATTGGGAAAATTCACCGTTGTTGCAATGTATTCGGGCGAATACTTCCTTTCTGAAAAGATATCCAACATCAGAGTAAACGATAAGAATGAAGAAGGGGAAGACAGCACGGTCGGCGGAGAGCTTGATTTTGACGCTGCAGGATACGTTATCGTTACCGACCACGTAAAGCCCGATACCGGAGAGGACGTGACCGAGGCTATCCAGAAGCTCGTTGACGAAAATCCCAACAGAACGCTTTATTTCCCCGATGGAACATATCTTATTTCTAAGCCGATAGAGACCTCGGCAGACCCCACGAAGAGCGTATCCTTCAAGCTTGCAACCTTTGCTCACTTTAAGGCTATGGACTCGTGGACCAAGGGTGAGCCTCTCTTTAAGCTCGGCGCTAAGGATATGGCACAGGGCATTACCAACGACGCTAACCACACCTCCTTTGAGGGCGGCGTGCTCGACGGTTCTAACATTGCTGACGGTATCTGGGTAATGAACGCAGGTAACGTTTCGATCAGATATAACTCCATCAAATTTGCCGTAATAGGTATCCGCACAGTCGGAGACGAGAACCATAACGGACCCACGGTAGACGTACATACCTCTAATATCGTAGGTAACAATACCGTTGAGTCTATAGGCGTATTGCTTGAGACTAACGGAAACACGCTTACCAATATGCGTATATATGCAAATCAGATATGCATCAAGCTTACGGGATCGGATAATTTCCTGCGCAATCTCCACCCGCTCTACGCTTATTCGGAGACTATAGATTGGCGTAATACCTACAACGATAGCGTTGCGTTCTATGACGTAGGTACACGCAACTTCTACGATAACTGCTATAACGACCAGTTCGCTACCGGATTCTATATCGGTAAGGATACTGCATCAGTTTACGATTGCTGCTTCAACTTCTGGTATCGCGGTACTAACGATGGAGAGCCTGTGGGCGACCACAATGCATTCGTTTGCGAAGGTCAGTTCAATTCTGTGATCCGCTTTGCAAGTGCAGATTTCACTCACGCAAATCCCACCGAGAAGTTCTCGGGATCGGCTAACTGCAACTTCCTTCTCGTAGGCGAGGATGGCGGAGCAGGTAAGATAGATAACGTTTACTTCAATAAGAATAACGTATCTGCCGAGGACGTTTCCGCGGATTATATGGACGGAAAGAATCCTATAGGTTCGTAAACAAAATAGCTTCTTGAGCCGCTGTTAAAAAACAGCGGCTCTTTTTTGGATATATTGCACAAATTTGCAAAGTGAAAAATAAAAACTGTTGACTTAACTTGCCTCATATGGTATAATACAGTATAAGCGAAAGTATGTGTATACGTTTTGATACTGATAAGTGATACAATGCAAAAAGGAGAACTAAAAATGCAAAAAAAATTTAAGCTTGTATTGCGCGGGACACTTTGTGTGTTGCTTTGCCTGACGTTACTGCTTGGCGCGTCCGGTATGGTCTCGTGTAATACCGAACAGACAGAAACACCGACCGATGCCGTACAGCAGACCGAAGAGAACACCGAGGAAAAGGTGACTGAGGTTGCCGTTAAGGAAAACGGAATGGTGGACGTTGTTGTTTTTTCAACGGATGCACCCAAGGGTACGAAGCTTGGCACCAAGAACCTCAAGGTCGTTGAAATGCCTTTGGAGAATATTCCGCGAAACATCGTCGGAACCATCGAAGAGGTAAGAGGACTCTATACCAACAGAGATTTTTATGAGGGCGACTACGTCATCGAAAACCGCTTGACGAAAAGCAAACCCGTTATTATCGATAAGGATACGATAACCGAGGATATCGCACGTACCGATAACGATTTCGTTATAGTTACCGATTTCATCAAGCCTGACACGGGAGAAGATCTCCATTCTAATCTTCAGATGCTCATAGACAAAAACCCCGGAAGAACGCTTTTCTTCCCCGACGGAGAATACGTTATATCGAGATCGCTTGAGACGACCTCAAAGCCCGGCGACAGCACGTCCTTCTATTTTTCGAGCGGAGCTGTCCTTCGCGCAGCTGACAATTGGGACAACGACGGAGAAAAGCGCGCACTTATCTGTCTTGGAGCAAAGGAAAAGGTAAACGATATCAATACGCCCGGAAGTAACTTCTTCATCATAGGCGGAACCTTTATAGCTAACGGCAGATGCGACGGTCTTGCGGTCTTCTACGGACGTGAGACGCTTATAAAGGACGTTGTTATACTTAATTCGCGTATCGGAATCCACATAGTCCACCCGACCAACTCAAACTCCTCCGACTCGGATTTTGACGACGTTACGATCGTCGGAAACGGTCTGCCGAATTCCTACGGAATAGTTGCAGTAGGTCTTGACAATACCTTCACTAATGCACGTATTTCAAACGTTAACGTCGGTATGTCTCTCTCGGCAGCGGGATTTACCTCGAACTGCACCATAGAGAATACCGCTAAGCTCGACACGGCTGTCGGAATTCAGTGTAATTCGGGAGATGCTTGGATATCCAACTGTACGGTCCTCGACTGTCCTACGGCGTTTAAGCTCAACTCGTATTCGGGATTTGTAAAGCAGTGTACGGCTGCGTGGCCCTCGGGAGTCGGAGCGCAGAATATTGCCTTTGAAGCGACCAGCTTCAAATGTAATATCATAGGCTGCAAGGCGATCTTTTCCAACAGAGACGTTAACAATTTCTACCTCAGAGTAGGCTCGAACTCGGGCGGCGTCGTAGTATCGCCTTTGTTTGATCCGTCCTACTGCTCTGCGGGCGATCAGGTACAGCAATACCTCGCAAAAGGCTCTACGATAATAACGATGACCGAATATAAGAAGGAAGATTAAACCGAAGAAAACGGTTAAGGAAAAAATATGAGATCAGATAAACTCAAATCAAACGTGTGGGTTCGGCTATTCTCGCTGCTTCTGTGCTTTACGATGAGCTTCTGTGCCGTGGCACTGACTGCCTGCAACACAGGGGAAGAGGAGACAGAGGGTAATACCGAAGTAGCCTCCGACGGAGCTACCGAAGAGAACGCTACCGAGTTTCCTCTCAATGAAGACGGGCTCGTTAACGTTTTGGTATTTACGTCCGACGTTGCTAAGGGTGTAAAGCTGACCACTAAGAATACGAAGCTTATAGCGCTTCCCGCAACTAATCTGCCCAGAAACGTCGTTACCGATATGAACGATATAACGGGTATGTATGCCAACAAGGATTTTTATGCGGGTGACTACGTTATAAAAAGCCGTTTGACAAAGACCAAACCGGTAATTATTGACAAAAGTACGCTCAATGAAGAGATCGCGAAGACCGATAGCGAATATGTAGTAGTTACCGATTTTATCAAGGCGAACACGGGAGAGGACCTCAGCGGAAACCTCCAGATGCTTATTGATAAAAATCCCGGAAGAACGATCTTCTTCCCCGACGGAGAATACGTTATCTCGTGTTCTTTGAAGACTACGTCAAAGCCGAGCGAGAGTACTTCGTTCTACTTTTCGAGCGGAGCGATCCTCAAGGCGTCTGACGATTGGGATAACGACGGACAGAAGAGAGCACTCATCTGTCTTGGTGCTAAGGAGAAGGTAAACGATATCCGCAACCCCGGAACTAACTTCTACGTTATGGGCGGTACGTTTGACGGAAACGGCAGAGCCGACGGTATCTCGATAGATGCAGGAAGAGAAACTCTCATCAAGGACGTTACGATAATCAATACCCGCTACGGTATACACATTAAAGAAGGAACTAACGGCGGTTCATCCGACTCGGATATCGATGATATTACTATCATCGGTAATGGGATGCCGACGTCCGTAGGTATTTACGTAGTTGGTAACGATAATACCATAAGCAATGCACACATCTCAAACGTAGGCACAGGTATTATCGCGCAAAACTGTACACTTATGAACAGCTGCACGATAGAGAATACTGCAGGATTTGTAAATACCATAGCCTTCCAATCGGGCGGATCGGCTTGGATATCCAACTGCGTAAGTATAAACTATGACATTGGTTTTTCGGGTGCAGGAGCAAGAGGATTTTTCAAGCAGTGTATGGCAAAGTGGACTGTTGACCTTGAGGGCTCGGTCGAGCATACTGCATTTAAGTCGAGCGGAAAGCTCAATGCGTCAATAATCGGCTGCCGCGCGGAATTTTTGCCTGAGACTCAGACAAAGAACTATTTTCTCAGAGCAGGTATGGATGGACCCGGAAGAGTGGTGTCACCTATTTTCGACAAGACACTCGTGTCCTCCTCCGATGCTACTGCAAAATATCTTGAAAATGGTTCGACGATAATTTTACCCACGTATATAAATAAAGAAGATCAATGAGAGATCTTCGGTTTATATAAAAAAGATTAAGGAGAAAACTATGAGACTTGATAAGCTCAATTTAAGAGTTTTAAGCAGGTTGCTCTCGCTCATTCTTTGCTTCGCGTTTGCTCTTAGCGCCGTAGCGCTGACTGCTTGTAATGTAGAAGAAGAGGCGGCGGAAGGTAATACCGACGCAGGCTCCGAAGAAGCTACCCAAGAAGCTACCGAGGAGAGTGCTACTGAGTTTCCTCTCAATGAAGACGGACTCGTTAACGTTTTGGTATTTACGACCGACGTTGCTAAGGGAGGGAGACTGACTACTAAGAACACGAAGCTTATAGCGCTTCCGGCAACAAATCTGCCCAGAAACATTGTTACCGATATGAACGACATAAAGGGGCTGTACTATGCCAACAAGGATTTCTATGCGGGCGACTACGTTATAAAGAGCCGCTTGACAAAGACCAAACCGGTAGTCGTTGATGAAAACACGATCACCGAAACTATTGCGAAGACCGATAGCGAATTTGTAGTCGTTACCGATTTTATTAAGGCAAATACAGGAGAGGACCTCAGCGGAAATCTTCAGATGCTTATCGACAAAAACCCCGGAAGAACGCTTTTCTTCCCGGACGGAGAATACGTTATCTCGTGTTCCTTGAAGACTACGTCAAAGCCGAGCGAGAGTACTTCGTTCTACTTTTCGAGCGGAGCGATCCTCAAGGCGTCTGACGATTGGGATAACGACGGACAGAAGAGAGCACTCATCTGTCTTGGCGCTAAGGAGAAGGTAAACGATATCCGCAACCCCGGAACTAACTTCTACGTTATGGGCGGTACGTTTGACGGAAACGGCAGAGCTGACGGTATCTCGATAGATGCCGGAAGAGAAACTCTTATCAAAGACGTTACGATAATCAATACCCGCTACGGTATACATATCAAGGAAGGTACCAACAACGTATCCTCCGACTCGGATATCGACGACGTTACGATCGTCGGCAACGGAGCTCCGGCCTCTGTGGGTATTTACGTAGTTGGATACGATAACACCATAAGCAACGCACGCATCTCAAACGTAAGCACGGGTATCAACTCGCACGGCGGTACTTTCGTTAATAACTGTACCGTTGAGAATACTGCGGGATTGCCAAACACCATAGCTTTTCAGTCGAGCGGAGAAGCGTGGTTGTCTAACTGCGTAAGTATAAACTGCGACGTTGGCTTTACGGGCGCAGGAGCTAGAGGATTTATTAAGCAGTGTATGGCAAAGTGGACCGTTAACTTTGAGAACTCGGTCGAGCATACTGCATTTAAGTCGGGCGGAAAGCTCTATGCGGCAATAGTTGGCTGCCGTGCTGAATTCTTACCGGAGGCTCGGGCAAAGAGCTACTTCCTCAGAGCAGGTAAGGGCGGACCCGGAAGAGTGGTATCACCTATCTTTGATGCGACACTCGTATCTACTGCCGATGCTACCGCAGGTTATCTTGAGACGGGCTCGATCATTATTGCGCCCGCTCCGGCTTCAAACAAAGAAAATTGAGAGGAGATAAAAAATGAAGATCAAAACCTTTTCAAATATGTCGCGCCGTGTGCTTGCAGTAATACTCTGCTTGCTTTTCGCAACTGCGACGCTTACAATGATTTCTTGTAACAACGATACCGAAACTCCCGACAACGAAGAGCCTAAGGCTACCGAAGCACCCGATACGCTCGTCGAAGTGCTGAGATTTGTTAAGGACGTTAAAGCAGGCGAAGCTATTACAGAGGATGCACTTGAGCTCGTTTCGCTCAGAGACGTTGATATTCCGATAAACGCAATGAAGGACAAGAGCGCTATCGTGGGTAAGTATGCCGTTTCCGACCTCTTTAAAGGAGACTTCGTATTCCCAATCAAGCTTTCCGCAACTCCTCTTGAGAATGATGAGGACGTAGAATTTCCCGATGAAGATCTTACCGAGATAAATTACACTCTTATAACCAAGTATCATTCTCTCGCTAAGGACGGTGACTATACTGCCGCTATAAAGAAGGCAATTGAGGAAAATCCCGCAGCGACCATCTATTTCCCCGACGGTGAATACGGTATTTCCGAAACTATAGTTATCCCCGCAGGTGCTGAAAAGGGCGTATCCTTCAGACTTTCCAATTTTGCGACCATCAAGGCTCTCAATTGGACCGATAAGAGTGCTCCTATGATCAGAATAGGCGTTGAGTCTGCAACGGCAGAGGGAGAGAAGGATATCTTTGATATAAGAAACACCTATATTATGGGCGGTGTTATCGACGCAGCAGGCAAGGCTTCGGGTATCTCGCTTGAGGGTGGATACGATATCACTCTTTCTAATATCACTATTGCAAATGCCTATAACGGTCTTACCGTAAAGTGTGCTCCCAACGAGCTTGGCGCTACCTGCGCAGATATCGAGAACGTTAACGTTATCGGTACGAAGGAAAAGGGATCTATCGGCGTTCTCGTAGAGGGAACTCACAATACCTTTACAAATATGAAGATATCCGACGTTCAGTATGCGCTCAAGTGTACCGAAACGGGTTCAAATAACGTATTCCGCAGCATAATGGCAATAGGAACTGCTCTGAGCGGAACAGATAACGCAGGCTTCTGGGATCTCAGTGACGGAAACCAGTATGATATTTGCTACAGCGATCAATTTGCAACGGGATTCCTTATTTCTGAGCGTGCGCGCTCGGTATATAACGGCTGTGCAGCTTCTTGGTGGTCTGCCGATAACGACTATCACGTAGGATTTCGCGCAGAAGGAAAGCTCAACTCTACTATTCTTTACAGCAGAGTACAGCACGAACATGAGGTAGCTACCGATGCGTATCTTCTTGTTGGCGCAGACGGTGGTTCGGGCAACGTTCAGTATCCTATCGTTCAGATAGTAAGCGATGAGTATGCTTCCGTTCTCGATAAATACTGCGACACCGACATTCTTCACTAATGCCGTGCAACACCAAATATATTTTAACAGTGAGAGAGAAAAATTATGAAGAAAAGAAGATCTAACTCAATGAGCCGATTGCTTCTTTTGTTCTGCTGCTTCTGTTTGGTGCTCGGTTCGCTTTCTATGGTTGCCTGCAACAGCGGGTCTGACACCGAGAGCGGAGATGGCGGTGCAGGTGCGGAAAATAAGGACAAAGAGCTTGTTGAAGTTATCAGAATAATAGACGACGTCAAGCTTGGCGGAAAATTCACCAACGATAGATACGCTATAGTAAAGGTGAGACCCGAGGCAGTTCCCGAGGGCGCTATTACAGACGCCAGCCAGTTGAGAAACAAATTTGCAAACGCTCCTCTTTACGTTGGCGACTACGTTACTGAGGCGAAGGTGACAGACGTAAAGCCTGATAACGCTGACGACGACGAGGAGGAGACCGAACACGAGATAGACCCCTACGAGCTTGGATACGTTGTAATATCCAAGTACGAGGAGTATGCTGAAGGCAAAAACTATTCCCCCGCGATCAAAAAGGCTATAGAAGAAAATCCCGGAAGAACTATCTATTTCCCCGACGGTACTTATAATATTACCGAGCCGATCGTGATCTCTGCAGATCCCGCAAAGAGTGTTGCACTCAGACTTTCTCACCTTGCGGTAATTACTGCGACCGAGTGGACCGATCCTAAGCTTCCTATGATACGCCTTGGCGTTGAGGATGAAGCCGAGACCGCTGATCAGACCCCTGCAGTTTCTATGGAGGACGCAGAGCTTTCGAAGCAGAGAAGCATATTTGTTATCGGCGGAGTCGTTTATGGAAACGGAATGGCTTCGGGCATATCGATAGAGGGCGGTAAGGATATACTTCTTTACAACGTTTCTATAAAGCGCACTTATAACGGTATACACGTTCATTACGCTAACAACGACATGGGAGCTGTATATGCAAACGTGGATAACGTAAATATTACCGGTTATGAAGCTACCGGTTCGGCAGGCATTCTTGTTGAAGGAACGAGAAATACCTTCTCCAATATGCGTATTGCGTCGGTTCAGTACGGAGTACTTTGTACCAAGACGGGCGAGGGCAACTCGTTCAGAAATCTTCACCCGCTTACCGTCGGTATGAACAACGCGGTTAAGGTAGACGAAAACCACAAGCGTCTTCCCGAGGGTAACGAGAGATTTACCGCAGGATTTTGGGATATGAGCGACGGAAATAACTTTGACGTATGCTACAGCGACCAGATGGCAACGGGATATCTTTTCGAGGAAAACTGCAGAACTGTTGCAATAGGCGGCTTCTGCTATTGGTGGACCGAAAGAAATCAATATAACGTCGGATATGAAAGCAACGGCAAGTTCAATGCTATAGTCGTATCCGGAAAGGTCTCGTTGGGTAGGCCCGCGGCTGTAAGGGCATACCTTTCTATAGGCGAAGAGGGCGGACAGGGAGTAGTTCTTCATCCCGTTTACTCTTCAAAAGACGATATGCTTCCCAATGACCTTGCACAGCATATACCGCAATAAACTCCTCTGAAGAAGTGAGGTAATAAATGATGAAAAAAAGAAATTTTAAAGGATCGACGAAAAGAGTGATCGCACTTCTGCTTTGCCTTTGTACAGCATTCGGTGCATTTGCGTTGGTCTCCTGTAACGCTGAGGAGCAGGAAAACAACACCGCTACTGACGATGCCGGCACTGCAAAATCAGATACCGTGCAGGTTCTTAGAGTTATAGATGAAATAAAATTCGGCGGACGCTTTACTAATGACAAGCTTGCCGTCGTAACCGTAAAGGCTGATGCAGCACCCGAGGGCTACGTTTCGGATATAGCCGAGCTCAGAACCAAATATGCTGCAGCTCCTCTGTACGTAGGAGACTACGTTACCACCGCTAAGCTTCTTGATAAGAAGCCTGCAAACGCAGACGATGACGAAGAGGAAGAAGAATCTAAGTACAGAGAGCTTGGATATATAGTAATAACCGACTATAAGCCTCTGACTCCTAAGGAGGACTTCTCGGACGTAGTTAACAGAGTTATAAGCGAAAATCCCGGAAGAACTATTTATTTCCCTGACGGAAATTATAATTTGACAGATTCTATCATTATTCCCGCAGATCCCGCAAAGAGCGTTTCGCTCAGACTTTCGCATCTTGCAACGCTCAGAGCAATGCCTACGTGGTCCGATAAGACCAAAGCTATGATACGTATAGGCGTTGAAGAGGAAGCTGCAGGCGATGCTCAGACACAGGCAGAGGGCGAGGAAACACCTGCTCCTGCTCCCGAGCTTCCCAAGATGGAGGAGGCAGACATCTCTACTCTGAGAAGTACCTACGTTATGGGCGGAGTAGTTTACGGAAGCGGAGTTGCCCCCGGAATTTCCATTGAGGGCGGAAAGGATACGTTGCTTTATAACGTATCTATAAAGGCTGTTGCATCGTTTGGAATACACGTACACTACGCGTCCAATGAGCTTGGTGCTACTTATGCTAACGTTGATAACGTAAATATCACCGGAAACGATAAGGCTGATTGCGTTGGCGTTTTGGTTGACGGAACACACAATACCTTCTCGAATATGAGAATTGCTTCTATCCACACCGGTATAAAGTGCACCGAGACCGGAAAGAATAACATCTTCCGCAATCTTCACCCGCTTGCAGGAACAGGTCACGGTAATACCACTGTCGGTTTCTACGATATGAGCGACGGAAATAACTTTGACGTATGCTACAGCGACCAGTTTGAGACGGGATTTGTTGTGTACGAGAATACTGTTGGCGTATTTAACGGTTCGTTCTGCTATTGGTACAGTGAAAGAAACGGATACCACGTAGGACTCCGCTCAGTAGGAAAGTTCAATTCTATTTGGGTATCGGGTAAGGTCTCTCAGAGTCACGAGGGTATCGCGACCGACGCTTATATGCTCGTTTGCAACGACGAAGAGGGTAAGGAAATTCTTTGGGGACCCAACGATGAAGCTCCCGAAGATGCAGGACAGGGCGTAATTCTCTATCCCATACACGGTAACAAATCAAGCAAATATAAGTATATAGTTGAGTATTTCTCCAGAACTCCTATACTTTAAAAAAGAGGCAGCGCTAAGCTTTAGCTTGGCGCTGCCGTGTTGTCCTATCAACCACCAGCACTGCTGGTGGTTGATAGGACAATAAAAGCCTGCAGTGAATGGCACTGCAGGCTACTCTTTTTACTTTGCTATTATGGTTTCACCGTAGTGGGCAAACGTCCAACTTACAGAGATATCATTTGTTCCGTCGTTGTAGGTAAATGAAAGCAAAGAGACATTCTTTCCTTGGAATGTGATCTCGAGATCCTTAGCAACGATATCTTTTGGCGTGTTGCCGTCAAGCGCAACCTTGATAGGAGTATCAGCTTTAGCAGAATACTTGTCGGTCTCTTTATCGTGATCGAATTTTGAAAGGTCAGAAAGAAGCGACTTTATAAGATCTGAGAATATTGCCTTTTTTGCCGCAGCTTCATCACCTTTGAAATCTATCGTGTCACCGCTTTGTGTAGAGCCGTCTAAAATAGAGAAATCAGAACGGCGAGCAGCGTCTTTGGTAAAGAAATAATCGCTATATTCGGATAATTCAGTGACAGTTCCGTCAGAATTTGTGTAGGGAGAGCGAATGATCTGCTTGACGTGGAAGTTTTCGAACGCATTATCTTCAAAAGTTCCCGACCATCTTATTTGATCGTAGGTAACTACCTCGGTTTTGGTTCGCTTGCAAACGGTACATTCGTATTTCAACTCACCGTCATGGGTGGGGGTGGGCATTATGGAATATTCACCGTCGTTCCAAGTATGCTCAGCTTTGTCTATGACTTCCGTGCAGGTCTTGTGCTTGCAATCGTGCCAATGGTGAGTAGCATTTGTCGACCACTGAGGGAGGAAGCCGTGACCTTCGAGCTTTGCGTGCTCCTTGGCATAAGGCGACTCGGGGTCAAGAGCTTTTTCTGAAAGGATTATGCTGATAACGATAGCGGCAATAGCGAGGACAATGATCGCAATGAATGCTATCTCGCCAATAAGACGCTTTGTTTTTTTCTTCATAACTTTTTTGTTATTCTTCATATGATCTCCTTTTTTTGAGGGGGATAATTTTTCACACAGACTATTATACCACTAATTTGACAAAAAAGCAAGATGAAAATGATATAATAAAACAAAATATAGCAATAAAAATTGCAATTTACTTGACAAACCGACTCAATTGTGGTAAAATTCTATAGTGTCAGTAAAATATGCGGGTATCTTTGTGCTACGCACAAGTAAAGAATGCAAGCATTCTTTAGGCAACGCCATACCGCGCTTCATTTCATTCGCGGGTATGGCGGAATTGGCAGACGCGTAAGATTTAGGATCTTATGTTAATTCGTGCAGGTTCAAGTCCTGTTACCCGCACCAAACAATAGAGGATAGGCTTTTGCCTATCCTCTATTGTTTTATGAGTTTCATCCGACGCAGAGCCTCTTCGACCGATAGGTCGGATGTTTGCCGCTTATATCTGCGCTTCCGCTTACAGCTTACAACGAGCGGCAAACTAAGGTTCATAAGTCCTGTTACCCGCACCAAACAATAGAGGATAGGCTTTTGCCTATCCTCTATTGTTTTATGAGTTTCATCCGACGCAGAGCCTCTTCGACCGATAGGTCGGATGTTTGCCGCTTATATCTGCGCTTCCGCTTACAGCTTACAACGAGCGGCAAACTAAGGTTCAAGTCCTGTTACCCGCACCAACAAAAAACGCACTTTTGTCTACCGACAAAGGTGCGTTTTTTGAATGATGTTTGCCTTCGGCAAATGATGACGGCTACGCCTAATGATGTTCGCTTCGCGAATGATGTGTGCCTGACGGCACAT
>SVSY01000044.1 GCA_015064065.1 Oscillospiraceae bacterium
GCAAGCTCCTCGTTCGCCCTTTTTCACCCTTACGGGTCTGAAAAAGGGTTCGACTTCGTGTCGGTTGTTTCAAATTTCGCTTTTTTGCAACAATATCTCGACACTACGCTCAGGATGACGGATAGAGTGGAGATGCGGCTACCATCTTTGAAACAACCTTCTACAAACTCGGTAGGGGAGCGCCCAATGTTTGCGTAGCAAACTTGACGCTGAGCAAAGCGAAGCATATTGCTCCTCCCGCTGTCGTCATCAAATTATATAGGCGTTCACGGTTTGTTTGGATCAGATCACAGCTTTATCTTTATCTCTACCGCAACGCCGAGGATACGCGCCTCGCCCGTTTCAAAATCGTCGGTCGAGAGCTTTATGGGCTCGTATTCCTCGTTTTCGGGCAGGAGATAGACGTTCTTCTTCGAACGGCGGAAGCGTTTGACCGTCGCGCTGTCTCCGCCCACGAGACAAGCGACCACCTCGCCGTCCTGCGCGTACTGTTGTTTGTGGAAGAGAACGAGCGAGCCGTCGACCATTCCTATGTTCTTCATACTGTCACCCTGCACCTTGAGATAAAAATACTCGTCGCTCTCACGCACGTCGGCATACTCGTATCCGAGCACGCTTTCGTTGGTTATTATTGGCGAGCCCGCGCGTATCTCGCCGATTATCGCGACGCGCGTGCTTCCCGACAGCTCGGAGCTGTTATCATTCTTGCTGTCCTTGCCGATCATATACTCGAGCGATACGCCGAAATAGTCGGCTATCAGTCTGAGCTTTTCGGTCTTCGGTGTAGATCTTCCGTTTTTCCAATCGCTGAGCGTGGAAGCGGCAATTCCCGTCTCCTTTGAGACTCTGTATACCGTTGTTTTGTTTATTTTCAATAAATTTTCGAAGATCTTATAGTCCATTTGACACTCCTTTTTGTAGGATATGACGAATATTACGGAAATACGAAATAACACTTGACAATAGTTCGGAAATCCGTTATAATTTATTCAGGCACTTTAATTATATACTAAAGATTTTATTTTGTCAATAGGTGTTTTTCAATTTATTTATAATATGCAAAACCGAAATATTTCAAGCAGAAGGAGGAAATAGAAATGTGTGAGATATGCAAGCGTTTTATATGCCCTGCGAGCTGTCCTTCCTACGAGGGAAGGAGCTCGGAATACGGTCGGCGGATAGGAGTCTGCCGACGTTGCGGCGAGGAGCTGTACGGAGGCGAGGGAGCGTACTTTACGAGGGGGAGATATCTTTGCCGCAGATGTCGTTCAAAGGAGCTCGTTAAGTCCGAGCAGAAAAAGGCGGCGGCGGGTGTATAGGTCTTTTTTGCGGAGGTCTTTTTAATGAGTGAAAAAAAGGAGATGAGCAATACGCCGCATAACACGGCGCGGGTGACGAGAACCGTCAGCGTTACCAAGGAGGAGTTTTCCGAGACCGAAAATTATCTTAAGAGCTACGGTTTTTATAAGAAGCTTTTGAGGCTTGACAGGTACGAGCAGGATTTTTTCGGCGGCTCGCCGTTTGGCGAGCGCAGTGTGTACGAGCACCACGGAGAGATATCCTTGGCGCACGCAAAAATGTTCGAGGTGCGGCACTTTATAATGATGATGCAAAACTCGGACGAAAAGCTTTTGCTGTATCATCACTACGTGCGCGGCGAGTCGGTCGAGCGTTGTGCCGAGCTGCTCGGAATGTCGCGAAGCTCGGCGTTCAGGCTCAAGAAGCGCGCACTGACGCTTGCCGCCGAAGCCTACTTTGAGAGAGCGAGGAAAAAAGGAAAAAGCTGAGTATTTACTTTCGGCGTATTATGTGGTATAATGTCGGTTATAAAGGACATTTTACTGCGGAGGGAAATAAAATGACAGCATTCAGCAGAGAGTTTAAAAAGTTCATAAACAGAGGAAACGTATTCGATATGGCAGTCGGTGTTATCGTCGGCAGCGCTTTTACCGCGATAGTAACTGCGCTTACCAACAATATCCTCAAGCCGCTTACCAATTGGATAATTTTAATGATATTCGGGGTCGATTCGCTTGCCGAGAGCTATACCTTTCTCAACAAGGTACTTGCCGAGGACGGAAGTATTGACCTTGAGCAGTCGATATACATAGATTGGGGAGCTTTTATAAACGCTATATTTCAGTTTATAATAATCGCGTTCGTGCTCTTTTGCATACTCAAGGCAGTGAACAATCTACGCGAGGAGATAGCCGAGGCGAGAAGCAAGCGATTTACGCGCGAGCAGAAGAAGGAGCTTCGCGAAAACGGCATCAAGCCGAGAAACAGAGAAGCTGCGAAGGCATATTTCGAGACAAAGGCGGCAAAGCTCAAAGTCGAAGAAGAGGCGCGCGCCGCGCTTGAGCGAGCACAAAATCCGAGCTCCGAGGAGCTTCTTAAGCTCATTCTTTGCGAGATGAGAGCGGCAAGAGGAGCAAAAACACCGTCCGCGGAGTGATTTTTAGCGAGGAAAACGACATTTTTTTGCAATTCTCTTGACAAAACGACCGTAAAGGGCTATAATCTTTATAGCTGACAAGGCAACGATTTTTGTAAAGGAGAACAGTCAATGAAAAAGTTTTTTGGCGAATTCAAGAAATTTATTACGCGCGGCAACGTCATAGATATGGCAGTCGGCGTTATCGTAGGTAGTTCCTTTACCGCGATAGTAAACGCGCTCAGCAACAATATCCTCAAGCCTTTCATCAATTATATTCTTGCCCTTATTCTCGGCAAGGATTCTTTGAGCGAGCTCTATACCTTCTTGCAGAGAGTAGACCTTGAGGACGGAACTCCCGACCTTACGCAGTCCATCTACATCGACTGGGGAGCATTTATCAACGCTATCATAAACTTCCTTATTATTGCGTTCGTGCTCTTCTGCATAGTCAGAACCATCAACAATATGCGTGAAGACGCGTCCGAAAAGAAGCTCAAGAAGCAGAGAAAAAAAGAGCTTCGTGCAAACGGCATCAAGCCTAGAGACAAGGCTGCTGCCGAGGCGTACTTTGCAAAGAAGAAGGCTGACGAAGAGGCTGCGGCTGCAGAAGCGGCACGCAAGGCTGCCGAGGAGAAGGCTGCAAATCCCAGTACCGAAGAGCTTCTCAAGCAGATACTCGAACAGCTCAAGAAGTAATAAAAGAAATTTAAGATCAGAAAACGTCGGAGAGATCCGACGTTTTTTGTTGCATTGGGTCGTCGAGGCGCCGACCCCTACCGGTTTGTAGAAATTTGTTCGCAATTTCGTGTTCGCCAAATCGTGACGCAGAGAAACAAAAAGCCTTCCCTAGCAGGGAAGGTGGCGGCGTATGCCGACGGATGAGTAGAACCCTGACACAAAGCAACTTTTTCTACTCATCCACCGCAAGCGGTCCCCCTTCCCTGCTAGGGAAGGCTAAAGGGAATTGACGCTTTTGGCGGTAGCCGTGAGTGCTGATGGGATTTGATTGCGACATCGGGCATTATGTTCCATACGGATATGATTTTCATTGATTGTAGGGACCGGCGTCCTCGACGGTCCAATGTCGCGATGCCTTTTAATTTGCATAAAGCGTCTGTTGAGTAAATAATATCGTAGCCGTCAATCAAATAAAAATTGCACGTGCGGAATGGACCGTCGAGGACGCCGGTCCCTACAGGTTTGTAGAAATTTGTTTCAAAGATGGTAGCCGCACGATAGCGACGCTATCTAAATTAGCCTTCCCCAGCGGGGAAGGTGGCGACGTATGTCGACGGATGAGGAGAGGCTCTATTTGAAGCTAACTTTTTTCTCCTCATCCACCACAATCGCGAGAAATGAATTTCTCGCTGTGGTCCCCCTCGATGTTTTGCTTGCAAAACTCGACACGTCGCTTGCGACATCGGAGGGCGAAAAATGTC
Organism: Oscillospiraceae bacterium; assembly: GCA_015064065.1. Taxonomy (GTDB): domain Bacteria; phylum Bacillota; class Clostridia; order Oscillospirales; family CAG-272; genus HGM12713. The sequence goes on from SVSY01000044.1 coordinate 3,877, forward strand.
GAAATTCAAAAAAATAAAAAAATTTCAAAAAGCTATTGACAAACGAAGCAAGGTGTGGTAAAATATATCGACAATGAAGCAGAACTCTCCGTTCTCACCGCGCCGCAAGAGGCGAGCGTCGGTCCTATATGCAAAGTGCCGCGGCTGTAGTCGGGGCGTATTGTGTGCGGAGATTCTCTTCGCGCAATTTTTTTTGCTTTTTTGCAAAAACGGAGGTGTATTTAGTATTAGCGCAAAAGAATTGATGATCAACGAGGAGATCAAGGCGAAGGAAGTAAGAGTAGTCGGTGTTGAGGGCGAAGCGATCGGCATAATGTCCTCCGACGATGCACTCAAGCTCGCTTATGACAAGGGCTACGATCTGGTGCTTATGGCTCCGCAGGCTCAGCCCCCCGTATGTCGTATAATGGACTACGGTAAGTATCGCTTCGAGCGAGACAAAAAGGAAAAGGAAGCCAAGAAGAAGCAGCAAGTAGTCGAGCTCAAAGAGATCCAGCTTTCCTGCAGGATCGACACGCATGACTTTGAAACCAAGGCAAGACATGCGCAGAAGTTCCTCGAGAGTGGCAACAAGGTAAGAGTCGTTATGCGCTTTAAGGGCCGAGAGATGAGCCATATGGCTATCGGTCAGGAAATAATGCAGAAGTTTGAGGATTCCTGCTCCGAATACGGAAGCGTGGACAAAGCACCCGTGCTCGACGGCAGATTGCTCAGCATGGTGATATCCCCCCTCAAGCAGAAATAACAGATCGAAAAAGACAGAGTCTTTTCTGATATATCAAATTTATCAATTACATCTGTAGATTGAAAAATAGAAAAAGGAGAAAACTAAAATGGGAAAAGTAAAGACACATAAAGCATCCGCTAAGAGATTTTCTGTTACCGGAACTGGTAAGGTAAAGATGGGACACTGCCATCACAGACACAACACGGGTCTTAAGACCGCGAAGAGAAAGAGACATCTTCGTTCGAGCGCAATACTCAGCGAGTCTATGACCGCAAACATCAGAACACTTATCCAGAAATAATTCGGAATTGACAGAGGAGGAAAAGAAAAATGGCAAGAATCAAGGGCGCAATGATGACGCGCAAGAGAAGAAATAAAGTACTTAAGGCAGCGAAGGGTTACTGGGGCGCAAAGTCCAAGCACTTCAAGATGGCTAAGCAAGCTGTACTCAAGAGCGGAAACTACGCTTTTGCAGGCAGAAAGATGAAGAAGAGAGACTTCCGCAGACTTTGGATCGCTCGTATCTCCGCACAGGCAAAGGCTTGCGGTATGAACTACTCCACCTTTATGCACGGTCTTAAGAACGCTGGTATCGATCTCAACAGAAAGATGCTCTCTGAGCTCGCAGTATCCGATAAGGAAGCTTTCGCAGCTCTCGTTGAAAAGGCAAAGGCAGCACTCTGATTTTAGACATAAAACCCGGTATTTGCCGGGTTTTATTCTGTAATAGGAGAATATTATGTTAAATACAAAAGAGGTCGTGACCTCAAGGCAAAATCCAACGGTCAAATTCGTGTGCTCGCTCTCCGACAAAAAAGCAAGGCGCGAGGCGAGAGCTTTTCGCTTTGACGGCATCAAGCTTTTTTTGGAGGCTGTAGCCTGCCGTACGGATATCACGCACGTGATAGTTTCCGACGGAGCTGACGGAAAGATAACCGACGCGGTGCGCTCGGCTGTTGCCGAAGGCGTGCTTCGCGAGAGTGCGGTGAGTATCGTTTCGCAACAGCTTTTCGAGCGCATAAGCGAGGAACGCTCGCCCGAGGGGATAATAACGGTTGCAAAGTGGTTGGACGCCATACACACGTCCTATAGTGCGATAGACCGATATAGCGTAGGAGAGGGTGAGAGCCTTCTTGTTGCCGAGGCTCTGCGCGATCCCGGCAATCTCGGAACGGTGATAAGAAGCTGTGCCGCGCTCGGCATAGACAGGCTTATAATCAGCGACGACTGCGCGGATATATACAATCCCAAGACCATACGCGCGGCTATGGGAGGTCTTTTCAGGCTTAAGATAGACGTGGTGCGTACCGAGCTTTTACCCGATACTGTAGCTTTGCTTCGCAAAAACGGTCGAAGGGTCTTTGCGGCGGCTCTGCACAAGGACGCAGAGACGGTGGGCGAGCTCGAGATGCGTGCGGGGGATTGCTTTGTAGTAGGAAACGAGGGACACGGACTTTCCGACCGTGTTATCGACGCTTGCGATGCCTGCGCGATAATACCGATGACCGAGAACAGCGAGTCGCTCAATGCGGCAGCCGCGGCGGCGATATGCATCTGGGAGACGGTAAAGGCTAAAGAAACCTGAAGATATCAAAGGGGGATAGAGACGTGAGAGACGAGAATACTCTGTATTGGCTGTGGCTCGCGCAGAAGTGCGGGGTCGCGTCAAAGCAATTCGGACGGCTTATAGACAAGTACGACGATCCATTCGATATATACGGGCTTTCAAACGACGAGGTCGAACAGCTTGAGGGCATAAACGCTTCTCTCAAGGCGGCTCTTTGTCAAAAGGATCTCGAGCAGTCCTATTCAACGCTCAAATACTGTAAGGAAAACCGAGTCGACGTGATAGCCTACTCGGATATGCGCTATCCCGCAAGACTCAAAAACATAGAGGACGCTCCTATATTGCTCTACTGTCTCGGACGTTTTCCCGATTTTAATTCCTCGCTTTGCATAGGAATGGTCGGAACTCGAAAGATGAGCGAATACGGAAAGCAATCTGCGTATAAAATAGCATACGAGCTTGCAAGTGCGGGCGCGATAGTCGTTAGCGGTATGGCTCTCGGGGTCGACGGAACGGCGGCGTGCGGTGCGCTTACGGCAGGAGGGCTTACGGTCGCGGTGCTCGGTTGCGGAATATCCACGGTGTATCCCAAGGAGCACAAGCGCCTTATGGAAGAGATAGCCAAGAAGGGCGCGGTCATAACCGAATATCCTCCGAATGAGCCGCCGAGAGCTCACAATTTTCCCAAGAGAAACAGAATAATCAGCGGACTCTGTCAGGGAGTTCTGGTGATCGAGGGCTCGCAGTCGAGCGGAGCGATGATAACCGCAAGACGTGCGATAGATCAGGGACGCGAGGTATTTGCGCTCCCCGGCAATATAGACGAGAGCAATTCGGGCGGACCTAACGAGCTTATTCGAGAGGGTGCTTACGCCGCACTTTGCTCGGAGGATATCCTCAGTCATTACCACTTCCTCTACGGAGACGTTATAGATCTTGGCAAGCACGCCAAGGCAAAAAAGAAGAGTTTTGCTGCAGACGCCGATGCGGCGCTCAGAAAATACGGAGTAAGCTCGCGCGAGCTCCCGAAATATTCGAACCGACGCGATGCGCGCTCGGGTGACGGTGAGATCGCTATAGAGTCAAGCGAGCCTATAAAGACCGAGACCGCGCAGAAGAATGAAGAGATAGCACCCGAGCAGACACACGCAGAGCCACGTGAAACGCTTGCAGACGATTCGGCGGCACTTCTTGCTACGCTTGACGAGGAGACAAGACGTGTGTTCGAGGCACTGCCGATAGATAAGGCGGTCAGCCCCGACTCGCTCTCAGCGCTCGGAATAGACATAGGAGCGGCGATCACGGCGCTCACTATGCTTGAGCTTTGCGGACTCGTAAGCTCGCTCCCCGGCGGACTTTACGTAAGAAGATAAAGCTCTCCAAAACACGAAATCACAGCGAAAGGATACTGAAACATAGATGGCAAATCTGGTCATAGTGGAGTCGCCTTCAAAGGCGTCTACGATAAAGAGCTACCTTGGTTCGAACTATAAGGTAGTTGCATCAAAAGGACACGTACGCGACCTGCCGAAGAGCTCTCTCGGTGTAGACATCGAGAACAACTTCGAGGCGCACTATATAAATATCCGCGGAAAAGGCGATCTTATAAAGGAGATACGCAAGGAAGCCAAGGCGGCAAACAAGATATTCCTCGCGACCGACCCTGACCGCGAGGGTGAGGCGATCTCATGGCATCTTGCCGCGGCGCTCGGCATACCGCTTGAAAAAACGCTCCGCGTTACCTTCAACGAGATAACAAAGACGGCGGTAAAGAGTGCTATAAAAGAACCCAGACAGATAGATATGAATCTCGTCAACGCTCAGCAGGCGAGAAGAATACTCGACAGAATAGTGGGCTACAAGCTCTCCCCGTTCCTTTGGAAGAACGTAAGAAGCGGTCTTTCGGCAGGAAGAGTTCAGTCGGTAGCTACAAGAATGATAGTCGAGAGGGAAGAGGAGATAAGAGCTTTTGTACCGGTTGAATATTGGACTATCGACGCTGACCTTACTACCTCTGACGGACAGAACTTTACCGTGCGCTTTTACGGCGATAAAAACGGAAGAATAAAGCTCAACTGCGAAGCTGACGCGCGCCGCGTGCTCGATGCTATCGGAAACGGCGATTTTTGCGTAAGCTCGGTCAAGAAGTCAAAGAAGAAAAAGCTTCCCGCGCCGCCCTTTACGACCTCGACTATGCAGCAGGAGGCGGCAAGAAAGCTCGGCTTCCAGTCGCAGAAGATAATGAAGATCGCGCAGGAGCTCTACGAAGGTATCAACGTAGGAAGCGAGAACGGCGGCGTTCAGGGTCTTATCACTTATATGCGTACCGACTCGCAGAGAGTTTCTGCCGACGCACAGAACGAGGCAAGAGAGTATATCGGCGAGAAGTACGGCGAGGGCTACTATCCCGAAAGCCCGAGACAGTACAAGACCCGTGCGGGCGCACAGGACGCGCACGAGGCTATACGTCCGTCCAGAGTTGCGCTTGAGCCCGCAAGGATAAAGAAATATCTTACGAACGATCAGTTCAAGCTCTACAAGCTCATTTGGGAGAGATTTATCGCAAGCCAGATGGAATCTGCCGTGCTTTCTACCGTAACGGCTGATTTCGAGTCGGCGGGATATATATTCAGGACGAGCGGATACACCGTGGATTTCCAAGGATATATGGCACTTTACGAGGAGAGCGAGGAGGAGAGCAGACAGAACGCTGACGAGCCCAGCGAGCAGAAGAATATCAAGCTGCCCGCCGTTAAGGAGGGAGAGAAGCTCTCTTTGGCGTCGCTTACCCCCGATAAGCACTTTACCGAGCCGCCCGCACGCTACAACGACGCGTCGCTCATCAAGTTCCTTGAGGAGATGGGCATTGGCCGTCCGAGTACCTTTGCGACCATAATCGCAACTATAATTTCGAGAAATTACGTTAAGCGCGAGGGCAAATCGCTCGTTCCCACGCCAACGGGAGAGATAACCAACAAGCTTATGAAGGAGAGCTTCTCCGACGTCGTAAACTACAAGTTTACAGCCGAGATGGAGAACGACCTCGACCGCATAGAGAACGGTGCGCTCACTATGGAGAGCGTGCTTGCAGACTTCTGGGTAGGCTTTGAGCGCGAGCTTGAGTCGGCAAACGAAAAGATGAAGGACGCCGAGCTCGAGCTGCCCGTCGAAGAGACCGACATTATCTGCGAGAAGTGCGGAAGCCGTATGGTAGTCAAGAACGGACGCTTCGGAAAATTTGCGGCGTGCCCCAACTATCCGCAGTGTAAAAACACCAAGCCGCTCGTGACGAAGAGTGCTGAGGAGACCGAAAAGGAAGAGAAGAAGGTCGTCGTTGCCGACTTCAAGTGCGAGCTCTGCGGAGCTGATATGGTGCAGAGGACCGGAAGATACGGAAGCTTCTTTGCCTGCAGCCGTTTCCCCGAGTGCAACTTCACCAAGCAGAAGACCAAGGATATAGGCGTCGACTGCCCCAAGTGCGGCGCTAAGATAGTTATGAAGAACGGCAAGAACCGTACCGTGTTCTACAGCTGTGAAAAATATCCCACCTGCGACTTTTCGTCCTGGGATATGCCTACTAACGAAAAATGCCCCGAGTGCTCCGAGATGCTCTTCCGCAAGAAAGGTCAGGCACTTTACGTCTGCCACGGAAAGAATTGCGGATACAAGAGAGCTATAGAGACAGAGCAGGGCGACGAGGAATAAGCTTTTTATGAGTGATAAAAGAATAACCGTCTATGGCGCGGGTCTTGCGGGTTGCGAGGCGGCGTGGCAGGCGGCAGAGCGCGGCGTTAAGGTAAGGCTTGTCGAGATGAAGCCCGAGAAGCACACCCCCGCGCATCACGCCGACGGCTTTGCGGAGCTCGTATGCTCCAATTCTCTGCGCTCGGACGTAACGTCAAACGCGGTGGGTCTGCTTAAAGAGGAGATGCGCCGTATGAACTCTCTGATAATGCAGGCGGCAGATGCGACCCGCGTGCCCGCGGGCTCGGCACTTGCGGTCGACAGAGAGAGATTTTCAGAATTTATAACCGAAAAACTGCGCTCGCACCCCAACGTCGAGGTAGTCTACGCCGAGGCGGATTCGGTGGAGCGTGACGAGGTGTCGGTCATAGCGACGGGACCGCTTACCTCCGAGCCTATGGCAGAGTACATCTCAAAGGATCTCGGATTTGGCTCGCTTCATTTCTTTGATGCCGCGGCGCCTATCGTTTCGGCAGACAGCATAAATACCGACGTTGCTTTCTTTGCCTCGAGATACGACAAGGGAGACGCCGACTATATCAACTGTCCTATGAACGAAGAGCAGTATAACGCCTTCTGGGAAGCGCTTATCAGTGCAGAGGAGGCTGTGCTCAAGGAGTTCGACAAGGACGAGCAGAAGAAAAATCTCAAGGTGTTCGAGGGCTGTATGCCGGTCGAGGTAATGGCAAGACGCGGCAAGGATACGCTTCTCTTCGGACCGCTCAAGCCGGTAGGTCTTATAGACAAGCGCGTGGGAAAGGAAGCCTATGCGGTAGTTCAGCTCCGCAAGGAAAATTGCGAGGGCACTATGTACAATCTCGTGGGATTTCAGACGCACCTGACCTTCCCCGAGCAGAGAAGGGTCTTCCGCATGATACCCGGACTCGAGAACGCAGAATTTCTGCGCTACGGAGTTATGCACAGAAACACCTATCTCGATTCTCCCGACAGACTTGATGCGACCTACAGATACAAGGACTCGGGTGAGATGGGAATATATTTCGCGGGTCAGATGACGGGTGTTGAGGGCTACGTCGAGTCGGCGGGCTCGGGACTCGTGGCGGGAATAAACGCCGCACGCGAGGCACTCGGAGAGGAAAAGCTCGTCTTCCCGAGAATTACTATGCTCGGAGCTATGGCATCCTACGTTGCAAACGGAAGCAACTCTGCGTTTGCGCCGATGAATGCGAATTTTGGAATAATAGAGCCGCTTGCTGCAAGAGTCAAGGGCGGAAAGACGGCAAAAAATCAGGCACTTGCCGACAGGGCACTTGCCTATATAGACGAGATGAAAGGAGAACTTAAATGAAGACTATAATCGTTGATATGATGGGCGGCGACAACGCCCCTTTAGAGACTGTCAAGGGTGTAGGTCGCGCGATTGAAGAGCTTGACAAGGACGTAAAGTACATTCTTGTTGGAGATCAGGTGCAGATAGAAACTATCGCGCGCGAGAATGAGATATCTCTTGAAGGCTGTGAGATAGTTCACACCGAAGAGGTCATAACTATGACCGACGACCCCATTTTAGTGGTTCGCGGCAAGGAAAATTCCTCTATGAGCATCGGTCTTCGTATGCTTAAGGAAGGCAAGGGCGACGCGTTCGTCAGCACGGGTAACACGGGTGCGCTCTTTACGGGTGCAAATCTTATCGTGCGCAAGGTCAAGGGCGTAAAGCGTCCTGCCATAGCAAGCCTTCTTCCGCTTCAGCCCCCCGTACTGCTTGCCGATTCAGGCGCAAACGTAGTAGTTACCCCCGAGTATCTTGAGCAGTTCGCGATAATGGGAAGCGCTTATATGAAGAACGTTATGGGCGTTGAAGATCCCCGTGTGGGACTTCTCAACAACGGCGAGGAGGAGCACAAGGGAACTGAGCTTCAGATAGAGACCTACAAGATACTTAAGGCAAACGAGAGCATCAATTTCGTAGGAAACGTTGAGGGTAATCGCGTAATGCAGGATACCTGCGACGTTATCGTTGCCGACGGCTTTACGGGTAATATCTTCCTTAAGACTATGGAAGGTCTTGGCAAGATGATGTTAAAGACCCTCAAGTCCACGCTCTATTCGAAGGTGAGAACGAGAGCCGCAGGTTTGCTTATCAAAAAGGAGATGGCAGGCATCAAGAAGACTTTTGACGCGGGTGAGCTTGGCGGCGCGCCTATTCTCGGTATCTCGAAGCCCGTTATAAAGGCACACGGCTCGTCCAAGGCTAAGGCGTTCAAGAACGCTATACGTCAGGCTATAGCTTATTCGGATACAATGCTGACTACCGAGATCGAAGAAGCTCTTGCAGAGGTCGCCGCACGCAAGAAGGCGGCTGAAGAGGTGCAGGCTTCAGAGGAGAACAAATAAGACAAAGAGCTTTTAGCTCTGCGGAGGATAAATGCAAAGGTTTGATATAGAAGTGCTTGAAAACAGAATAGGGTACGTGTTCAAGGACCGAGAGTTTTTGAAGGAAGCGCTGACGCATTCATCTTATGCAAACGAGCTTAAAGCGAGAAAGCAGTCTGCCGAGTGCAACGAACGGCTTGAGTTTCTCGGAGATTCGGTGCTTTCGGTCGTTGTCAGCGAGTATCTTTTTGAGAAATTCTCAAATCTGCCCGAGGGAGAGCTGACGCAGATGCGCGCTATGCTCGTGCAGTCGGCGGCGCTGGCTTCATACGCTCGTGCAATAGGTCTTGGCGACTATCTCTACCTCGGTCACGGCGAGGAGAAGAACAACGGCAGAGAGCGTCAGTCAACGCTTGAGAACGCTTTTGAAGCGCTCGTTGCGGCTATATATCTCGATGCAGGTGCCGACGGTCTCGATGCGGCAAGACACTTCGTTTTGCCGATAGTTATAAGATTTCTCGATGAAAATTCCGAGAGATCAAAGCGACTTGACGCAAAGACCGAGCTCCAACAGCTTATACAGCAGGCTGAGGGCGATTTCCTTGAATATATCGTCGTCGGCGAGAGCGGACCTGATCATAAAAAGGAGTTCGAGGTGGTTGCCCGCCTTAACTCTAACGTTATCGGTCGCGGTAAGGGTAAGTCCAAGCGCGAAGCCGAGCAGAACGCCGCTAAAGAGGCTCTTCGTTTGTTCGGGGAGATATAGTAGTTAGTTTGTGTTTGGTATTTTTCTTGTTCTTTTCTTGAAAGAAAAGAACCAAAAGAACTTCTTGCAAGGGAATTTCTTTTGGAACATCAAGGTTGGTTTATGCGGATAAAACGGCATAATGAGTAATTTTTTCTAATGTAGTGTTCTCGGACAGCTCATCGCTACCGAGAACACTTTTTTATTTTATTGTATTGCTGACATAGTTATTGAAAGTTTTGATCAAACTTTTTCAAAAGTTTGCGGTTTCAAAAGGCAGAGCCTTTGTCGCTCGTCGCAACGAGCGAAATTCTCCTTACGGTGTTTCTCTTTTCTTAGCTTTTCTCTTTTCACCTTTTGCGTAAAAGAGAAAAGCGAGCAAGAACTTTTATGTCACTCACGGCTACGCACCTACAACAAATACACTTTTCTTGCATTTTCAAACTCTAATTCCGTCAAAATTCTTCGCAAATTTTACAGTTTTGTTGAAATTTTAAGTATTTTTATGAATATTTTTCTTTTACCTCTTGCAAAAAATAAACTTATGTGATATAATTATGCTGTTTATCGTATTACCCGAGGCTGTTTTATTTACCCTTTTGTTCTTGCCTCGCGGGAAAGGAGAATATTATGGATAATAACAAGTTTATGAATATGACCGAGGACAATACCTCAGAGATATATGAAAAGGTCTTTGCCAACTGTCTTGAAGCGGCGGAGGATACCAACAAGATACCTTCCTCTGCATTTGAGAACTACCGCGTAAAGAGAGGCCTTCGCGAGCAGGACGGAACGGGTGTTATGGCGGGCGTTACGAAGATAGGTAACGTTCACGGCTACTACGTTTACGAGGGTGAAAAGGTTGCGGATAAGGGAAAGCTCGAGTACCGCGGCTTTGATATGTCCAAGCTCATTGAAGGCTATATGAGCGAGAACCGCTACGGATTTGAAGAGGTAGTATATCTTCTTCTCTTCGGAAAGCTCCCGAATGCCGACGAGCTCAATGATTTTAACGAGCTTTTGGCGCATTACCGCAAGCTTCCTCCGAGATTTTCCGAGGATATCCTTATGAAAGCCCCCTCGCGTTCTATAATGAACAAGATGGCTACGGGTGTGCTTGCGCTCTACTCCTACGACGAAAATCCCGACGACACGAGCCTTGAAAATATGCTTCGTCAGAGCATAGAGATAATCGCGAAGCTCCCCGTTATCGCGGCGCACTCCTATGCTTATTACCGTACGCACTACTTTGGCAGAAGCCTTAACTTCCACCGTCCGCACGACGACCTCAGCTCCTCGCAGAACTTTTTGCGTATGCTTCGCTCGACCAAGCAGTACACCGAGGAGGAGGCGAGATTGCTCGACCTTTGTATGATAATTCAGGCAGAGCACGGCGGCGGTAACAACTCGTCATTCACCTGCCGAGTTCTTTCCTCGTCGGGAACAGACACCTATTCTGCTATCGCGGGAGCTATCGGCTCTCTCAAGGGTCCGCTCCACGGCGGTGCGAACATCAAGGTTCAGGAGATGTTCGACGTTATAAAAGAGAATATCAACGACGTACACGACGACGAAGAGGTAAAGATGCTTCTTACAAAGGTACTCAATCGCGAGCTTGGCGACGGCAAGGGACTTATCTACGGTATGGGTCACGCGGTATATACGCTCTCCGATCCCAGAGCGCAGATGCTCAAGACCTACGCGCGCGATCTTGCAGAGAAGAAGGGCTACGCAGATGATCTGTATCTGCTTGAATCGATCGAGAGACTTACTCCCGACCTCTTCAATTCCTTCAAGGGAACCAACAAGCCTATGTGCGCTAACGTCGATCTCTATTCGGGACTTGTTTACCGTATGCTCGGCATACCGGTCGAGATGTACACACCTTTGTTTGCTATTTCGAGAGTAGCAGGCTGGTGCGCGCACAGAATAGAGGAATTCCAGACGTCGAAGAAGATAATCCGTCCTGCGTACAAGTTCATATCTCACAAAAACGAGTATATGCCGCTTGACCAGAGATAATATCTATAAACAGAGCTCCCGACAGATACGGTCTGTCGGGAGCTTTCTTTATTTTTCTTGATTTGCGATAAAAGTCTGTAAATTGATATCGTGGTTATACTTTATGGAAGCTTTTTCGTCTTTTTCGAGCATTATGGAGGAAAGATCGATCTCATTTATCGCGGCAATTGCGACAATGTAATGTATCATATCGGCAAGCTCCGTGCCGAGCTCCTTTTGAAGATCTGCGTCTGTGGCTTTCTTGCTTCCGCAACGCATATTGATAACTTCTGCTACCTCGCCGAGCTCTTCTACCAATTTCAAAAACAGACCCTGTTCGTTCGCCCAACCGCCATATCTTTCAAATAAGTATTTTTCTAAAACGTCTATCGTGATCTTCATTTTTTCTCTCCTTTTTGATCAATATTTACGGTATCGGCATCTGCCGTTTTATCCTTGTGCGCGCGGAGTGCGCCGATGATTATAGAAACTATCGTGAGGCTGCAGGAGATTATTCCCGTCGGATTGAAGGGGAAAAATCCGTAGACGAGCCAGAGAAGCTGCGCGATAAGTCCCAAGAGACGCATTCTTTTTTCATTCAGGCAATAGAAGCTCAATACCGCAAACGTGCTTCCGACGGCGGGAAAGAGGGGTGCTATTGAGAAAACACCGGGTTTCATAAGGTCGATAGCGGGCGAGATAAGAACGAGAAGAATAAAAACGTAGAGCCAGAGTCTGCTTGATGCCCATTTCTTCTTTCCACGATTGTAAAATACCGTCTCACGAGCCATAGCGATGACGTTGAGAAGCGCGCCCGTGTACGCTCCGATGAGCGTATAATTTACCGCCCAAACAATATCCGAGATAAATTTGCAGGTTATGATGTTGGATCTGTTTTTGCCTGCGTATATAGTGATACTTATAAATATTCCGACCGCCCCGAAGAGCTGGGATATAAGCAGAGCAGGGGATATGGTCTCAAAGCAATTCATTTTTGTTCTCCGTTGTTTGCAAGATCATTTCCTATATTATATCATATTTTCGAAAAAAGTAAATACCGCACGAAAAAATCGTGCGGTACTTGTGATCTTATCCTCTTTTTGCGAGGTATTCTTCGCGTGCGAGGTCTGCGATGCCCATTCTCTTGATCTTTCTTGAGGAGTTCTTGGGGAATTCCTCGTTGCGAACGAGAGTGAGGCTTATGCGCTTATAGCTCTGCACCGTTGCGTTGACCTCGTCGACTGCCGCGAGTATCTTCTCGTAAACGGCGGCTTCGGTAGCGCCATTGCCGAGCGCTTCCTTTGCGTAGGTAAGGTCGGGATAGATGAGTGCTACGATGTCGTAGTCCTTCTTCTTTTCGTTCATATATCCCACCACTACGCACTCTGCAACGTAGTTGCTTCTCATAAGGTAGGTCTCAAGCTCCTCGGGGAAGATGTTCTTTCCGTTGGCAGTGACGATGATGTTCTTCTTTCTGCCCGTGATAATGAGATATCCGTCCTCATCGATATATCCGAGGTCGCCCGTGTGCAGCCAGCCGTTCTTCTTGACTTCTGCCGTGATCTCGGGCTGCTTGAGATATCCGAGCATTACGTTGTCGCCGCGGTAGCATATCTCGCCTATGCCGTCGTCGTCAGCGTTTATTATCTTCAGCTCGCCGCCGGGAAGAGCAACGCCTGCCGATCTGTCCTTGAACGCGGTGTCGGGATTGACCGCCGCGAGAGGTCCGCACTCGGTAAGTCCGTAGCCCTGAATGACTCTGAAGCCGAATGCGCGAAGTCCTGCGAGTACGGCGGGGTCGACGGGAGCACCGCCCGAAACGATGAGGTTGAGTCTTCCGCCGAGGGATTCGTGGATCTCTGCGAATACCTTGCGCTTAGCCGCCATTCTTGCCGACTCGGGCTTGATAGCGTCTGTCAGGCGGATTATGGTCTTTACCTTGTCCTCGATACCCTTCTTTCTGATGTTTGCCCACATCTTATTATACATAGTCTCAACGAGAAGCGGAACGCAGAGCATCTTTGTCGGGCGAACTTCTTTGAGATTCTTCATTATATAACGTACTCCCTCGGAGAACGCGACCGACGCGCCGCGGCTGAGAGGGAAGAGAAAGCCTGCCGTGCACTCGTAGACGTGGTGGAGGGGGAGAACGGAGAGCGCAGTATCAGCGCTGCTGATGCTTACGAGCTTTGCGAGGTTCTCGAGATTGCAGCAGATGTTTCTCTGCGAGAGCATAACTCCCTTTGAAACGCCCGTAGTGCCCGACGTGAAGATGAGAGAAGCGAGTTCGTCGATGTCGATGGAGCTGTTTGCGTAGGTCTCGAAATCCTCCTCGGAGCAGATGTCCTCGCGCTTGCATATCTCAATGATATCCTCAAATGAATACTTCTGCAGACGCTTGCCTGCACCCGTTGCTTTCTCGCGGCACTTTTCGGAGAATACTATAGCCGAAGCGCCCGACACCTTTGCGATGTTTGCAAGCTCTTCTGCGGGGATCTCCTTGTCTACGGGCACGATAACGCCGAGACCGCAGACCGTAGCCATATAGGTCACGCACCAAGCGTAGCAGTTCTCGCCCGTAACGATTATCTTCTTTCCTAAAAGTCCTCTGCGTATGAACGCCGCACCGAGAGTTTTTACGTCCTTGTTGAACTTAAAATAAGTGTAGGGAACGTATTCGCCGTTCTTTTTTTCGTAAAATGCGGGTCTTGTCGCGTAGAGCTTTGCGCTCTTTTCGAGCATTTCTCGAAGATCGTGTATTTTGTCGCTGCTGTAATACTTAAAATTTTTCATAATAAATACCTTTCCGAGCAAAAACCGGTTTTCAAAATGGCACTGTTTGCTCATTTTTGTTTATTATATCATACATTTGTGAATTCCGTGTGAATTTATATAAAAAATGTTGAGCACTCAACCGACTTTTTTGAAAAAACAGCAAAATTTGTTGACAAGTCAACATAAATGTAAAAATATGGAACGAAATCCGTGTTTTGCGAAAAAACATTTTTGAAGAAAATTCCGATCAAACGGTTTTTTAGTAAAATAGGTAAAAATTTTTTCGGGACTTTGACAAAAAGTTTTCAAAATCCTCTTTACTTATCACGAATTTTGTGGTATTATATTGGGTGGAGAAAAATTATTTTTCAAATAATATTAAACTATTTCAAAAACGGAGGACAAACCATCATGGCTATTGAAAGAAAGAAACAATCCATGGACGGTAA
>SVSY01000045.1 GCA_015064065.1 Oscillospiraceae bacterium
GACCTTTGACGACGTCTACGGTCAGGAGCACGTTACCTCTATTTTAAAATACGAAACAGAGAATAATAAATTTTCTCACGCCTATCTTTTTTGCGGATCGCGCGGAACGGGTAAGACTACCTGTGCTAAGATCCTTGCAAAAGCGGTAAACTGTACCTCTCCCGTCAACGGAAGCCCTTGTAATAAGTGCGCGGCTTGCTTGTCTATAGATGCAGGTACGGCTACAGACGTTCTTGAAATGGACGCGGCGTCCAACAACGGCGTAGACAATATACGTGATATCAGAGACGAGGTCGTCTATACACCTTCGTCGCTCAAATACAGAGTTTATATCGTAGACGAGGTCCATATGCTCAGCGGAAGCGCATTCAACGCACTCTTGAAAACGCTTGAAGAGCCTCCCGCACACGCTATTTTTATTCTGGCAACTACGGAGCTTCATAAGCTTCCGTCAACGATCGTTTCAAGATGCCAAAGACACGATTTCAGACGTATAGCTACCGACACGCTCGTTTCCCGTCTTTCGCATATCTCAGATGCCGAGGGCATTGAGTATGATGGAGATGCGTTGCGTATAATCGCCAAAATGGCGCAGGGCGGAATGAGAGACGCGATAAGTCTGCTTGAGCTTTGTGCGGGAAGCCGTGAGAAGATAACGGCAGAGATCGTTAATTCAACGCTCGGTATCGGCGGAAGGGATTTCGCCGAAAATACCGTAAGAGCAATAGCGGCAAGCGATTTTGATACGGTGTTCGGAGCTGTAGAAAGTGTTGTCAGCTCGGCAAAGGACATACTTGTTTTCTGGCAGGATCTCGTATCTTTTTATAGAGATATGCTGGTCGTAAAGACCACAAGATCGGCAAAAAATTATCTCGATCTTACCGACGATGAGCTTCAGCAACTTGCCAAGGTCGCTTCGTTATTTACAAAAGAAACTCTGCTTTATCATTGCCGCGTTCTTGACGATACATTCTATACGATGCAAAAGAGCGGAATTGCCAAAAGAACCGTTGCGGAGATGGCACTCGTAAAGATGTGCGACACTTCACTCGAAGTCTCGACCGATAGTCTGCTTGCAAGAATATCCAAGCTTGAGAGCGCGGTCGCGGCAGGAAGCTTTGCTGTACGTACCGAAACTGTTATATCCGCGCCAAATAAAGAGCCAAAGGTTAAAAAGGCAGAGGAAAAAGACCTTGCTTTTGAGATGCCCGAACTTAAAGCTGAGGAAAAGACGGAAAAGACACAAACAGAGCTTAAGGCTCTGCGCGGCTGGAGCGAGATATGCGACAAGGCGGCGGCAGATAACGGAGCTGTGCTTGGATTTTTAAGAATGGCAAAGGCATTTACCGACGGAACGAGCGTCTTCGTTCGTTTCCCGAACGATTTTGCGCGTTCTATGGTGGACAAGCCGAGCACGAAAGAGGCTTTGCGCGTGGCTATATGTATGTCTATACAGAAAAATATTTCGGCAGGCGAGCTTGTCTTCGGCATTTTTGAGGGTGACGAGGACAATATTTCACAACTTGATGAATTCAATTTGGATTAAAATACAGTAATAAGGAGAAATTATTATGAGAGCAAACATTCCTAAGGGTATGGGCGGCGGCCCTCAGAATATGAACGCAATGCTTCGTCAGGCACAGAAGATGCAGGAGGATATGGAGGCACTTCAGGCTGACCTTGACGAGAGAGAATACGATATATCCGCGGGCGGCGGCGTTGTAGGTGTCAAGATCAACGGCAAGAAGGAGATACTTTCTATAGATATAAAGCCCGAGATCGTAGATCCCGACGACATAGAGACACTTTCCGATATTCTCGTTGCGGCAGTAAACGAGGCGATCAAGCGTGTTGACGATACCAACAGCGCAGAAATGTCCAAGATAACGGGTAATATGAATATGCCCGGATTGTTCTGATAATATGACGGAACATATAGAGGCGCTTATGCGTCTTGCCGAGCAATTTGGTAAATTGCAGGGTGTCGGCAAAAAGACCGCTATGAGAATGGCGTTCTCGGTGATAGAGCTTGATGCCGATTCTGCCGAGGAATTTGCAAATGCCATAATTGAGGCAAAACAGAAGATACACGAGTGTCCCATATGCGGAAATCTTACCGATAAGGAGATATGCTCGGTCTGTGATGACGAAACGCGAGACAGAAGTCTGATCTGTGTTGTAGAGGATGTAAGAGCGGTAATATCCTTGGAAAAGGTAAGAGAATTCAAGGGCGTTTATCACGTTCTTGGCGGTGTTATTTCTCCTATAAACGGAGTTACACCGGATAAGATACGCTTTGCAGAGCTTATCGCGAGAGTAGGCAAAGAGGACATCAGAGAGGTCATAGTTGCAACCAACCCCACTCCCGACGGAGAAGTTACGGCGATGTACGTTTCAAAATATCTCAAGCCGCTCGGAATAAAAGTCACAAGACTTGCATACGGTATTCCCGTGGGTTCCGATCTTGAGTATGCCGACGAGGTAACGCTCGGACGAGCACTCGAAGGACGACAGGACGTATAATTCTAAAGGGAAATGAAAATGAAGGAATTTATTCAAAACAACGAAATGACATATGAGGATAACCCATATGTTGAACAAAATGAGTTTATAGGTATGAAGCCTATCGAAGATAGGATACCTACATACGAAGAGGTATGCGATAAATTACCGAAGCCTATTTTCGACGGACACGACGATTACATAGCGTGTTACGATTACGCGTGGAGAACTGCTTTCGGAAATATAACTTCTCCGTTTGTAAACGATAAATTTGTAAGCGATTTTGTTAAAACAGCGTTTAACGGTTGTTTGTTTATGTGGGATTCTTCCTTCATACTTATGTACGGCAAGTATGCAAAGCGGCTGTTTTCGTTTCAGCAGACTCTTAATAATCTTTATGCCCTTCAGCATAAGGACGGATATATTTGCCGAGAGATAACCGAAGAAGAAGGACTCGACAGATTTTGCAGACACGATCCGTCGTCAACAGGTCCTAACCTTATGGCGTGGTGCGAATGGAACTATTTCGAAAGCTTTGGCGACATTGAGCGATTGAAAAAGGTGTACGCACCTCTGCGCGCCTTTCACGTTTGGTTCAGAAAGAACAGAACGTGGCGTGACGGAAGTTATTTTTCAAGCGGTTGGGGCTGTGGAATGGATAATATTCCACGCTTGCAGCCCGAATATGACGAGAGATTTTCACACGGATATATGGTGTGGATAGATACCTGCGCACAGCAGATGATGAACTGCGATTTTCTCATAAAGATGAACGAAGTCCTCCAATGCGATGACGTAAGCGATCTTGTAGAAGAGAGAGAATATCTCAATAAGCTTATAAACGAAACTCTTTGGGACGAGAAAACTGCATTTTATTACGATCTTTGGAGAAACAACGAGCTTAATATGGTAAAGCATATTGGTTCATTCTGGACTCTGCTTGCAAAGGCAGTGCCCGAAGAGAGACTTGAGCGATACGTTGCGCATCTCAGAGATCCGAAGGAGTTTAACCGTGTAAACGCAGTTCCCACGCTTTCTGCCGATCATCCGCTGTACAATCCTCACGGACAGTATTGGAGAGGAAGCAGCTGGGCGCCTACGAGCTTTATGGTGCTTGCGGGACTTTCCGCTAACGGATGTCACGATGTTGCGTATGAGATAGGTGATAAATTCCTTAAGAACGTGGTCACCGTTTACAATGATACCGGAACACTTTGGGAGAACTATGCGCCCGATTTTGCAGAGCGAGGAAACCAATCGCGACCTAATTTTGTCGGTTGGACGGGAATAGTTCCTATTTCGGTCTTCTTTGAATACGTCCTTGGTATTCAGCCGAAGGTATCCGAAAATCGAATCGTATGGAGAGTCAACCGTACAGAAAGACACGGAATTATGCAGTATCCATTCGGTACCGAGCATACTTTGGACCTTGTTTGCGAAGCACGCTCTTCTGTAAGCGAAGAGCCGCAGATAACAGTGAGCTCCAATAAGCCTATAGAAATTCTCGTGGTTTGGGACGGAAAAGAAAAATTGATCAAAGCATAATAAAAAGGTTCTGCGAAATTT
The DNA here is from genome assembly GCA_015064065.1 of Oscillospiraceae bacterium. GTDB lineage: Bacteria > Bacillota > Clostridia > Oscillospirales > CAG-272 > HGM12713. The sequence continues at coordinate 4,069 of SVSY01000045.1, forward strand.
TGCAGAACCTTTTGTGATTTAATACTTAATATTTAATATATTTACGGTTGCTTCTTTTATTTTTATATATTCTATCTTGTCGATCTTCTTTTGTGGATACGGATTTTCAAATACTGTCTTGTACCAAATATTACCCTCGTGTTCAAAGGGCAGAGAAGCACCTATTGCTTCCTTTGAGCATTCGCTTGCAAGCATATCGTCACCGAACTCTATCTCAGAACAGCTGTAACAGATATTATATCCGTAAAGGACGGGGAGGCGTGCAGTCGTACCGTCCGTATAGCTTATCACGTAGTTTCCAAGTAACCATTCCTTTTCGTCAATAAAATACCCGTCGTAGAAATAGTTGTGCTTGATGTACGTATCGGTGGTGTGCTCGATCTCAATAAGAGAGTCTGTATTTGAACAGAATTTTTCGATATAATCCGAGTGCAAGCGCTTGGATACCTTTGAAAATACCTCGTCCTTCTTTTCGGAATCGTAGTCACGGTTCCAGAAGATATACGCGTTGCAGACAAGTGAAAGATTTTGACGGTTGCGTTGCATATAAGGATACTCAAACGAGCCCCAATTCGAGCAAAATCCGCCACTTATGCGGCTGCTGCGCTTTTTGTAATCGCTAAGATTTATCGCTGAAAAGTTACCGAAAAGCATATCGTAGCCGAGGTCGAGAACGCTTTGCTCATCCTCATAGTCTACTATGCTCCAATACCAATGAAGCAAAAGCACGTCCCTCGGTATTTTTTTCTTACACTCATAAAGCGCGGGAACATTCCATTTCGGAAATGCCGAGCCGCCGCCCGGCCATTCGTCGCTTATGTGTGTTTGGAACATCTTTTCGCACCACATTATCGTGCGTATGCCGCGTGCCTTTAAGTAATCGTTTATCTTGATGATATCCCCTACATAAAGCTCAACTGGGTCTTTACCGCGGCAGAGCTCACATTGAGCAAGCGTGTACATCTCGTCGTGTCCGATATGCACGTATCTCGGCTTGAATACCTCGATGACCTCGTCAATAATATCGAAAACAAGCTCGTACGTCTTGGGGTTGGAAGGGCAGTAGGTATCGGGATAAGTATCTTCAACACGCTCATTGAGCTCGGGATGAGCCATAACTATGTAGTCGGAGTGGCTAAGACAGGGGACTTCGGGAATGACTTCAAGTCCGCGCTCGCGACAATAGTCGAGAAGCTCTGAAAGCTCGTCCTGCGTTATAAATTCGCCGTCTCCATTATCCGCGTGTATGGAATTCTTGAGCCACTGCGGATGCGTGCGATGTTGTATTCTGCCCGCTTCATAAGGACTTTGGTGTACTTCCTTGCAAAATTCTATCCATTTTTCGTTTATCTCGGGGTGGCGCTTATATTCCATAGCACCGCCGACCTCAAGAATGATAGAGTTATACTTGTAGTACACCATAGTGTCGATGACCTCGCGGAATGCGCCGAAGCTGTTTCTTCCGGGGATAAATACGCGATAGCCTCTGACCGATTTGTCGGGATAATCGAAAATAATACCACGCTTGAGCTCGTTTGATTCTATAAGCTGTTTGAGTGTGGAAACGGCAAATATAAGCGCGTTTTCGCTTGCGGCGTAAAGCTGTATGCCGTCGTCTATGACGAGAGCGTACGCTTCGTCATTTTCGGCGTAGAGGTCCTTTGCCGCGCTTTTGACACCCTCGGGAATACCGATAGACAAGGAAACGTCAAGCGGGGTATTTCCGTCAAGAGACGATACAGCTTCTTTGGCGTATCTATAAGCAAAACAGTCAAGCTGGGATATTACCTTAGAATAAGGGGAAAGCGATATATGCTCGCCCGATAGAGCCTTGTATACGTATTGGAAAAAGAGCTCCATAAGGTTTACCTATTTATAGCCTTGACGATATCTCCGACTCCGTCGAGTACGTATTTGGGGCGGTAGGGGAAGGAATCGATATCTTCTCGCTTTGTAACTCCGCTGAGAACGAGCACGGTATCAACGTTAGACTCAATACCCGCAATTATATCAGTGTCCATTCTGTCGCCGATAAACGCGATATCAGCACTGTGACAGCCGAGAATTCTCAGACCGTGACGAAGCATAAGAGGGTTGGGCTTTCCTACAAAGTATGCCTTTTTACCCGTAGCTATCTCAATAGGAGCTATAAGCGAACCGGTAGCGGGCATGATTCCTTTTTCTGTAACGCCTACCGTGTCGGGATTTGCGCCGATAAGCTTTGCACCCTTGTTGACAAGCTCGATAGCCTTTTCTATTTTTTCAAAGCTATACGTCCGTGTTTCGCCGATAACAACGTATTCGGGATTTATATCATTCATATATATCTTGTGGTCGTAGAGTGCCTTTGCAAAAGCAGCCTCGCCGATAACGTAGGCAGTACAGCCCGGAGCCTGAGAACTGAGAAACTCCGCTGTAGCCATAGCGCTTGTATAGAAGTGGTCGGGCGAGACAGAAAGCCCCATTCTCTCAAGTTTCATACTAAGCTCGTGAGGTGTGCGTTCGGGGCTGTTGGTCAGAAAAACGAATTTTTTGTTGTTATCAAGCATCCAGTTTACAAATTCCTTAACTCCGTCAAGTATCTTGTTTCCGTGGTAGATAACACCGTCCATATCGCATATAAAGCCTTTTTTCTCCAATATCTTTTCCATATTTTTCTCCTTATTTTATCTGAAGATCAAACTTCTATTTCAATAGTGCCCTCAAAGGCTTTTAATATTTTATCTGCGTTGTCTTGTGCCCATCTGTTAGCCGCGTTTTGCTCAAAATAAATATCGCTCATTGAGCGGTCGCCCGCAATCGAGATAGGCAAGAGCAGAGTTTTAGCATCTACAGCAGAAAAGAATCCTACATCACCGGTATCGCAAAGCGCGTGGTGCGGCATCTGCAAAATATCGCATTTCAAAATATCGCCGTATTTTGCACAGGTCATTTGCATGGTTTTAGGAACTGCATCGCCCGTTATCATTATTTTTTTATTTTCGGTGCTCAGCGTAAATATAAGGGAGCAGGCGTTAGAATTATACGAGTCGTTGATAGCTAAATAATCACTCGGAACGTATAAGAAGTGAAGCTCGATTCCGTCAACAGAAAGCTTTTCATCTATAAAAGGAACGTGATGCTTTGCGCCAAGCAGAGCTGCTATTCGTTTCATATCCTCTATAGGTGAAAGATTGCAATATCTTTTGCCTCTGTCTCTGAACTTTGCGGGGAAATAATAGCACAGTTTTTTCACGTTTATACGCTTGCAAAGCTCTTCACATTCGGCAATGTTTTGTAGTGCACCGTAGTGATCTCCGTGGGAATGCGTGATTATCCAAAGATCTACCGTTGGAACAGATTTTCCCGAATATTTTTCGAGCAAGCCTATAAGTGCGAGAGAGTCTTCCTTATATCCTCCGTCAATGACGATGAATTTATTGTTTTTGGTTACGAGCACGTATCCCATACCTGCCGCAGACCAACCTGCAACGTTATCAAACGCACCGTCGTAAAGTGAAGCGGAAGTTCGAAACTGAATAAGCTTTTCCATAGATCCTCCGAAGATATTACTAAGGATATGATAACACAATCCATTACAAAAGTCAATATCTTTTTGTTTTGAAAAAGGAATATGCAATCCATTCTTTAGTCAATCTTTAGTTTTAAATGTTAAAATATGACACAACCTAAAAGAGATATGACGAAACTTAAAAACATACTCGGAGGAGAATATGAAAAGAAAGATAGTAATACTGTCGGTTATTCTAATTTTTTCTACTTTGTTTATTGGATGTTCTAAAACACATAAAGAAGAGTTTAATGAATTTGAAAATAATATATTCGGTAACGGAGCTGTTCCGAATGAAATCCCCAATAATGTCAACGATCCTGAAAACGATGACACGAGCTTTGGCACGTCGATAGAGGATTTAGGCGCGTATAAAGGATATTTTGAAGAAGCAATAGCAGACGTAAGTGTTACGTGTATCTCAGGAACGCAGGATAGCTACAAATTAGAAGGTAACACTCTTACGTTTGGTGCTGTCAGTGAGGATTCCGTATATTCATTATCTGGAAAATTAAGGGGAAATATTGTAATAGATATCGGTGACGAACATAAATTTGAACTTGAGCTTCAAGGATTTTCTTTGGTAAGCGAAAAGAGTGAGCCGATAAAGATACTTAGCGGGAACGAGATCTCTCTAAAGGCAAAGAACGGATACGAAAACTACGTATATGATATGCGCCGGGTGCTTGATGAAAATGAAACCGAACAGGCAGCAGGAACGGTGTATTCCGAAGTGGATCTCGAAATATCCGGCAAAGGAAAGCTTTATGTCGTTTCAGAAAACAATAACGGTATAAGATCTAAAGACGATCTTCAGGTCAAAAATCTTGAGCTTACAGTGATCTGCGCCGATAATGCACTTAAAGGAAACGACAGTGTCGAAATTATAGGCGGAAAGCACACGCTTATTGCATCTGCCGGCGACGGAATAAAAACGTCTAAGAGTGATGTATCGGAAAAGGGAAATCAACGTGGAAATGTGAGTATATGCGAGGGTGCTGTAGTAGACATTTATTCGGCTTGCGACGGAATAGATGCTGCTTATGATATCGTCATAGACGGTGAAGACACACGGATAAACGTATATACCGATAAATATTCAAATTATTCAGAGGAAGTAACTTTGACTTCAAGCGACGGATACTACATTCGTTTTACGAGCGATCAGTATAGCTATTCGGTAAAATATTATAATTCTGACGATGATTTTGTGTGGGTCAATCCCGAATACCACTCAAGCGTATCAGGCGGAAGAAATAAGTATTATTACTATTCTTTCCCTCGAATGAATGAGTACTCAAAAATGCAGTTTTTCATCTATTCCTCTGATATGGAGCAAGGTCAGGATAGCGAATACATAGTTGCTTCCGAGTATTTGACTCCGAATAGTGCATACGATACGTTTGCACTTGAAAGCCGAGGCGGAATGGTGTCGTACAGTTGGACTAATTACACCACTTCAATTCAGGACGGAGGATTTGGAGGAATTGGCGGTCCGGGTGGCATGGGCGGTCCCGGTGGCATGGGTGGTCACGGTGGACCCGGAGGAATGAACGAAGGTAATTCCAATAAGGGCAGTTATTCTACAAAAGGACTAAAAGCGGCAAATGAAATAAAGATAAATGCGGGCATACTTAATATAAAATCTTACGATGATTCAATACACGCGGGAAGCGATTCGGTGCTTGAAAACGGAGAAAATGCGCTTGGAAATATAAGTATCAATGGGGGCACGATCACTTTATACAGTAACGACGACGGACTACACGCAGACGGTACAGTAACCACAAATGCCGGAACGGTTTGCGTGACAAACAGCTACGAAGGAATGGAGGGCAGTATTGTAAATATTGGCGGTGGATATTTGTCGATAAAGGCTTCGGACGATGGAATAAATTCTACAGCGACGAGTGGAGCGGCGATAAATATAAGTGCAGGAACAGTATATATATACTGCAACGGTGACGGAATAGATTCTAACAGTCGCTCGTCTTATGAGGGAATAATTTTCTCGGGAGGTAATGTGATCGTTATATCTAATTCCCCGGGAAATTCTGCTATTGACACAGAGCAAGGATACACATATACGGGTGGAAAGGTAATTGCTATAATGCCGCGCGGCGGAATGTCAAACGAAGCAACTGCTTGTAAGGATTTTTCGAGTATAGGCAATAGTCAGACTATGTCGCTTAGTATAGGAAAATATCTTGTGGCTAAGATCGGAGATGCAACTGCAACAGTTACTATTCCGTGTAATATTTCTGGACTTGTTATAACTCTTGGAGACGCGTCTGCCGAGATCTCGCAGAAAGACAGCACCGAGCTTGAGCTTGATGCCAACGGAATATGCTGGAACTAACGCAAATAAAATGGTGTCTGTCCCTATTGCGTTTAAAAAAAATATATGATATAATTTTAATATAGATACAAATTTCGTGCAATAGGGAGGTGTGTTTATGAGACTTTTGGTTGCAGAAGACGACCCAAAGCTGTTAAAAAGTTTGGTACACTTGTTTGAGATAAATCACTATCTTGTTGACGGTGTGGATAATGGCTCTGATGCATTGGAATATGCCTTGAGTGGTGAATATGACGGACTTGTTTTCGACATAATGATGCCCGAAATAGACGGGATAAACGTAATGAAGCGTTTGCGCAAGAGTGGTGTTACGACTCCTGCACTTTTCCTGAGCGCCAGAACAGAGACCTATCAAAGAATTGAAGGACTTGATGCGGGGGCAGACGATTATCTGCCCAAACCGTTTTCGACTGCCGAGCTTCTTGCACGTGTGAGGGCTATGCTTCGGAGAAAAGATAATTTTACTCCCGATATGCTTGAATTCGGTGCGATATCGCTCAACCGTTCCACATACGAATTGATATGCAACGGTAAATCACTTTCTCTTAGCGGTAAAGAATTTCAGGTATTTGAGATGATGATGCAAAAGCCTAATATGATCGTGAGTACAGAACAGCTTATAACTCACATATGGGGCTGGGATACGAGTGTAGATACAAGCGTTGTTTGGGTGCATATATCAAATATAAGGAAAAAGCTTGAACTTTTAGAAGCTCCGATAAGAATACGTTTTGTGAGAAATGCAGGATACGTTTTGGAGGCGGTGGTATGATATATAGGCTTCAGCGTAGATTTATAGTTGTATGCGCTATATCTATTTTTCTTGTTGTCTTTTTGATATTTGCTTTTCTCGCTGTGCTTAATTTTTCTTCTATGAACAATACGCTCGATACGCTTACCGATAGTATAGAGCAGGGCGGTGGAAAATTCCCCGACTCATTTGACAAGCGCGAGCCCAGACCCGACGAGCCTAAAAAACCTATGCGTTTTGATGTTATCACTCCCGAGACTCGTTTCTCGACACGTCATTTCACGGTATGGCTTGATCAAAACGGAGAATTTCAAAATGCTAATACCGACTTCATATATTCAGTAGATACAGATATTGCAAGCGAATATGCAAAAAAAGTATACGAGCGAGGTCAAGACAGAGGTTGGATATCAAATTACAGATACAAGCTCTCAAGCTATGAAAATAATTCGCTGATAGTTTTTGTTGACGGTAGCTTTAACAGAAATATGTTTTTACAGAGCCTTTTGATATCTGCAGCGGTTTTGGTATCTGCGGCACTTGTGATACTGTTTTTGATATTGATACTTTCAAAAAAAGCTGTCAAGCCTGTAGCCGAGAGTTATGAAAAGCAAAAGCAATTTATAACCGATGCGAATCACGAGCTGAAAACGCCTCTTACGTTGATACTTGCCAATCTCGATCTTGCACAGAATGATATCGGAGAGAACGAGTGGCTGGAGGATATTCGTTCAGAGGGTATCAGAATGGCTGAAATGGTGGACAGACTTGTCGAACTCACTCGAATGGACGAGGACGGTCAGAAAATAACCAGGAGTGAATTTTTTATAGACGATATGATCCTTGACGCAGCATCCGATTTTACGGGAATTGCAGGTAGCCGTGGTATAAACATACATACAGATGTTGAGCAAAGAGTAACTGTTAACGCAAACGAAACAATGATAAGCAGACTCATAGGCATATTGTTGGATAATGCTGTGAAATATTGCGACGTTGGCGGAGACATACGTATAACGCTGAAAAAGAAAAGAAACGTTACGTTTTCGATAGAAAATACTTACGCTACTGTTGACAACGTTGATCTCGACCGACTTTTTGATCGTTTCTACCGCTCGGACAGAGCAAGACGTTATGCAGGAGGGCACGGAATAGGGCTTTCTACTGCAAAAGCTATAGTCCAAAAGCACAAAGGAGAGATATCCTGCTATAAAAAGGGAAGTGACCGCATAGGCTTTAAGGTGATTATAAAATGAACCTAACTCGCGGTCGAAGTGGTTCGGCGTCGGTTTGTATATGGACTTGAACCCAAGCTTGCCGCGCTTTGTCAGATATAAACGAAAGTGCGGTACTACGCGCCAAGCATCCGACCTGTCGGTCGAAGGGGCTCTGCGTCGGTATATTCACATAAAACAATAAAAGACCGAGCTCTGCTCGGTCTTTTATTGTTTGGTGCGAGAAACGGACTTGAACCCTATGCTTGCGCCATTGTTAAATATAAGCGATTTTTTAGTGGTACGCAAGCTAAGCAACGGCTACCTTGTAGCTCGTTGCGGGGTTCAAGATCTTAACTTGCCACGAAAACAAAAACACCGAGTCGTTGACTCGGTGTTTTTGTTTTGGTGCGAGAAACGGGACTTGAACCCGTACAGTGTGAACTACACGCCCCTCAAACGTGCGCGTCTGCCAGTTCCGCCACTCTCGCATAAAAGTTTTCAATTGTGTGCTCAAGTAGCCTCTCAAACGTGCGCTGTCTGCAACTACGTCCCGTTCCGCCACTCTCGCATACTTTAAGAGGGTATTGCTTTTTGCAACATCGGTATTATACTACAAAAGCTTTGAAATGTCAAGCCTTTTTTAAAAATAATATTTTATTTTTTTATTGTAAGCTCAAAATCGGCAAGAATAATTGTCAAAAATCACGTAGCTGCATATTATGTTAAGGAAGAGCGTTGCTCATAAATGCATTAGGAGGATTTTATCTATGCAAGATAACAGATTTCCTTGCGGTGTATCCGATAAGAACGTTTCAAAAAATGAGACTGTCTGCATCGAGACTGATAGGATATTGGATTCCTGCCGCGACAGAGATTGTTATGAAGACGTAAAGGTGTTACTTACCGATTTCGGTAACGATATTATCGAGCATACGTCTAACGTGCGGGCAAAAAATGCCTGCATCGCGTGGGCATATATCGGTATCGATCCCGTAAAATTCAACCGCGGATTTTACTCTGTAAGTATAAAGTTCTATATAAAAATAACCTTTGAGGCGTGCCTTTGCGGAGGAAGAAGTCAGGAGTTTGAAGGCATCGCGGTCCTTGAAAAGAGAGTCATACTTTACGGCGGCGAAAGTAACGTAAGCGTATTCAAGAGCGATCCCAATTCTTCGGATTACTGTACTGTTCCCGAGGCATGCTGTTCTGTCAAGAACGTTCCTATGGCTATCGTTGAGGCAGTAGATCCCATTATCCTTAACGCCAAGGTAAGAGAACACGAGGATAATTGCTGCTGCTGTTGCTGTTGCTGTGACGATATCCCCGATATGATATCTTCTAAGGTGAACGGAAGACTTTGTGACGGAGATGGACGCTATCTTACCGTCTCTCTTGGTATTTTCTCGGTAGTACGCATAGTGCGTCCCGCACAGTATCTTATCCACGCGACCGAGTACTGCGTTCCCGATAAGGAGTGCATTTCCCCTGAGGATGACGATCCCTGTGCGATTTTTAGAAATATGGCGTTCCCAACAGCAGAATTTTGTCCCCCCGATTACACACCTCCAAAGCTTGATCTTGGCGGAAAGTGCAATTGCTAAGGCAAATCAGTCGAAAAAAATAAACTGAAACCTACAAAAAGCTTGTGGCGAGAGCTATCGCCGCGGGCTTTTTTTATAAAAAGCAGAAAAAACCATTTATTTTTGATATATTTTATATTTTAGTGTTGAAAAAAATTAAAAAGTGGTGTATAATATTTGAGTAGTTTTTTAAAGAGGAGAAACAAATGAACTATCTTGACAAGTATAACGAATGGTGCAATAGCTCCAACATCGAAGAAAAAGACAGAGAAGAGCTTATCGCGATCGCTTCCGACGATAAGGAGATAAAAGAAAGATTTCTTTACGATCTTGAATTCGGCACCGGAGGATTGCGCGGAATTTTGGGCATAGGCACAAACCGTATAAATAAGTATATCATTCGCAAGACAACAAAAGGATTTGCAGAGTATATAAAGAAGGCGGGCGAGGACGCTTGCAAGAGAGGTGTCGTTATTGCGCACGATAACCGCCGTTACAGTATAGAGTTTTGCCTTGAGACCGCAGGCGTTCTTGCGGCAAACGGAATAAAGGCGTATATTTTCGATTCGCTTCGTCCCACCCCCGAGCTTTCTTTTGCAGTTCGCGAGCTTGGTGCTTTTGGCGGCGTAATGATAACCGCATCGCATAACCCTCCCGAATATAACGGATACAAGCTTTACGACGAACGAGGCTGTCAGCTCGTTCCCCACGTAAACGACCTCGTCGTAGAGGAGATAGCAAAGGTCAGCGACCCGCTGGCTGTAAAGTCGTTGAAGAGAGAAGAGGCAGGAGCTCTTATCGAGACCGTTTCCGCCGAGCTTGACGAGACATATTATAAGAGAGTTATGGAGATATGCGTAACTCCCGACGTAAAGAAGGATATCAAGATAGTTTACTCGCCCCAGCACGGCACGGGTAACGTTCCCGTACGCGAGGTTCTCGCGAGACTCGGCTACAACGTAATTCCCGTTGAGGAGCAGTGCTATCCCAATACCGAGTTCGAAAACACCAAGAACCCCAATCCCGAGACCGAAGATGCGTACTCTCTTTGCTATGAATATGCAGAGAAGACCGACGCTGATATCATAATCACCACCGACCCCGATTGCGACAGACTCGGTGTAGCAGTAAAGCAGAACGGAAAGTACGTTCGTATGACGGGAAATCAGTCTGCGGCAGTTCTTATCGAATATATCCTTTCCAGAAAGACCGAAGAGGGAACTCTTCCTAAGAACGGTGTAATGTTCAACACCGTAGTTACCTCTGATATCGGCGACAAGATCTGTGCCGATTACGGAGTTGTTACCGAGAAAACACTTACCGGATTTAAGTTTATCGGCGATAAGATCTATCAGCACGAGCTTGCAGGCGATCGCGAATTCGTATTCGGATACGAAGAGAGCTACGGCTGTCTTATAGCGCCCTTTGTAAGAGATAAGGATGCGGTTCAGGCATCTCTTATGCTTTGCGAGGCGGCGGCATACTATCACGAGCAGGGCAAGACGCTTATCGACGTTTTGAACTCTTTGTATGAGAAGCACGGCTTCTATCTCGATGCGCTTGATAACTTCGCATTCAAGGGAATCGATGGACCTGACAGAATGAAGGCTCTTCTCAACAGCCTTCGCAACGATCCTCCCAAGAGTGCTGCGGGAATTCCTGTCGTTAAGATGGAGGACTATGAGTCCGATGAGATGATGGCGCTTGGTTTCCCGAGTTCAAACGTTCTCAGATTTATCCTTGAGGACGGAAGCTGGGTGGCAGTACGTCCGAGTGGAACAGAGCCTAAGTGCAAGTTCTATTTCTCTGTAAGGGGAAAGGATAAAGCGGCAGCAGAGGCGAAGCTTCCCGATATCAAGAAAGCATTTGAAAGAGTTTGATATAGTTTATTAAGAAGAGCCGAAGTGACCGCTTCGGCTCTTCTGCAAGTACTAAAAAAGGAGATCCTCGATGGATAATAAGCTTGATGATAATAAAAAAATCGAATATCTGTCAAAGATCTCATCTCCGGCGGACCTCAAAGATCTTTCAAAAGAGAAGATAGATACGCTCGCAAAGGAGATACGAAGTGAGCTTGTGCGCGTGGTTTCCAAAAATGGCGGTCACCTCGCGTCAAATCTCGGCGTTGTTGAGCTTACTATAGCGATACATCGTGTTTTTGATTCGCCCAAGGATCACATAATTTTCGACGTTGGGCATCAGAGCTACGTACACAAGATGCTTACGGGCAGATATGACAGGATAGATACCATACGACAGAACGGCGGTCTGTGCGGATTTCCAAAAATAAACGAAAGTGAATACGACTGCTTTGGTGCAGGGCATAGCTCGACCTCTCTTTCCGCGGCGCTCGGATTTGCCGCTGCCGATCATCTATCGGGTTCAGACGCATATACCGTGGCTGTTGTAGGTGACGGCGCGTATACGGGCGGAATGATACACGAGGCGTTGAATAATTGCAGAAAAGATATGAGGCTGATAATCATTCTGAATGAGAATGAAATGTCTATCTCTAAAAACATAGGCCGTTTTGCAACTAATCTTTCCAAGCTGAGAACGAGTTCGGGATATTTTAGGACAAAACGTGCTACGGGTAGCTTTTTGAAGAAGATACCGCTCGTCGGAAGAGCTTTGTTCAACTGCGTTAAGCATATAAAAATGATGTTTAAAAACTCTCTTTACGGCTCTAATTATTTCGAAAGTATGGGTCTTACGTATCTTGGCCCCATCGACGGAAACGATTACGGCGCGGTCGAAAACCTGCTCATACAGGCTAAGAAATACAATGAAAGCGTTATAGTTCACGTAAAGACGCAAAAAGGAAAGGGGTATGAGCCTGCAGAGAATGCTCCGGCGTTGTACCACAGTATGATCCCCAATGGCAGATCCGCAGAAGAGTCTACGTTTTCTACGGTAATGGGGCACAGGCTTACCGAAATGGGAGAGAAGGATGAGCGCATATGCGCTATAACTGCGGCTATGGAGGACGGAACGGGACTTAATGAGTGGCATGTGACCCACCCCGACCGTTTCTTTGACGTCGGTATTGCCGAGGAGCACGCAGTTACCTTTGCGGCAGGACTGGCAGCTAATGGAATGAGACCGGTCGTTGCGGTATATTCCACCTTCTTGCAGCGAGGATATGATAACGTCATACACGACGTTGCTTTGCAGAAGCTACCCGTCACGTTTATGATAGACAGAGCAGGCCTCAATGCAAAGGACGGACCGACTCACCACGGAATATTCGACGTTGCCTTTTTATCGCATATTCCCAATATAAGAATATACACTCCGATAAGCTATCGCGGACTTATTGCTTCTATGAACGAGGCTATAGGCTCGGGTGTGCCTGCGGCGGTGAGATATCCGTCAGGGAAAGAAGACGAGACTTCGGTGAGCAGATTTTATAAAAACGGCGGTTACGACGATATAGGCGTCAAGACCGATTTTTCGGCAGATGACATCATAGACGTTATGATCGTTACGCACGGCAGGATAGTCCGTGAGGCTATATCGGCGGCGGATCGTTTGAGAGAAGAAGGAATACGCGTCGGAATAATTTTGCTCGAGATGTTAAAGCCTTACGATCTTACCGCAAAACGTATAGAAAAGTTTTTGACTTCGGATATCAAAGCTGTGATATTTCTCGAAGAAGAGATACGCTCGGGCGGAATGGGAATGAACCTTACCGATAAAATGTCGATCATTCTTGACGAGAATAATATCAGACATAAAATAATTGCTATCGACGATAGCTTCGTGGAAAATACCGAAGCAGGCGAGAGCATTTTAAAGACAGCGGGAATTGATTCTGAAAGCATAATGAGCGTAATAAAAGAAATTATAAATGGCAGCCGTAGTTGAAAACGGCTGCCATTTTGACGATTCTGTGAAAAATATTAAAAAATTGCGAATAAAATCGAAAAAAACTGTTGATTTTTAGAAGCAATTGTGTTATGATATTGCTATAGTGTATTTAAGCGAAATAAATACGCAACAAAATAAAATAAGGAGAACAAAAATGAACAAGAAACTCGACAGCTTCTTCAAAATCAGTGAGCGCGGTTCTAACATCAAGACCGAGATAATCGCGGGCCTCACAACATTCTTTGCGATGGCGTACATCGTAGTTACCAATCCCGATCAGGTTACGGGCTTTATGAAGTACGATCCGCTCCTCGGTGGACTTTATGCACCTATCTGGAACGCGGTTTACGTAGCTTCGCTTCTCGTTGCCGTTATCGGTACTCTGCTTTATGCATTGTATGCAAAGCTTCCTTTCGCACAGGCTTGCGGAATGGGTCTTAACTCCTTCTTCTTCGTTTCCTTTATAGTTCCTAACATAATCGATCCTGTAAAGGGCTACAACGAAGGTCTCTGCATCATACTTCTCTCCGGTGTCATATTTATGATTCTTTCGATAACCGGTCTCAGAAAGTATATCGCAACGGCTCTTCCCGATTGTCTTAAGAAGGCTATACCTGCAGGTATCGGTCTCTTTATAGCATTCATCGGCTTTAAGAACGTCGGCATCATTCAGGCTAACCAGTACACATTCGTTCAGTTCTTTGATTTCCATGGCGCAATAAAGG
>SVSY01000046.1 GCA_015064065.1 Oscillospiraceae bacterium
GGTTACATAAAACCGCATAGTAGATCCCGAAAATCGTCTTGACGATTTTCGCTTTTGTGCGGAGTCGCTATATTACCGCTCCTCCTTCCAAAAGTTCGACTCGCTTCGCTCGCTCAGGATGACCAACAGAATGTTTGTTTTACGAATGTGCGTAGCCGTAAGTGCCTATGTGATTTGCTTGCGACAGCGGGAGGAGCAAGCCCCTCCCCTACCGAGAATGTTGGAATTTGTTTCAAAGATAACAGCCGCACAAAGATACAATTAAAATAAAAAAGAGTTTTTGGTACCGATGAGCTGTCCCAAAACTCTTCCTTAGAAAAATTACTCATTATAAAATTTTATCCGTATAAACCAACCTTGATGTTCCAAAAGAAATTCCCTTGCAGGAAGTTCTTTTGGTTCTTTTCTTTCAAGAAAAGAACAGAAAAACACCAAACCCAAACTAACTCACACCATATGTACGGATATTGTCATAGCATTATAACTTCGATCTCCTTTGATCTTGCGTAGCTTACGGTGTATGCCGTGCCGCCTTTTGAGCTTTTGCAATAGGCAACGCAGACATCTGCACCGTCTATGAGTGCGCGGTTTCGCGCGTGCATACAGCCTGCTCTGTAGCTCTCGGCAGTGTAGGTCGCGCTGTCGGCGAGCGAAAGTATCCTTTCGTATATTGCCGTTGCGCTCTCGCTCCAACCGCGCGCCTGATCCTTGCAGGGCAGGAAAAGCACAAGACGAACGTGAGGGTGCTTCTTTTTTGCTTCAAGCACCTTGAGCGCGGCAATAGTGTCAAAGCCCTGAGCTCCGCCGCAACGAAATTCACGTACGCCCTCGGATATGAGCTGTTCTATAATATCTCCAAGCTTTTGGGGCATAGAAATTATATCCGCATACGGAATATTTCTGTGACCCGTAAAGGCACATATCTTCATTTTTGCACCTCCTCTGCTCAGTAAATAAATTATACACTATTTTTCTCAGAAAAAAAAGAGCTTTTTGAAATTTTTTCACTTTTTTTCTCTTTTGTCATATTTCCGATCTCTTAACGATAAAATGTGATAGAAAAACTGTTTGGAGGAAAACTATGAAAAGAAAAAAACACGGAATACTCCGCTCTCTTGCTGTACTTGTTCTTTTGTCTATCCTTTTGCTTCCGTCCTGCGCGGCGGCAGACGGGAGCAATTCGCCCGTATCTGTTGCTATAGGCGCGATCTGCTATGAAAATACTATGGCAAAATCGGCTCTTAAGGGCGAAGATATAAAGTTTTCTGCCGACGATTTTGCTCGTGCGCTCAATATCGATACCGTCGAGCAGATACACGTGATCTCTGTTCCTCCCACAACCGACGGAACGCTTCGCGTAGGTTCAACGGTCCTGACGGGAAAGCAAAGCTTGAGCGCAGCGTCGGTCGCGCTTATGACCTTTTGTGCAAGCGGGGCGGTAGCAAGCTCGGAATTCAAATTCACGGTAAACGACCTGCCGTACGAAATGACCTGCAAGCTCTATTTTCTCGACTCGCCAAATTACGCCCCTACTCTGTCGGCTGTGCCTAAGACCGCAAGCTCGGTGTGCGTCTATGAAAACGTAACCTATTTCGGCACGATACCCTGCTATGACGCCGACGGCGACGAGACGTTTATAGAGATAGTTTCCTATCCCGAAAAGGGCGTATTGATACTTGACGACCGCGCGAGCGGTGCGTACAGATATCTGCCCGACGAGGACGAAACGGGGCGGGACAGCTTTGTTTGCGTGGCACGCGATATCTACGGAAATTACAGCCCGTCTATGACAGTCTCGCTCGAGATAAAGCGCACGGACTCGTCGGCAAGATTTGTCGATCTGCTTGAATCACCATATCATAATGCGGCTCTTTGTATGAGCGAAGAAGGAATTATGAGCGGCACACGCGTTGGCTCTCTGCTCTATTTCTATCCCGACAGAGAGATAACTCGCGCGGAATTTACTATGATGGCAATGAATGCGATGGGCATAACCGAGGTAAATCCGACCGAAAAAAGCGTTTTTGCCGATGACGAAGATATCCCCGAGGATATGAAGAGCTTCGTATGCGCCGCGTACGACCTTGGATATATCAAGGGAACGGTAATAGACGAAAAGCTATGCTTTCTGCCGCAAAAGGCAATAACGCGCGCGGAAGCCGCGGTGATGCTCGCGAATATGCTCGAGGTGGCAACACCGACCTATAAGCCCGTGTTCGAAGATGCCGAGGAGGTTCCCGCGTGGGCGCAATCGTCGCTCTCGGGCCTTTGTGCTATGGGCGTAATGTCGCAGAACGACGGCAGAATAGAACCGCTTTCAGCCCTCACGCGCGGCGACGCGGCTCTTATTCTTGCGAATTTTATCGAGGTAAAGAAGTGAGCGTAAGATCCCACGCGTAAGGCGGTAGCCGCGCGCGCCGATGTGATTTTTTGCGACCTTGGGTCGTCGTGGCGCCGACCCCTACGGGTTTGAGGGGTTTGTTTCGAAGATGGTAGCCGTAAATGCCGATGTGATTTGATTGTGACATCGGGAGCACCAAGGCGCTCCCCTACCGGTTTGTAGGAATTTGTTCGCAATTTCGTGTCCGCCAAATCGTGACGCAGAGAAACAAAAAGCCTTCCCTAGCAGGGAAGGTGGCGGCGAATGCCGACGGATGAGTAGAACCCTGACACAAAGCAACTTTTTCTACTCATCCACCGCAAGCGGTCCCCCTTCCCTGCTAGGGAAGGCTAAAGGGAATTGACGCTTTTGGCAGTAGCCGCACGTGCTGATGTGATTTGTTTGCGACCTTGGGTCGTCGAGGGCGCCGACCCCTACCGAAAATGTGGGGATTTGGCGTAGGGCGGGGGTTTATCTCCCGCCGCGAAATAACGGAATTAAAAAAGGCTCCCTTGTGCAAAGGGAGCTCCCGCGTGAGCGGGTGAGGGATTGTTTTTGCTTAAAATATTCTTTTTTACAATCCCTCCGTCGCGGCAAGCGCGCCACCTCCCTTTACACAAGGGAGGCTCTAAAAGTGTAGCCGTGAGTGCCGATGTGATTTGTTTGTGACATCGGACAGTCGAGGACGCCTGTCCCTACAGATTTGTGGTAGGAGTTCGCGTGTGCGTAGCCGTACGCGCCGATGTGATTTGATTGCGACATCGGGAGCACCAAGGCGCTCCCCTACCGGTTTGTAGAAAATTGTTTCAAGGATAGAAGCCGTGCAAACATATAATTAAAATAAAAAAGAGTTTTTGGTACCGATGAGGTGTCCAAAAACTCTTCATTAGAAAAATTACTCTTTATGCCATTAAATCCGCATAAACCAACCTTGATGTTTTCCAAAAAACTTCTTTGCAGCAAGTTCTTTGGGCGACTTTCTCCGAAAGAAAGTCGCGAAAATAAAACACCAAACCCAAACTAACTATTACTCAGCCTCAGCCTCGTCCTCGGTAGCAAAGGAATTACCTGCTTCGGGGCGCATCGTGGGGAACAGAAGCACGTCACGGATAGACGCGGAGTCGGTGAGGAGCATTACGAGTCTGTCTACGCCGAAGCCAAGTCCGCCCGTGGGGGGGAGACCGTGCTCAAGAGCCATAATGTAGTCGTAATCGACCTGAGCGGTAGTGTTGGGATCGATAGCCTTGCGGTCAGCGATCTGCTTTTCGAAACGAGCCTTCTGGTCGATAGGATCGTTAAGCTCGGAGAACGCGTTACCGAACTCGGTAGCGTTGATAAAGTACTCAAATCTCTCGGTAAACGCAGGATCGTCGGGCTTGCGCTTAGCAAGAGGCGAGTTCTCAACGGGGTAATCGTAGATAAAGGTAGGCTGAATGAGGTTCTCCTCAACGAAAGCATCAAAGAACTCAACGAGTATCGCACCCTTCGTTGCGATCTCGGGAAGCTCAACGTGCTTTTCCTTAGCTATCGCAATAGCCTCTTCGTCGGTCGTGATCTGTGCAAAATCAACGCCCGAATACTTCTTGACAGCCTCTATCATCGTGAGTCTCTCCCAATGACCGAGATCTATCTCCTTGCCCTGATAGTTGATCACCGTAGTTCCGCAGACCTCCACAACGAGACGCTTCATCATCTCTTCAACGAGATCCATCATTCCGCGGAAATCGGTGTACGCCTGATAAAGCTCGATAGAAGTAAACTCGGGATTGTGCTTGGTGTCCATACCTTCGTTACGGAAGATACGGCCGACCTCGTATACCTTCTCAAAGCCGCCGACGATAAGGCGCTTCAAGAAAAGCTCGGTCTCGATACGGAGCACCATATCGATGTCAAGCGTGTTGTGATGCGTTACAAAGGGACGTGCAGACGCGCCGATCTCGACGGTCTGGAGAATAGGCGTATCGACCTCAAGGAAGCCCTTCTCGTTGAGGAAGGAGCGCAGGAAGTTGATGATCTTGCTTCTCATAACGAAGGTCTCGCGAACGCTCTCGTTCATAATGAGGTCGACCTCGCGATGACGGTACTTAGCGTCTATATCCTTAAGTCCCTTGAACTTCTCGGGCAGGGGTCTGAGCGACTTTGCGAGCATCTCAAAGTGCGTTGCGTGCACGGAGACCTCGCCGCTGTTCGTCTTGAATACTATTCCGCGTACGCCGACGATATCGCCGATATCGTAATCCTTCTTGAAGGACGCGTACTCCTCTTCACCGATATCGTCTCTCTTGACGTATACCTGTATCTCACCGTTTCTGTCCGCAATATGCGTAAAGGAAGCCTTGCCCATAATTCTTCTGGACATAAGTCTTCCCGCGATAGCGACTTCCTTGCCCTCAAGCTCGTCGTATCTATCCTTTATCTCGTTTGAATGTGCATTTACGTCAAACAGTGTCTTCTTGAAAGGGTCCTTTCCTTCCTCGACCAGCTTCTCAAGCTTTGCTCTGCGCACAAGCTCCTGCTCGGAAAGGGAAACGTTCATTTCACTCATTGTCTTTTCTCCTAAAATCACATTGTGAATATTTTTCGTGGTTATTATACTATATTTTTATTATTCTGTCAACAAAAAGCTTTGATTTTAAGCACTTTTTGCATTATTTGAGCTCAAGCGAGTCGGTATAAAGGAATTCGTGAGCATCTATGAGAGAGCCCGTGGGTATCTCTGCCGACGCTTTGCATCGCTTGCAGGTGATCTTTAGTGCCTCGGGCAAAAATTCGAGCTCGTAATCGCCCTCGCCTTCGCTCTCACATCTGCACGTGATCTTCCCTTCCTCGTCAAGCTCCTTTATCATATAGGTCAGTATCTCGAGCACCTGCGGGTCGCTTACCGTCTGCTCTCCGTGAAGAGCAGAAAAACTGTCGATACCGTTCTCCTCAAGAAGATCGAGCAGCTCAAGCTCACTGCGCGAGAGCTCAGCCTTGACGTGATCGGTCTCGCCCATCACCGCGATATTCATTCCCGAATAAGGGCAGGCGAGCGAGAAAAGCTCCTTTGAAAAGAAGACCGACGAATTCACGACAAAATGGTGCGGCGACGGACAAAAGAGGCAGGGCACGGTAAATCGCACCTTGGCATCCTTGGTATAAACGAGTGACATCTCACTTCCGCCGCAATCGCATTTGAGCTTTACCATATCCGCCTTCAGATTGAAAAGTCCGACGACGCTCATAACTCCCGCTCCGCATTTCGTACAGCGGTACGCAACCGTCGTCTGCTTCGGTTCAATTACCATAAACACCTCACAAAAATCTCAAATTGGGACTGCCTGCAAGATCGCAGACAGTCCCTTTTTATCGGCATTACTTGCCGAGTCTGTTCATTACGTTTGTCTTTACCTCTATGGTAGGAGCATAAGTCTTGTTTATTCTCGCAGTCTCTTCGGTAAGGTCCTCGGTAAGAAGCGCATTCTTTACGTTAGCCTCCCAAGCCTTGAGAGTTCCTACCTCTTCGAAGTATCCGAGAACGTAGGAAGAAGAGATAGTGATGACCTCGTCGGTGTAATCACCCTTCTTTCTGCTGTCGTCGTACATCCACTCGTCGAACTTGTCGCTTCCGATCTGACCCTTTGCGTAGTTCTCGAGCTCGGTGTAGTTGCCCGCACCGCTGTTTGCAGCGACCTCAAGGAAGCTCTCAAGCGTTACGCTTCCAAGCTTTTTGAGCTCTTCGAGTGCCTTCTTTGCCGTATCCGCAGACGTGAAGATCATATACGCGCCGTGACGAACTATGGTCTCGTCCACGTATCTCGGCTTAACGATGCAATATACGTCGCTCTTGTAGGACTTCTTGTCTACCTTTACCTCTGCGCCCTTAGCACCGTCACCCTCGTCTATGATAACGCTGTCGCCCTCTTTTCTTGCCGAATCGTAGAGCCACTTGATATTTTCTTTTTCTTCCTCATCCTCGGCTAACGTAGGATAAGTGGACTTCTCGGAGAATACGTACTCCTCCTCGTAGATAAGATCGGAATAAAGCGAGGACTTGAGAGAGTTAAGGAACTTACCGTATTCCTTGGTGACCTCAACGCCGTAAGCGTAGAACTTCTCTTCCTTCTCCTCAACGTCGTCGACCGAAGTATCCTTTCTGTCCTCCGCCAAAAGCTCCTCGAAGAGCTTAGCTATCATTCCGTCCTTTATCTTAGCTATATTCTCAGCCGTAGGACACTTTGCATCGTCGAGCTTTTCCTTTTCCTTTACGGAAGAATAAGTATCCTCATACTCGTCCTCAAGGAAATAAGTAAGTGCCTGCTTGATAAATTCCTTCTTGTCGGTGATCTTGCTGAGCGCCTCTGCTCTCTGGATAGTCTTTGCTATCTCTGCCTTGTACGCTTCGAGTATCTCTGCCTCGTGATCCTCTGCCTTAGCGTCCTCGCCTATACCCGCAAGCACGTCCTTGGATACCTGATCGTACTTAACGGTAAACGAATAGTTGAGATAGTCAACGTAGTCGTATTTCTTAGCGTTCTCGGTATACTCTGCAAGTATTCTGTCCGCGGTGATAGCCGCACCGAGCTGGTCGCGAACGCTGTCCTCTGCCATTCCCGCAAGGGTAATAAGCTCAAGTGCATCCTCGATATCAGCTACGCTTACACCCTTTCCGAAATAGTAGGAAACGCATTCCTTGTCGGAAAGATAAAGCGCCTGCTGGTCGTAGCTCTGCATATAAATAGAGTACTTGATAGTAGCGAAGAGAGACTCAAGCTCCTTTTCAAGCTCTGCCGTCTCGGTAGCGCCAAGAGAAAGATTTCTTGCTCTTGCCTCCTCACAGTAGGAAAGGACTGTCTTTGCCTTTTCCTCGGTCTTGGAAACGAAGAATTCGTGCCACGTCTTGCCGTCGTGGTCGGGTGCCATCAGGTAGTCGTAAGTACCTCCGCCTATGACCTGCTCGTCGAGCGGAAGTCCCTTATTGCTTCCCGTGTTGAGCGAGCAATTGCTCTTGAAGGTCGTGTAGGTAGTACTCGACGTGAATTCACTGTACGCGCTCTGGAAGAAGTAGGACATCATATTCTCGTTTATGGAATAGTTCTCACTCTTTATAGCGGTCGTAAGTCTCGGGATTATTCCCCAAGAGCCGATAACGGTAGAAAGGCAAGCCACTACTACAGCCACAAGTACCGCTACGATTATCAACGAAAGGAGCCACGTGGGCATTCCGTTCGTTTTTCTTTTGTTATTAGAAATTTTCATTTTTCCCATTTGGGTATCCACCTTTGTCTTTTATTTTTTATAGATAGGCATACCCGTATATTATACAACGCTACAATGATAAAAGATTGAATTTTCTATGAACAATATATGAATTCTTCATCATAAGCACTGCATATAACGGATTTTTTGCCTTACATATTCATTATTACGGGCAAAACCATCGGTTTGCGCTTGGTTTTTGCATAGAGGAACTTGGTAAGATCGTCCTTTACGGCATTTTTAAGCTCTATTCTGTCGACGTGCGAGCACTCAAGCGAGCGGCATATCGCATCGGCGGCGATCTGTCTTATCTCCTCCATCAGCTCCTCCGCCTCGCGTACGTATACGAAGCCGCGCGACACGACGTCAGGACCCGAGAGCAGCAAATGCGAGTCGGTGTCGACCGACGCAACGACGATTATGATACCGTCCTGCGAGAGATGCTTTCTGTCGCGGAGCACGATGTTTCCGACGTCGCCGACCCCGTAGCCGTCGACGAGTATCTTGCCCGCAGGCACGAGTCCCGCAAATTTTGCTCCGCTCTTGCCTATCTCAAGCACCTTGCCGATATCCGAGATAAAAATATTCTGTTCGGGTATTCCCATATCGAGTGCGATCTCGCGGTTTGCGTAAAGATGTCTGTACTCACCGTGGACCGGCATAAAATATTTGGGCTTGAGCAATGCAATAAGCAGCTTGAGCTCCTCCTGACACGCGTGTCCTGAAACGTGGACCTCGACCGAGCGGTCGTGAAGCACGCTGACACCGTTTTTCGTCAGCTCGTTGATTATCCTGCCGACCAGCTTTTCATTTCCGGGTATCGGACTTGAGGAGAGAACGACGAGATCTCCCCTGCCGAGCATCACCTGCGAATGATCCGAAAACGCCATTCTGTACAGTGCCGACATCGGCTCTCCCTGGCTTCCCGTTGTAATGAGCGTCAGTTCCTCGGGTTTGTATCGCTTAATATCGTTGATATCTATGAGCACACCGTCGGGCACGCTCATATATCCGAGCTCGACCGCCGCACCTACGATATTGAGCATACTGCGTCCCGTGACCGCGACGCGTCTGCCGTGGCGCGCGGATACGTCGATTATCTGCTGTACCCTGTGGACGTTCGACGAGAAGGTAGCTATCACTATTCGTTTGTCGGGATTGGTGTTGAATATATATTCAAGCGACTTTCCGACCGTCTTTTCCGACGGCGTGTAGCCTGCTCTCTCGGCGTTGGTCGACTCGCACATAAGCATAAGGACTCCCTTTTTGCCTATCTCGCCAAGGCGCGCTATATTCATCATCTCTCCATCAATAGGCGTTACGTCGAGCTTAAAGTCGCCCGAGTGCACGACCACTCCCTGCGGTGTGCTTATCGCAAGGCAGC
The DNA here is from genome assembly GCA_015064065.1 of Oscillospiraceae bacterium. Classification (GTDB taxonomy): domain Bacteria; phylum Bacillota; class Clostridia; order Oscillospirales; family CAG-272; genus HGM12713. The sequence goes on from SVSY01000046.1 coordinate 9,003, forward strand.
AGGCGTCGGCTATCGAGTGATTTACGTGTATAAATTCGACCGCAAACTGACCGAGCTTGACGACGTCGCCCGCATTTACACAGTTGAGCTGCGGCTCGTATGGGAGCACGTGCTCGGAAAGCTTGTTTTTGAGTATACCGAGCGTAAGACGCGTGCCGTATATCGCGGGATTTATCTGACGAAGCACGTAGGGTATCGCGCCTATGTGGTCCTCGTGACCGTGCGTCAGCACCATTCCGCGTATCTTGTCCTCGTTCGCCTCAAGGTAGCTTACGTCGGGGATAACCAGATCGACTCCAAGCATGTCCTCGTCGGGAAACGCAAGTCCGCAGTCTATTATCAGTATGTCGTCTTCGTACTCAAGTAAAGTAATGTTCTTGCCTATCTCGCTCAGTCCGCCGAGCGGGATTATCTTAAGCTTTGATTTTTCTTTTCTTGGCATATATTCTCCTTTTGGTTGGATTGTGTAGTTAGTTTGTGTTGGATATTTTCTGTTCTTTTCTTTCGAGAAAAGAACCAAAAGAACTTGCTGTGAAGAAGTTCTTTTTAGAACATCAAGGTTGGTTTATGCGGATTTAATGGCATAAAGAGTAATTTTTTCTAATGTAGTGTTCTCGGACGCCTCATCGGCATCGAGAACACTTTTTATTTTGATTATATGTTTGTGCGGCTGTTATCTTTGAAGCAATCTTCTACAAACCGGTAGGGGAGGGGCTTGCTCCTCCCGATGTCGCAATCAAATCCCATCGGCGCGTACGGCTAAACCAAAATTCCGCGCGCAAAAATACCTTCTCCGTATCTGCAGCACCGCTCCCTGCAGACCCTTGAAGGTTGCGTTTTAAATTCAAACCTCCGCTATTATACCACGTTTTTTCCAAAATGTCAATAGCAATCGGATCTTCACCGCTCTTGATCAAAAATATTGAAGTAATACGTCAAAAAACCTTGAAAATTTCTTAAATATATGTTACAATATACTATCTGTATTTATACCCGCAAAAAGTAAAATATATTCCTTTTTTCAAAATATACGCAATTATCCACCAAGGAGGTCTAAATGGCAAATAAAAAACCGTCACAAAAAAATCTTGACGATGCAAAAAAGGTAGCGAAAAAGCTCGCTCCGAGCAGATCCGAAGCAAAACGGATATACCGCAGAAGCGGTATGAGCAAGGCTATGCCCTATATCTCTATGCTTTTTGCGCTCGTTCTTGCTATTTGCTTTATCATAGTCAGAATAGCAGGGATTGAAGACGGCGCAGGCATCGTAGGATACTATATTCAGTATTTCTTCTGCGGACTTCTCGGATTTTCGGCTGTCCTGCTTCCGCTTCTTTTCGGATACCTCGGCGTGCTATGGTGCATCTATCAGGTAAGCTGGACTGCCGCAGAGGCGAAGACCGACGAAGGCAAAAAAGCGCATAAACGCGCTATGTCAAAGTCGATATTCTCGGTTATAAGCCTTCTGCTCTTGGCTATCATCTTCGGCGTTTTTGCAGACCCGACCTCGCTCGATATAGCTGACGTGTGGGAAAGCGCGGCGGAGGAGCTTTCGGGCGGCGGTCTGATCGGCGCGCCGATAGCCTTTCTTTTCACGGTCGCGTTCGAACAGGCAGTCTCTCTCGTTATACTGTTCTTCCTGCTTGCGATCACTCTTCTCTTCTCTGTCGGCATAACCCCCAACTACATAATAACTCAGATAAAGATACGCCGTGAGCTCCGCAACGAAAATATGGAGTTCGAGGACGAATACGACCAAAAACAGCTTGAGGCTCTCAGACAAAAGGAGCTTGAGCGCGCAAAGAAAAAGCGTCAGAAGCAGCTCGACGCCGCACGCAAGGAAGAAGCACGCCGTCAGGCAGAGCAGGAAGCAGAGCTTCAGCCTCTCGCAGTCCCCGTCGCTCCGCCCAAAAAGCCGCGCAAGGCAGAACAGCCCCCCGAGGATCTCTCGCCCGACGTTGACGAGCTTGTAAGCGATCTTCCCGAGGCAGAAGCTCCCGAAGAGCCCGAAATGCAGACTCTTGAGATCAACGAGGAAACAGGCGAGGTCATCGAACAAGACTCGACCCGTACGGCTGACGTTGCCGCAGATTACGGCGGAGATTCGGTCATCGACGGTATTGAGGGACTTGTCGACCTCGACACGCTAACTTCCGAAATAAAAACACCCGAGCAAAAGCCGCTCAAGGAGCTTGAGCTCGGTCAGATAAGCAAGGAAACGCTCGAAGAGGATATGGCAGAGGTCGTGCCCGAGGAATCGGACGGCGAGGAAGAGGAGGAAGAGATAATAACTCCCTACGTCTTCCCTCCCGTCGATATGCTCGCACCAAACCAGAACCCTGCCGACACCGAGCGCGAAAAGGAGCTTCGCGAAACAGCCACGCTTCTTCAGCAGACACTCAAGAGCTTCCGCGTCGACATCGAGGCTATTCAGTACTCGCGCGGTCCTACGATAACGCGTTACGAGCTTAAGCCCGCGGTCGGCACGCGTGTCCGCTCTATTGCAAACCTCGTTGACGATATCGCTCTCAGCCTTGCGACCTCGGGAGTAAGAATAGAAGCGCCTATCCCCAACAAAGCGGCGGTAGGTATCGAAGTCCCCAACAGAGTGCGCGCTACGGTTTATCTGCGCGACCTCATCGAAAACGAAAAATTCACCGAGGCGAAGAGCAAGCTGACCTCCTGTCTCGGTATGGACGTGGGCGGCAACCCCATCTACTTCGACATCTCAAAGATGCCCCACCTGCTTATCGCGGGTGCTACGGGTATGGGTAAGTCGGTCTGCATCAACTCGGTCATCATAAGCCTTCTTTACAAGGCTCGTCCCGAGGACGTAAAGCTCATACTTATCGACCCGAAGAAAGTCGAATTCAATATCTACAAGGACATTCCTCACCTCTACGCCCCCATAGTCAGCGACCCGAAAAAAGCCGCAGGCGCGCTTGCTTCGGCAGTTGCCGAGATGGAACGCCGCTTCGAGCTTATCGAACAGGTCGGCGTACGTGATATCACGACCTACAATGCCGTGACCGAAAACGACCCCGAAAAAGAGAGAATGCCTCATATGGTCATCATTATCGACGAGCTTGCCGACCTTATGATGACAGCTCCCGACGACGTCGAAGCCTGCATCTGCCGTCTCGCGCAGAAGGCGAGAGCCGCAGGTATCCATATAATCATCGGTACACAGCGTCCCTCTGTTGACGTCATCACGGGTCTTATCAAGGCAAATATCCCCTCGCGTATAGCTTGTACCGTCGCATCTCAGGTCGACTCGCGCACTATCATCGATATCGCGGGTGCAGAGAAGCTCATCGGACGCGGAGATATGCTCTTTGCTCCCGTTGGAGCGGCGAAGCCGATGCGTGTTCAGGGCGCGTTCGTCAGCGAAGCTGAGGTAGAGAAGATAGTTTCCTTTATCAAGGCGAACAACTCCGCCGCAAGATATAACTCCGACTTCATAACGAGTATGGAAGAAAACGCAAAGAACTGCGGTCTTGGCAAGAAGGGTGCAGCGTCTGCCGCTTCTTCCGATGCTGAGGCAGGCGGTGAGGACGGAGGCGACTCCAAGTTCCGCGATGCCGTCAAGCTCGCTATTGAAGAAGGCAAGATATCCACCTCGCTTATGCAGAGACGTCTCGGCGTAGGCTACGGAAGAGCCGCAAAGATAATCGATACTATGGAAGAAATGGGCTACGTATCAAAGCCCGACGGAAACAAGCCGCGCCGCGTGCTCATAACTATGGAAGAGTATATGAACCGCGTTGCCGACGGCAGTCTTTCGAATGAATAATACAAAAAACAAAGGAGAAAAGCTATGATAACCAAATTCTTTATGAGATTTCCCGGCGGTCGCCCCAAGGCGTTCACTCTCAGCTACGACGATGGGGTAGAACAGGATATCAGACTCACCGAAATATGCGATAAGTACGGACTCAAGTGTACGTTCAACCTCAACGCAGGTCTTTACGCTCCCGAGGGAACGGTATATCCCGAAGGAAGAATACACCGCAGAATGACACGCTCGCAGTGCATCGAGACCTTCAACAAAAACGGTCACGAGGTCGCAACTCACGGCTATACGCATCCTTGGCCCGCTAAGCTCCCCGATGCCGCCGTCGTTTACGAGATAATGAAGGACCGCGAGACTCTTGAAAATGATTTCGGCTGCATAATCAAAGGACACGCATATCCTTACGGAAATTACAACGACAGCGTAGTTGAGTGTCTGAATAAGTGCGGTATCGTCTATGCACGAACCACCAAAGCCACCGAGAAATTTGATATTCCTACCGATTGGCTCAGACTCCACCCCACCTGCCACCATAACCAGCACAATATATTCGAGCTCTGCGACAAGTTCCTCGCTTTGAACACCGAAACTCCTCACCTCTTCTACCTTTGGGGTCACTCCTATGAGTTCGAGGGCGATAACAATTGGGACAGAATAGTCGAAGTATGCGAAAAGATCTCCGGCAAGGACGATATCTGGTACGCTAACAATATCGATATCTACAACTACGTACAGGCATACAACTCGCTCATCTTCTCCGCAGATATGACGAAGATCTATAACCCCTCCGCGCTCGAGGTCTTCTTTGTCCTCAACGGCAAGAACTACTCGGTCAAGCCCGGCGAAACTATAACCGTTGGGTGAGTTAGTTTTTTAATCGTTTTTTCTTGTTCTTTTCTTTCGAGAAAAGAACCAAAAGAACTTCCTGCAAGGGAATTTCTTTTGGAACATCAAGGTTGGTTTATGCTGTGAAAACGGCATAAAAAGTAATTTTTCTAATGTAGTGTTCTCGGACAGCTCATCGCTACCGAGAACACTTTTTATTTTGATTATATGTTTGTGCGGCTATTATCTTTGAAACAAATCCCCTACAAAGAAAAATATATCCGTTTTTTACGGCTATTATCTTTGAAGCGACCTTCTACAAACCGGTAGGGGAGCGCCTTGGTGCTCCCGATGTCGCGAACAAATTACATAGGTATTTACGGCTACGCACTTACAAACGACCACCCACAAATTGTATGGGTCGGCGCCACGACGACCCAAGGTCGCAAACAAATCATATCGGCACGTGCGGCTACGCACATTTGCAAAACACGCCCCGAGCTCGTCATCCTGAGCGAGCGAAGCGAGTCGAACTTTTGGAAGGAGGAGCGGTAATATAGCGACTCCGCAAAAAAGCGAAAATCGTCAAGACGATTTTCGGGATCTACTATGCGGTTTTATGTAACCTTTTTGCATAAAAGTAACTTTTGAATTACAACGGCTTTACATCTAACCTCTTTATAGATCCCTCTCTCGTCGGCAAGCTCCTCGTTCGCCTTTTTGCGCCTACCTCGGTCGCAAAAAGGTTCGACTCCGCGGTGGCTTTTTATAATCTGCGCTGTTCGCTTGCAATATCTCACCGCTCCGCTCAGGATGACGGATAGAGGGGAGGTGCGGCTATTATCTTTGAAACAAATCCCAACATTCTCGGTAGGGGAGGGGCAACATTCGCGAAGCGAACTTGACGCTGAGCAAAGCGAAGCATATTGCTCCTCCCGATGTTGCGAACAAATTACATAGGTATTTACGGCTACCATCTTTGAAACAAATTCCCACAAACCTGTAGGGACCGGCGTCCTCGACGGTCCGATGTCGCAATAAAATCAAAAAAACGGCGGGAGATAAACCCCCGCCCTACGTCAAATCCCTACGATCTCTATCGATTTAGAATAAATAATTTTCAACCTTCAACTTTTTTGACCTGTATCACCGCGAGCGAGATGTCGTCCTCGCCGCCCGACGCCTTTGCGTATTTCATTATCAGGTCCGCCGTGCGCTCCGCGCCCGCGCCGTCGATATTCTGCCGCAAAAGATCGAACAGATACGGACACTCCTCTTTTCCGCCCGTCACTCCGTCGCTCATCATAACTATGACGTCGCCCTCGTCAAGCTCAAAATCTATCACCCGCGCATCTATCTCGCCGAGTATCCCGAGCGGCATCGTTCTCGAACGAAGCTTAAAAAGATTTCCCTTTCTGTAAACGTAGGTAGGCGCTGCCCCGCATTTGTAAAAGGTAGCCTTACCCGTCAGCGCATCAAACTCCATAAGATCGAGCGTCGCCGAGCATTCGTACGCGCTTGAGGCGTATCTTCCCTGCAAAAAGGAATTGAGCATTTTGAGTATCTATCTGTTCATCGCGCCGACACTGAGCATATTTCTGACAAAGCCGGTCGCAAGCTCGGACATAAGCGCGGCATCTCTTCCCGACCCCATTCCGTCGCTGAGCGCTGCAAAGAAACGCTTGTCCGAATTTTCAAAAACGCACAGACTGTCACCGCAAAACTCCTCGCCGTTTGCAGAGCTGACCCTCGTCACGAAGCGCGCCGAAAATCTTTCCTTCTCCCAAAGCTCGAGCGTTCCGCCGTCCTTGTTTCCCGTACGGCGAAGAAGAGCCGACGCCGCGTCAAGCTCGATTCCGAGCGTATCTCTGACCGTCCTCACTATCTGCTCTACAGCCGTTCCCAGCCGCTCCTTTTGTTCGGCTTTAATAAAGACCCTTTTTTGTCGCGTTCCGTAAACGATAACTCCGACTATACCAACGTCAAGCCCGTCAAGCGACTCACAAAGCAACTTACTTGCGCTGTGATCGGGCAGATATTCCTCAGAGCCCGACTCCATACTCTTTTCCAAAAGTCCCGACAAAGCCTTGTATCCAAAGCTTTTATCCTGCGAAAAGGACTCCTCCGCGCCGTTTCTCTCTCCGCCGTTAAAGCGGATATCAAAATTGTAATTTATCTCGTCGCGAATATCGGGAAGCCGCGCACAACGCGCAAAAAGACCGTCCGAGAAGCTGTCGCACGCGACCTTCCCCTTCTTTTCAAGAAAGAACGAAAGGCGCTCGCTCTCTCTTTTCAGCTCTCCTCCGCTTCGGCAGCGCGCGTATTCAACGCAGCCCACGCAGGTCGCTCCAAACGCCTGCTCGCAAATTTCTGCAAGCTCTGTGCGCCGCGGAAACTTAAGTCTTACGGCATCAAAAAGCTCCGAAAGCGCGGCAAGACCCTCGCTTATCGCCGCCATTCGTCTGTTCATATCAAAAAGCCTTACGCTGTCAAGCTCGCCCTCGTCGAGAACGCTGCAGCGTATTATTTTTTTGCCCTCTGCGCTCTCGCTCTGCCGCACGCTTCCCACAAGCCTTGCAAGCATTGCAGAAAGGATACACCCCGCCACTATTCCGCCAACCGTACCGTCAAGCGCCGCTATTCCCTGCACGTAAAATGAATAGAAAAGCGAGGCGATAAGCGAAGCCGTGTGAACGAGCGGCGGAGATATCTTATGAAAGACGGCAAAGGATAGCGCGCAAAGCAAAAATATCGGACAGAGCAAAGGCGAATACGCAATACCCGTCACAAGAGCGCAGAACACGCCCGCGGCACTTCCCCACCGTCTGCAAATCAGAAAGAGGGCGATCATTCCGCCCGCAATGCTCAGCGAGACCCCGTAAAGCTTGATATCCGCCGCTCCATAAACGCACACCGCAAGCAACGCGACCGCAGAAAGCAGTGTTTGCACCCTGCTTTTGTCCTTGTGATAAGCGCCGCTGACAAAAAATGTCACTATCGGCGCACTTACCACCGAGATAATAAGACCGAAAAGGTCGTAATACAAGAAACCGCTGCCTATCCAAAAAGCAAAAGAGAGCGCAAAGGCGAATATCGCAGATATACATACTCTGTACCCCCTGTGCTCGTAAAAGAGCGCGCCGAAAAGCTCCCCAAGACTCTTCTTGCCCTCCGAACGCCCGAACGGCAGATCCAATGTCAGCCGCACGAGCACTCTCGTGAGCAGAGCGGCGGCGTAAATTCCGATAAATATTGCAACGAAAGTCGGCTCTGCCGTGAGAATTACCGCAACGCACAGTCCCGCAAAAAGATAGAGCGCTTCTCTGTTGAGCGCGCAAAGAAGAGCCACGCCGAAGGGATACGCTCCAAAGGGCAGCTCTGCTCTGCCCGCCAAAAATCCACATAATGCAAAAAGTCCTATCGGCAAAGCGCTCTTTAAGAGTTGAGATGCCCGATATTTTTCATCGGCTTTGCTTGCTGCTTCTCTCGTTCTGTCCATTATCCTACGTCCTTTCTTTTTTTTACGGTTTTTATTTTAGCAGATATTTTGCGCGCAAATTGTCGTATCGCGCCGCTGTGCAAAAAAGTTGCTTATTTGAGAGCAAAGGTCGCAAGTACACCTATCAGCGCGCCGAGAAAAAAGCAGAATACACCGAGCGCAAAGAGCAAAAACGCACGCCGTCCTCTGTTCTTCGGAGCTTCGCCCACCTGTGATATTATCCGCCGAGCCTCTTCTATCAGCTCGTTCTCGTCAGGCACTTTCAGCGCAGGATCGACCTTGAGCACAAGACAAGCGCGCTCGTAGAACCTGTTGCCCGTAAGCTTCATCTCGACCACCCGTCTCTCAATACCTCTTATCATTTTTTCACCTCGTTTTTCGTTATGTAGTTTCGGGGTTAAGGCTACTATCTTTGAAACAATTTTCTACAAACCGGTAGGGGAGCGCCTTGGTGCTCCCGATGTCACAAACAAATCACATCGGCACTTACGGCTACGCACATTTGCAAAACACCCCTTCTATCCGTCATCCTGAGCGAGCGAAGCGAGTCGAACTTTTGGAAGGAGGAGCGGTAATATAGCGACTCCGCACAAAAGCGAAAATCGTCAAGACGATTTTCGGGATCTACTATGCGGTTTTATGTGACCCTTTTGTATTAAAGTAACTTTTGAATTACAACAGCTTTACATCTAACCTCTTTATAGATCCCTCGCTCGTCGGCAAGCTCCTCGTTCGCCCTTTTTCACCCTTACGGGTCTGAAAAAGGGTTCGACTACACACGGATTTATAATTATGTGCCACTTTCGCTTATAATA
>SVSY01000047.1 GCA_015064065.1 Oscillospiraceae bacterium
TGTGGTGTGTGCCGGAAGCATTATCGCAACCACGATCTTCAAGGAAGGTCTGCAAAACGAAATTCAACTGAACGCCGTTTTGCCTATTGTTTGCCTTGTCGGCATCGGAATATACGCTCTGTCTTGGTATCTGTCAGTTGTGTTCTATAATAAACGGGAGATGTAAATGAAAAAATATTTTAGTCTGTTTTTCACTATGCTTAAGATCGGGCTGTTCACCTTCGGAGGTGGATATGCTATGATCGCTCTATTAGAAAATGAGTTCGTTGAAAAGAAAAAATATATGGAAAAGGATGAATTTTTAGATATGGTGGCGATCGCGGAGTCGACCCCCGGTCCTATCGCCATCAATGCAGCGACCTATATCGGTTACAAGCAGGCGGGTGTATTGGGCTCGGCGATGGCGACGATCGGCGTGTGTATTCCGTCGTTTATCATTATCTACATAATATCGCTTTTCTTTGATACTTTCCTTTCTTTCAAGCTTGTGGAATACGCATTCCGCGGCATACAAGTATGCGTAGTCTATCTTATTTTCTCTGCAGGTCTAAAAATGCTCGTGAAAATGAGAAAGACGGCGTTTTCTGTCACCATCGTTTCGGCAGTTGCTCTCTGTATGCTTCTCTTTTCTCTCTTTGCCGTTAAGTTCTCGACTATCCTCTATATTATCATTTGCGGTTTATTAGGTCTGTTCATTTACTTTATAAAGCAAATGAAGCAAAAAAAGGAGACGACGAAATGATATATCTGAGTTTATTTCTAACATTCTTTGAGATCGGTCTCTTTACCTTTGGCGGCGGGTACGCTATGATCTCGATGATTCGTGAAAAGGCTTTATTGTTCGGTTGGTTGACCGAAGAGGAGCTGCTTAATATGATAGCGGTATCCGAATCGACACCAGGTCCTATTGCCGTAAATATGGCGACGTTTGTCGGATCTGCCCAAGGCGGAATACTCGGCTCTTTTGTGGCAACGCTTGGCGTGGTGCTTCCGTCATTTATCATCATTTTGCTGATCTCGGCACTAATACACAACTTTCTCAAATACAAGGGAGTTCAAGCGTTCCTCGGCGGTGTCCGTCCGTGTGTGATTGCCTTGATCCTCGCAACAGCAGCCACGATGTTTTTGAGCACTCTGCTCGGCGTTACCACAGTCAGCAAAGGCTTTGCTCCTGATCTCAGAGGGCTCGTCATTCTTGCTATTCTGGTAGCGATCGCCCTCATATTCAAAAAGATCAAAAAGAAAAAGCCCTCGCCAATCTTGATGATACTCGTTTCAGCAGGACTTGGTATGTTGATCTATTCGATATAAATCAGCGACGTTTGAAATGAATTTATAAAAAATGGCGACCGGCATTAGCCGATCGCCATTTTTTACTTAAAGATTAACCAAAACTATTGCGACAGCCACGACTACAAGTCCGACTATCTTTTTTAGGGTGACCTTATCCTTGAAAACTATAACGTCGAGCAAGAAGGAGCCCAAGATCACCAAGCCTCTTGAAAGCGGATAGAAGATTGCTGACGGCAATTGTGACGCGTATGACGTAAACAGCTCGTTTGCATAGAGTGCAACAGCCGCCATAAGTATGTACACCCACACCTTCTTATAAGGCAACTCTACCTTTGTCGGTTTTCCGTCTTCTGTCTTTATCTCTGCTACGCGCCGAGCTTCTTTTGAATAGCAAAAAGCAAAGAATATCAAAAATACTGCCAGCATTGCAACAAAGCTTATAAACGTGAAGTATTCTATCGTGCCGAGTCCCTTTTCGGTTATATGAAAAGTATAGAATTTTTTGAATATTGCCGCCAGAGTAGCTCCTATGGCACAAACGGCAACAACTGCAATTTTTTGAAAGAGAGTTCCCTCTTTTTTGGTCTTTTCGCCTTTGTTTATAAAGAGGAATACCGACACGAATGTAAGTATACAGCCTATCCACTGTACAAGAGATACCTTATCTCCCGCATACGCGTAAGGGGCAATAACAAGCGGAAGCACAAGCGTTCCTATCATTGAGATACATTCGATAAGAGTCAGCGAAACGAGACGTGAAGAAAGTATCCACGCAAACAAATTTAATGCAGTTCCAAGTCCCGCTATTACTATTATGATGTGTCCGAACAGCGTAGTAGTGTTTCCGTCGGTAAAGAGCCATATCAATGCTCCTACAACGAGACAGATAACGGCACGTACCAGATTTATACAAACGCTGTTAAACGCCCCCGGTGTTTTTTGACCGCAACGTTTCATTGTAAATTGTTTTACGTTTGTGGCAAGCTGAGCTAAGATCAGTGCGCCATACAATAAAATATCCATCAATAATTCCCTTCCAGATAAACTCATATTACAAGATCGAACGCCGTATTATACCACGATTATCCTCAAAAGTCAATAGTTTTTGCAAAATAATACAGTAAGCATATTTATTGACAAAAATATTTTTTTGTGATAGAATTATTGTGTAGTTTTTAAAAAGGAGCTATATTATGAACTATTTGGAAAATGCGGCTTGGATATGGGAAAACGCTCACGCAAAACCCGACGAGCATACCGAATTCTTCACTGAATTTGATTATTCTTCAGATGACGGAAGGGTATATATTTCTATTTCGGCAGACTCGGAATACGGAGTATATCTCAATGGAAAATTCGTTGAGTTTGGGCAGTATCCCGATTATCCACACTATAAGGTCTACGACAGATTTGAAGTAAGTGAATATCTCGTTGAAGGGAAAAATCTTCTTGCAATAGAAGTCTGGTATCTCGGTAACAACTGCTCGACGAATATAGATGACGGAGCAGGTCTTTGCTTCTCTCTTGACAGCGAGAAAAATAATATTCTTACGAGTAATGACAAAGTGCTTTCTCGTCTTAGCAAAGTCTATACAAGCTATGCTTGCAAATTGATAACCGGTCAGCTTGGATACGGATACGGATATGATTCAACGCTTGAAGATGATTGGAAGACGGGAGATGTTTCGGACTTTACTCCGTCTGTAATTGTAACGCCCGAAAAGCCTATCCCTTCTGTTTTACGCCCCGTAAAAAAGCTCGTTACCGAAGAAGGTGTTGTCGGAACGCTTATCAAGCAGGAAACGGAAAAGGGATACAGATATCTGTTCGATTTTGGCAAGGAGCTCGTCGGTATCTACAAGCTTCGCTTCAATTCTGCTGTAGTTCAGAATATTGAGCTCTGTTACGGCGAGCATATCGTTGACGGCTGGGTAAGAGATATAATACATAGCCGCCGTTTCGCGTTTGATTATAAAGCCAAGGCGGGAGAAAACGACTATTTCGGATATCTCAGAAGGCTTGGCTTGCGCTATGCCGAGATCCGTACCCAAGAGCCTATTGACTCAATATCTATCGAGATAATGCCAAGAGTTTATCCTTTGGAGACAGTTTCTTTTGATATCGAAGATGAAGAGCTCAAAAAAATATATGATATATGCATAAACACTCTTCGCCTTTGTATGCACGAGCACTATGAGGATTGCCCGTGGCGCGAGCAGGCTATGTACGTTATGGACAGCCGAAATCAGATGCTCTGCGGCTATCACGCTTTTAGGGAGTATGAATTTCCGCGTGCTTGCCTAAAGCTTATGGCTGAGGATCGCCGTGCTGACGGAATGTTGAGCATAACCTATCCCGGGGCGAGCGGTCTTGTTATTCCCTCTTTTGGACTGCATTTCTATACTGCCGTTCGCGAATACGGAGACTACTCGGGAGATTGGGACTTCGTCAAAGAAATATTCCCGAAGCTTCAAAGTATCATAGAGGCGTTTATGAGCCGTTACGACAAAGCGGAGGGACTGTTACAAAGCTTTGGAGACAGCTGTTATTGGAACTTCTATGAGTGGGCTCGCGGACTTGAAGGAATTATCGGTGCTGTGACCGAAGAACGCGCCGATCTTATAATCAACACGCTGTTTTCAATAGCACTTCAAAATATGCATTACATCTGCGAAAAGCTTGGCGTTCATAGCGAATACGACGTCTTTGCAGAGCAGATAAATCTTGCTATAAACAAGAAGTTCAAAAACCCCGATGATATGCTTTACGGAATGTACGGACAGACGGGCGAGTACAGTGAGCTTGGCAATGCGCTTGCCGTGCTCTGCGGCGCGGCTGATGAAGCAAGTGCAAAAAAGATATGCGAAGTGCTTTCTGACGATGACTCTAAGCTTGTAAAGATAACTCTGTCGATGAAGTGCTTTAAATACGATGCGCTTTTGCGTGTTGATGAAAAGAAGTATTCTGAATACGTTCTTGGAGATATCCGCCGTATTTACAGAAAAATGCTTGATTTCGGTTCAACTACCGTTTGGGAGACCGAGGACGGCGAAGCCGCATTTGGAAAAGCAGGAAGTCTTTGCCACGGTTGGAGTGCTTTGCCCATATATTATTTCTTCAAATTGCTTTAACAAAAAAGGAACAGGCTCTGCCTGTTCCTTTTTTGTTATTTGTTATCTTGAATAGAGCTTATTAAGTCTCCTGAGTTTATTTGTATCCACATTTTTAAGCTGCTCCTCGGTTATTCTGTATGCCCAGTTGTTTTCCGACGTTCCGGGGGTATTCATTCTTGTATCCGAGCCGTAAACGAAGATATCTTGTATCGGGAAGATAACTCGGTCTGCGTGGCTTGCGAGCATAGTTCTCATTATCTTCTCACAGCCGACGTTCCAATCGTCTTCATATCCTCCGCAATACTCAAGTGCGGTCATACGGGTATCACCGTCAAGCTCCCAAACGTAGCCGAGCAAGGTATTATTGTCGTGAGTTCCCGTATATGCTACGCAATTGTTCGTGTAGTTGTGCGGAAGATGCGGTGAATTTTCATCGCCCAAAAAAGCGAATTGAAAAACTCTCATTCCGGGGAATTTGCTATAATCAAGCAATTCAGAAACTGCGGGCGTAATGTCACCGAGATCCTCTGCGATTATGAGCTTATCGCCTGCAACCTCGCGGATTTTGTTTATAAGCGCCTTACCGGGTCCTTTGACCCATTTGCCTTCCTTAGCAGTCTTGGCACCCTTGGGAACGCTCCAAAAGGACTCAAAGCCGCGGAAGTGGTCTATACGCACACCGTCAAATAGCGTGAGCATATATCTGATGCGATCACACCACCAGGCGTATCCGTCCTTTTTCATAGCGTTCCAATTATAGAGCGGATTTCCCCACATCTGTCCTTCCTCTGAAAAATAGTCGGGTGGAACTCCCGCAACGCTCGTGGGTTGATTGCGTTTGTCAAGGAGGAACTGCGAGGGATTTGACCACACGTCAGCGCTGTCTGTGGCAACGTATATCGGAATATCACCGATTATGCTTATTCCCTTGCCGTTTGCGTAAGCTTTTATATACTGCCACTGCTCAAAGAATTTATATTGAATAAACTGCCAAGCGAACAGCGTATCTGCGTCGGGCTCGGTTTTTGTCCATTCCTGCCAAGGTGTCTCGCCGTTAGCTTCGCGGAGGCTCAAAAATCTTGCAGTGTTGTCAAGATAGGGATGCTCGCTCATAAAATCAAGTATCTTTTTTCGGTCACCGACTCTTGCCGAAGCTGTCTTTAACAATGCTATCCTTTCTTCGTTAAGGCGCGAAAATTCGCACAGATACGGACTTTTTTGCTTTGCCGCATCAAGCTCTGCCTTTGTGATAAGTCCTTCCTTATAAAGCGTGGGAAGGTCGATAAAAAACGGATTACCGCTAAACGAGGAATAGGCTTTATACGGAGAATTGCACTCGTCTGTCATACAGAACGGAAGCACCTGCCAGAGTGAAAATCCGCTATCCGAAAGAAAATCTATAAATTCAACAGCTTCTTTGCCAAAAGAACCTATTGAATACTCTCCCGGTAAGGAAGAAATATGCATTAAAACGCCTGAAGCCCTGTTCATAATAAAATACCCCTTGGTCTTTAAATGTAACTGTAATAATGATACCACAAATACATAAAAAAATCAAGGGATATTTGCCTGATATTTAAACTAAGATCAATGGTGATGTTTGATAAGTCCTATTGCCTTGGTTATTTCGATAACCACAAGAGGAACGAGGATAAGCGCAACACCGATAAGATAAAGCGTAGGTGTAAGCATAACGAGACCGAATGCATATCTTACGGGAGTAAACATAACTATTGCAACAAGTGCAGTAGACGCGAGTGCCGCAAGATTGAGAGTCTTATTTCCAAAGAACCCGAGCTTGAAGAGCGAACGGTCGGAGCGCATATTAAATGCCTGAACTACCTGAGAAAGTGCAAGCACCATAAATGCGAGCGTCTGACCGCCTTCAAGCGTTCCCATAACGCTCTCGCCGAGCTTGAATCCGATAAGTGTCAGTGCCGCGAACATAAATCCTTGGAGAACGACACGTATTCCAAGTCCGTGTGCGAATATTCCTTCGTTCTTGGGCTTAGGTTTCTGATCCATTATATTGGATTCAACAGCTTCCATGCCGAGTGCAATTGCGGGAAGACTATCTGTTGCGAGGTTTATAAGAAGAAGCTGCATAGAAAGCAGAGGTGTTTTGTGCCAGAGAAGCATTGCGGCAAATACCGTAATGACCTCACCGATATTAGTACCGAGAAGAAATCCGACGACCTTCTTGATATTTGCGTAAATACCTCTTCCCTCTCTTACTGCATCTACGATAGTGGCAAAGTTGTCGTCGGTAAGCGTCATATCAGCCGCGCCCTTAGCAACGTCTGTTCCCGTAATACCCATAGCACAGCCGATATCTGCTGCCTTAAGGGCGGGTGCATCGTTTACGCCGTCGCCCGTCATAGAGACTATCTGTCCCTTTCTCTGCCAAGCTTTGACTATTCTTATCTTGTTCTCGGGCGATACTCTTGCGTATACCGAAATATTTTCAACTACGGCGTCGAGCTCATCGTCACTCATAGCGTCAAGCTCAGCACCTGTTATAGCCTTATCACCTTCAAGAAGGATTCCAAGCTCGCGCGCTATGGCAGATGCGGTAACAACGTGGTCACCTGTTATCATAACGGGCTTGATGCCTGCTCTGCGGCAGACTGCAACGGCATCCTTTGCCTCGGGACGAGGAGGATCTATCATTCCGACAAGACCCATAAAGGTAAGATCTGCTTCAAGGGTTTCCGAAGTGGGATTTTCGGGAACTGTATCTATTATTTTGTAAGCAACTGCAAGAACTCTCAGTGCGTCAGAGCTCATCTGCTCGGTCATCTGCTTTGCTCGCTCGATGTTTCCGCTGATGCAACGAGGAGCCATCATATCAAACGCGCCCTTTACGATAACTACGAGCTTACCGTCAATATTGTTGACAGTAGTCATAAGCTTTCTGTCGGAATCGAAAGGTATCTCTGCAAGACGGGGGCAGGAAGCGTTTATGTCATCCTTGGGCATACCGTTTTTGTGAGCTGCCAAAACTATAGCAGTCTCGGTCGGGTCACCGATATGCTTTTCTTCGTCGCCATTGAATATAACAGAACCGTCGCAGCAGAGTGCCGCATACTTGAGAAGCTCTTTTATCTGTTCGGAGTTATTAAGCGATATTGCCTCGGTATCCTGCATACCGTCTCTGTATGCTTTTGTAAGAGTCATTCTGTTCTGTGTGAGTGTACCGGTCTTATCTGAGCAGATAACAGATGCGCTTCCAAGCGTTTCAACTGCGGGAAGACGTCTGATAAGTGCGTTTTTCTTTACCATTCGCTGAACACCGATAGAAAGGACTATCGTAACGATCGCGGGTAATCCCTCGGGAATAGCCGATACAGCGAGAGAAACTGCGGTCATAAATATTTCAAGCGGAGGAATATCGTTCAAAAGACCTACAACGAATATTATAGCACACGCCGCTATAGCAACTATACCGAGATATTTTCCAAGCTGTGCAAGCTTCTTTTGAAGAGGGGTCTGAGTTTCCTGCTCTCCGTCAAGAAGATTTGCTATCTTACCCATTTCGGTGTCCATTCCCGTTGCGGTAACTATAGCGAGGGCAGTTCCGTAGGTAATACTGCAACCCGAGAACACCATATTGGTCCTATCTCCGAGAGGCGCTTTTTCGTCGACGACTACAAAAGCGTCTTTTTCGGAAGGAACGGATTCACCTGTAAGAGCAGATTCCTCACTTTTAAGGCTGACGCTGTGCAAAAGTCTTGCATCTGCCGGAACAAAGTCGCCCGCCTCAAGCTTTATTATATCTCCGGGAACAAGTTCGGATGCCTGAACGATCTTTTCAACGCCGTCACGTATAACTCTTGCGTGTGGCGCAGAAAGATTTTTGAGCGCATCAAGTGCCTTTTCGGCTTTGCTCTCCTGAACTACGCCCATTATAGCGTTTAATATAACGATAAGAAGAATAAGTGCGGGCTCGAAGAATTCCTTGGGATTCATTTCTATGCAAGCGACTACGAAAGAGATAATCGCGGCGGCTATGAGTATGATTATCATAGCGTCTTTGAATTGATCTAAAAATCTTCCGAAAGTGCTTTTCTTTTTCTTCTCACGGAGCTTGTTTTCTCCGTATTTTTCCTGCAGTGCGCTTACTTGAGCACTGCTCAGACCCTGTTTGAGATCCGATTTCAGTTCTTTAATAACATCGTCGTTGTTTTTGTGATGCGCCAACATTGTTTTTCTCCTTTTTATTTTAATAGAAAAATAGACTTATCTATTTTTCATAGATAAGTCTCGTCATTTAAAGCAAAGCCAGGAATATCCTTGCTGTTGACTTTGCCACACACACGGTGCAAACTACTCCCTTATTATTAACAGAGTAATTATATCAAATATTTTGGGATAAGTCAAGAGCTTTTAAACTAAAATTTTTTCGGGGCTGTATTTTTATCTTACAAAAATCGACACAGCCCCGAATTTTCAATTATTTAATGATATGACCTCTTCCGCATATCTCACGGTCTCCATAGCGTCTTTAGCATATTTATCCGCGCCGATCATATCTGCGTATTCGCTCGTGAGCACAGCTCCGCCTACTACTATCCTTACGTTTGGGACACGTTCGCGCAACAGCCTTATGGTATCTTCCATAGCGGGAACAGTCGTAGTCATAAGCGCGCTCAGACCTACCATAAAAGCGTCCTGTTCTTCTGCGGCCTCTGCTATCGTCTCGGGAGAGACGTCACGTCCGAGATCTATTACGTTAAATCCGTAATTTTCGAGCAAGAGCTTTACTATATTCTTACCGATATCGTGAATATCTCCCTTTACCGTAGCGATAACGAAGGTTCCCTTTGTTGCCGTCTCTGCGGGCATACTTTTCTTTATGACCTCAAAAGCGCATTTTGCAGCTTCCGCGCTCATGAGGAGCTGAGGCAAGAAGGTCTGCTTTTTCTCAAATCCCGCTCCTACTATATCGAGTGCAGGAATTATTTCATTGTTTATGATATCAAGCGCATTCGTGTTCGCCAAAAGCTCGGACGTAAGCGTTTCTGCGCTATCCTTCAAGCCTTTGACGATAGCATACTGAAGCTTTGACGAATATTGAACATCATTTTTGGGTATTTGAACTGTAGTACCTATCTGCTGTTCTGTCGGTATCCTTTCGGCAAATGAAATGAAATCCATACAGTTATCGTCAAGACCCGCGAGCGCGCAATACGTGTAATACGCCTTCATCATCTCGAGTGAATACGGATTCATAATAGCGGCTGAAAGACCGTTATTGAGTGCCATAACGAAAAACGATGAAGTTATAAGTTCTCTTTGAGGCAGGCCAAACGAAACGTTTGATACACCTAAAGACGTATGGCAACCAAGCTCGTTTTTGATAATACTGACCGCGCGAAGAGTTTCTCTTGCGGCGTTTTTATCCGCGCTTACGGTGAGCGCGAGCGGGTCGAATATGATATCTTTCTTTGATATTCCGTATTCTTGTGCTTTTAAAAGTATCTTTTTTGCAATTTCTACTCTTGCTTCTGCGCTCTCGGGGATTCCGTTTTCGTCAAGCGTAAGCGCTACCACGAGTCCGCCGTATTTTTTTACGAGCGGAAAGATGGTCGACATACTTTCGCCCTTTCCGTTGACAGAATTTATCATCGCTTTGCCGTTATAGCATCTGAGAGCCCTTTCCATAGCCACGGCATCCGACGTATCTATTTGCAAAGGAATATCGACGATCGCTTGAAGCTCGCAAACGGCTGAGTGAAGCATTGCAGGCTCATCTATTTCGGGAAGTCCGACGTTTACGTCAAGAATATGTACTCCCTTTTCTGCCTGAGCAATTCCCTCGTCAAGAATATAATTCATATCGTTTGCGCGAAGGGCTTCTTTAAAGCGTTTCTTTCCGGTAGGATTTATTCTCTCGCCTATAAGTATAGGTTTATCTTCAAATATGACTGCGTGCGTATATGAAGAAACGCAGGTGTAGCTTTTGGGAAGTATTCTGACAGGCTCTATTCCTTTTGCACGTGAAGTTAAAGCGCGGATATATTCGGGGGTAGTTCCGCAACATCCTCCCGCTATTCTGACTCCTTTTTCTATAAGTTCGGTAACGTCAGCGGAAAATTCGTTCGGAAGAACGTCGTATACAGTTTTCCCCTCAACTACTTTAGGCAGTCCCGCGTTGGGCTTTAGAATGAGCGGTATCGACGAATATTTAAGATATTTTTCAACTATAGGTGCGAGCGCTTTCGGTCCAAGCGAGCAATTGACACCTATAGCATCTGCACCCATACCCTCAAGCATTGCTACCATAGCTATGGGATCTGCGCCCGTCATAAGCTTTCCGTCTTCTCCGTAAGCGTTTGAAACGAAAACGGGAAGCTCACAGTTTTCTTTAGCCGCAAGCAGTGCCGCCTTTGTTTCATAGCTATCGTTCATAGTTTCTATGAAAATGAGATCTACTCCGTACTTTGCTCCCAAGCGTACAGTCTGTGCAAAAATTTCAACTGCATCCTCAAAATCAAGGTCACCGTAGGGTTTGAGCATCTTTCCCGTAGGACCGATATCAAGCGCTATCCATTTTTTGTCCGAATTTCCGTCCTGAGCGGCTCGTGCGTTTTTTACTGCCGCTTTGACTATGGCATCAAGCTCGTCTGCTGAAAATTTAAGCGAATTCGCGCCAAAGGTATTCGTACTTACCACGTTGCTTCCTGATGCATAATAGCTACGATGGATATCGGTTATAACGTCGGGATGCGTTATATTCCAACGTTCAGGAAGCTCTCCTGCACTGAGCCCGTGTGCCTGCAGAAGCGTTCCCATTCCGCCGTCGAGGAAAAGTAAATTGTCTTTTAAAAATTCCGTTATCTTCATACTGTTCTCAGTTCAATATATCTGAAAGATTATTTTGTATTTTTGCGGCAACGTCGGGCTTATTCATAGAATAGACGTGCACGTTCTTTATTCCGTTTGCAAAAAGGTCTATTATCTGGTCGGTAGCGTATGCTATTCCCGCCTGCTTCATAGCGTCGGGCGAATGTCCGAATTTATCAACGAGGCTCTTAAAGCGCTGCGGCATAAACGAACCCGACAGCTTTATCGCCCGTTCTACCTGATTTGCGTTTGTTATCGGCATTACACCGGGGATTATCGGAACTGTTATTCCCGCTTCTCTTATCTTGTATAAAAAGTTATAAAGCAGATTGTTATCAAAAAACATCTGTGTTGTCAGAAACGAACAGCCCGCATCTACTTTTTCTTTAAGATACTTTATATCTTCTCGTTGATTTTCACTTTCCGGATGTATCTCGGGGTAGCAAGCCGCTCCGATGCAAAAATCGTACCCGCTGTTTTTTATGTCGTGTATCAGGTCGATCGCGTGCCTGTAATCCCAATCATTACGATCGCTTGCCGCAAGCTCGGGGGTGAGATCGCCGCGCAACGCCATTATATTATCTATTCCCGCTTCTTTTATCTGCTCTATCTTTCTTTTGACAGTATCGCGAGTAGAAGAAACGCAGGTCAGATGTGCAAGCGTCGGGACACCGTATGCCTCTTTGATATTCTTGGCTATCTCGAGCGTATATTTGCTCGTTCCTCCGCCTGCGCCGTAGGTCACGCTCATAAATGACGGTGAAAGCTTAGCTATCTCCTCGGTCGCGTGCTTTACGCTATCAAACGCCATATCGGTCTTCGGAGGAAATACTTCAAAAGAAAGTGATAACTTTTCCTGCATCAACAAATCACTGAGTTTCATAAAAACACTCCAAAAATATAAGGTAAGATAATTATAGCACACATTTATATTCAATTCAAGACTTTAAAGTAAAAAGCACGCAAAATGCGTGCTTTTTACATATAATTATTTAAAATACTTTACGGCAGATTCAAATATCTTCATATCGTAGTTACCTTCAACGTTCTTATAAAGACCGTCGTTGTATCTCTCGGTATGACCCATCTTACCGAATACGTGACCGTCGGGAGAAGTGATACCCTCGATCGCGAAGCAGGAATTATTGGGGTTGTAAAGAATATTTGAAGTAGGCTTGCCGTCAAGATCTACGTACTGTGTAGCGATCTGTCCGTTATCAGCGAGCTTCTTGATGAGCTCGTCGGAAGCAAAGAATCTTCCTTCACCGTGAGATATCGGTACGGAATATACGTCTCTTACCTTGACCTCGGAGAGCCAAGGAGATTTGTTGGAGGCTATTCTCGTGCGTACTATTCTCGACTGGTGGCGTCCGATACTGTTAAAGGTGAGTGTAGGACAGTTCTCGTCGGTATCGATTATTTCGCCGTAAGGAACGAGACCGAGCTTTATGATCGCCTGAAATCCGTTACAGATACCGCACATAAGTCCGTCGCGATTCTTGAGAAGCTCGTTTACTTCGTTCTTGATCGCAGCGTTTCTGAAGAACGCCGTGATGAACTTACCCGAACCGTCAGGCTCGTCGCCGCCCGAAAATCCGCCGGGAATGAAGATTATCTGAGATTCCTTTATCTTCTTTACAAACTCATCAACAGACTCGGATACCTTTGCGGCAGAAAGGTTGTTTATAACGAAAATATCTGCCTCTGCGCCCGCTCTCATAAATGCCTTAGCCGAATCGTACTCGCAGTTCGTGCCCGGGAATACGGGAATAAGCACCTTAGGCTTTGCACACTTGATAACTGCAGGTGCAGCTTTTTCTCCGCTATAGGAGAATGCGGGGATATCGTTGTTTGCTTCTGTAGCATTTGTGGGATATACGTTTTCAAGAACGCTTTCGTACTCGCCATATATCTTATCAAGGTCTACGACAGACACGCCGTAAACGATGCTGTTCTTAGCGGTAGTTTCACCGAGAAGAGTTCCCTCTACCTCCGCACCGTCAGCGAGCTCGAGAACGAACGAGCCGTAAGAATATCCAAAGATATCCTCAAGAGATATGCCGTCAGCGTACTTAAAGCCGACTCCGTTACCAAAGCACATCTTCATAACAGCTTCCGCTACGCCGCCATAAGTAGGAGTATAAGCCGCGAGGACCTTCTTCTCTGCCGTAAGCTTAGCTACCTTATCATAAAGTGCGAGGAGTGAGCTTGCAACGGGAAGTCCGTCAGCGTCGTACTCGGGGCGCAACCAAACTACCTTGCTGAAGGGTACTTTAAATTCAGCTGTAGTTACGGTGTCGGTCTTGCCCGTAGTTACCGCGAAGGAAACGAGTGTGGGCGGAACGTCTATATTCTCAAAGCTTCCGCTCATAGAGTCCTTACCGCCGATAGCTGCTATACCGAGCTCTTTTTGTGCTCTGAAAGCACCGAGGAGTGCTGAGAAGGGCTTGCCCCAACGCTCAGCTTCTTTTCTGGGCTTTTCAAAGTATTCCTGGAAGGTAAGATAAGTATCCTCAAAGTTTGCACCCCCCGCAATAAGCTTAGATGCAGATTCAACTACTGCAAGGTAAGCTCCGTGGTAAGGGCTCTTTTCGGAAATAAAGGGGTTGTATCCCCAGGACATAAACGAGCAGGTATCGGTATCCGACTTTTCGACAGATATCTTGTTTACCATTACCTGAGTAGGCGTGCTCTGGTTCTTTCCGCCGAAGGGCATCAGAACGCTTCCTGCACCGATGGTAGAGTCAAAGCGCTCGGAAAGACCTCTCTTTGAGCAAACGTTAAGATCGCCGGCAAGCTCGCTCATAAGAGCGGTGAAGTCACCCTTGACCTCCTTAGCGAAGCTCTGAGGCTTCTTTGCGACTATATCAATGTGCTTTTCAGCACCGTTTGAATTGAGAAATTCGCGCGAGATATCTACGATGACCTTATCGTTCCAACGCATAACGAGTCTCGGGTCTTCGGTAACCTCAGCAACTACGGTCGCTTCGAGGTTCTCTGCTTCTGCAAGCTCGCAGAAGCGTGCGACGTCCTTAGCTTCAACAACGACAGCCATTCTTTCCTGCGACTCACTGATGGCAAGCTCTGTTCCGTCAAGACCCTCGTATTTCTTAGGTACTGCGTTAAGATTTATCCTTATACCGTCTGCAAGCTCACCGATAGCAACCGAAACACCGCCTGCACCAAAGTCATTACAGCGCTTGATAAGTCGTGTAGCCTCGCTGTTGCGGAAAAGTCTTTGAAGCTTTCTTTCCTCGGGAGCATTACCCTTCTGTACCTCAGCACCGCAGGACTCGAGTGACTCAAGCGTGTGAGACTTGGAAGAGCCCGTAGCTCCGCCGCAACCGTCTCTGCCCGTGCGTCCGCCGAGAAGAATAATGATATCTCCGTCAGAGGGTACTTCACGTCTTACGTTCTCTGCAGGAGCTGCAGCAATAACTGCACCTATCTCCATACGTTTTGCAAGGTATCCATCGTGATAAAGCTCGTCAACTATACCTGTAGCAAGACCGATCTGGTTACCGTAAGAAGAATATCCTGCCGCCGCGGTGGAAACTATCTTTCTCTGAGGAAGCTTACCCTGAATAGTCTCGCTTATGGGACGTCTTGGGTCAGCCGCGCCCGTAACACGCATAGCTCCGTAGACGTAAGAACGTCCGGAAAGCGGGTCACGGATAGCACCGCCTATACAGGTAGCCGCACCGCCGAAGGGCTCGATCTCGGTGGGGTGATTGTGCGTTTCATTCTTGAAAAGAAGCAACCAATCCTGCTCTTCGCCCTCAACGTTTACCTTTATCTTTACGGTACAAGCGTTTATCTCTTCGGACTCGTCGAGCTTCTGAAGTCTTCCGTCAGCCTTGAGGAATTTAGCAGCGATAGTACCGATGTCCATAAGATTGATGGGCTTGGTCCTGCCTATAGCATCGCGGGTAGCAAGATAGTCGTTATATGCCGCCTCAAGACGCTCGTCCTCGAACTTAACGCTGTCAATAGTTGTAAGGAAGGTTGTGTGACGGCAGTGGTCAGACCAATATGTATCTATCATACGTATCTCGGTGATAGTAGGATCTCTCTGCTCTGTTCTGAAATAATCGCGGCAGAAGCGGATATCGTCGATATCCATAGCAAGTCCGAGATTTGAAAGCATATCTGCAAGCTCTTTTTCGCCGAAGTCTATAAATCCGTCAAGAGTTTGGACAGAGGTAGGTATCTCGTACTCTGCAACGAGAGTATCGAACTCTGCAAGCGTTGCTTCTCTGCTCTCTACGGGGTTTATAACGTATTTCTTTATTGCCGCAAGCTCGTCCTCCGTAAGCTTACCGTAGAGGCAATATACCTTTGCGGTACGAACTATGGGACGTTCCTTCTGCGAAATAAGCTGTATGCACTGTGCTGCAGAGTCTGCTCTCTGGTCGAACTGACCGGGGAGATACTCAACGGCAAAGGTGATGCAATCGTCAGCGGGTGTGGTGTAGCTAACGTTATCGAGCTGAGGCTCTGAGAAAACGGTGTTTACCGAATAGTCAAAAAGCTCCTTCTCAATATTTTCAACGTCATATCTATTGAAAAGTCTTACCTTCTCAATAGAGTTAATTCCGAGCATTTCCGTTATCTCGCGGTAAAGGCTGTTCGCCTCGTGCTCAAGTCCCTTTTTCTTTTCTACGTATACTCTGTAAACCATATTGCCTCCGATCACTTATTGTTGAATACTGCCATAGCGCGCTTACCGATATCCTTGCGGTAGAAAGCGTTATCAAAATGTACCTTTTTAACGTTAGCGTAAGCCGAGTCAATAGCTTCGCCAAGCGTATCTCCAATAGATACGACGCCGAGCACGCGTCCGCCCGCAGTTACGAGCTTTCCGTCGGATATCTTAGCGCCTGCTATATATACCTCGCCGCTCACGTCGCTGTCCTTGGTTATCTCAAATCCGCCGCTGTACTTTCCGGGATATCCGTCAGATGCCATGATTACACAGCAAGCCGAGCTGTTTTTGAACTTAACGGGAGTTTCTGCGAGAGTTCCGTTAGTGCAAGCTTGCATGATAGTCAGCAGATCTCCGTCGAGCAACGGAAGGACCACCTGTGTTTCGGGGTCGCCGAAACGGCAGTTATATTCTATTACCTTAGGACCGTTCTCGGTTATCATAAGTCCGAAATAGAGACAGCCTTTAAAGGTTCTTCCCTCCGCGTTCATTGCGTTGACAGTGGGAAGGAAGATATCACGCATGCAGATATCCGCGATCTCTTCAGTATAATAGGGGTTGGGCGCGATAGTTCCCATTCCGCCCGTGTTAAGTCCCTTGTCACCGTCAAGCGCACGCTTGTGGTCCATAGAGGATATCATAGGAACTACGGTCTTTCCGTCTGTAAAGGAAAGCACGGACACCTCGGGACCCGTAAGGAATTCCTCGATAACTACACGGCTTCCGCTGTCACCGAACACCTTATCAGCCATCATAGATCTGACAGCCTCGAAGGCTTCTTCTCTTGTCATAGCGATGACCACGCCCTTGCCAAGCGCGAGACCGTCTGCCTTTATGACCGTAGGAATAGGTGCGTCCTTGAGGTACTCAAGGGCATCCTCCATCGCAGTAAACACCTCGTATTTTGCGGTGGGTATTCCATACTTCTTCATAAGATTTTTTGAAAATATCTTGCTTCCTTCGATGATAGCGGCATTCGCCTTTGGCCCGAAGCAAGCAATTCCCGCCTCGTTCAGTCTGTCGACCGCACCGAGAACGAGCGGATCGTCGGGAGCTACGATCGCGTAATCTATCTTGTTTTCAACTGCAAATTCAACGATCTTGTCGATATCTTTAGCTCCGATAGCAACGCATTCGGCATCTTCTGCGATGCCTCCGTTGCCGGGGAGAGCATATATCTTCTCGACCGAAGGATTTTCCTTGATCTTTTTTATGATGGCGTGTTCTCTTCCGCCACCGCCGACTACTAAAATCTTCATATCTTGAATAAAATCTCCGAATTTATCAGAATTAGTGGTGGAAAAGTCTCATTCCCGTGAACGCCATTACCATACCGTATCTGTCAGCGCATTCGATAACGAGGTCATCACGGATAGATCCGCCGGGCTCTGCGATATACTTAACGCCCGACTTCTTTGCTCTCTCAATATTGTCGCTGAACGGGAAGAATGCGTCAGATCCGAGAGCTACGCCGTCGATAGTGTCGAGATATGCTCTCTGCTCTTCCATTGTGAAGTGCTCAGGCTGCTCGGTAAAGTACTTCTGCCAATTTCCGTCGGCACAAACGTCCTCTTCGTTCTGATTGATGTATCCGTCGATAACGTTATCTCTGTCGGGTCTGCCGAGAGTATCCTTGAAAGGAAGGTTGAGCACCTTATCGTGCTGACGCAAGAACCAAGTGTCAGCCTTGCCGCCTGCAAGTCTTGTACAGTGAACTCTCGATTGCTGACCTGCGCCAACGCCGATAGCAATCGAGA
>SVSY01000048.1 GCA_015064065.1 Oscillospiraceae bacterium
TCAAAGTCCGACATATCACTGCCGTAGATATAAAGCGTGTCGCCGTCCTGAGCGAAGGAAACGAAGCGTCCGAACGCAACACCGGAAAATTCCTTTTCGTGCGCGCTCTGCTCCACCGCATCAAATCTGAAGCACTGACCGCAGTCAAATATTTTACCTACGTCAAGCTCCCTGACCTCTTCTATTTTGATAAAGGGATAATTCCCGACAAAATTTTCGCTTATCTTCATAAATATTCCTCCGAATATCCTTTATCAATATTTTATCACAAATTCCGACCTTTTTCAAGTACAAAATAAACGGAGAAACAAAATGGATAACATTTACACGATACCCGTCAACGAAGCATTTGAAGCCTCTGCCGCCGACAAGAGCTGCGGCTGTCCCTTCTGCGCGCTTTTCAATAAGCTTGAGGACGATCAGCTCGACCTTATTCTCGGCGCATCTATGATGGAGCCCGACGTTCGCATACAGACAAACAAGGAGGGCTTCTGCCGTACTCACTACGATATGATGTTCACGCGCAAGAACCGTCTCGGTATGGCACTCACGCTTGAGAGCCACATCGCAGAGCTTCGGGACGACATAAAGGACGGTGCGTTTTCAAAACCCGGTGACAAGCCGATGAAGCGTATATCCGCGCTTGAAGACACCTGCTACGTATGCCGCCGCATCGAATTCAATTTTGCACATATGATAGAGACCGCCGTGATACTTTGGGAGACCGACGAGGAGTTCGCCCCCAAGCTCAAAGCTCAGCCATATTTCTGTCTGCCGCACTACCGCAGATTTTTGGAATACGCATCGCGTAGACTCGGCAAAAAGCAATTTGCTGAATTTGAAAAAGAGGTATCGGGTATCGTCAACGCGTACGCCGAAAAGCTCGGAAACGACGTGAGCTGGTTCTGCAAAAAATTCGACTACCGCTACGACGAAGAGCCGTGGTACGACTCAAAGGACGCCGTAGAGCGCGCTATGAAATTCTTGCGCTCCGACCTTCACAATCCGCCACAGAAAAAGAAAAGCATTCACAACGACCAATAATCAAGCAAAGGACTTATATTATGATAGATCTTCTCGACCTTCAAAAGCACTTTATACTTACACATCTTCACGAGGGCGACGTTGCGGTTGATTTTACTATGGGCAACGGACACGACACCGAATTTCTCTCAAAGACCGTAGGAGAGAGCGGTCACGTCTTCGCATTTGACGTTCAGGAGCAGGCTCTCGCCTCGACGTCTGAGAATCTGCAAAAAGCGGGTTGCCCCGACAACTATACTCTCATTCTTGACTCACACCACAACGTAAAAAAATACGTTGACGTGCCGATAAAAGCGGGAATGTTCAATCTCGGGTATCTCCCCGGAAGCGACAAAAAGGTCACTACTATGCGCTCGACCACACTTCCCGCAATAGAGGCGGCTATCGACCTTATGGACAGAGACGCCATCATTCTCGTTGCAGTCTATCCGGGTCATGCCGAGGGCGACGCGGAGGGCAAAGAGATATGCGAATATCTTTCCTCGCTTTCGCGCTACAAGCTCTGCGCGACGAGAATAAATATTCTCAATTCCCCCACGTCTCCCTTCTTTATCATTATCGAAAACAAGCCGTAAATCACTCCCAAAGGAGTCTATATGAGTAAAAAACGCAAACTTAACGCTATGCTTGACGAGCAGGATAGCTCCGCCGAGACAAACGCTGCCCCGCTCTCAAGTGAAGAGCTTGAGCTTATCGCGGCAAACCGTGAGAAGAACGACCGCGGCGAGCTACCGCACTACGACAATTCCGACGTAGCCTTAGCAAAGAGATATGCAAAAAAGAATAAAGGCGTCGTGCTTTTCGTCGTCATCACGATAGTCTTAGTCATAGCGGTGATAGCGGTACTCTCTGTCCTGCTTTACGGAAAGTTATCTAATGCGCCTTCAAAAGACGATATTACCGTAACGCTTGGCGACGAGGAATATACCGTAAAATACAAAAAGGCGATGCTCGACGGAGTGCTGTATCTCGACATAGTTCCGATCGCAAAATACGCGGGTCTTATCGTTAGCGGCGACGAGCATAGCATCAAGATAAGCTGTAGCGACGGCACTTTCGTGCGTTTCGAGCAGGGCAAGACCTATGCTATAGTAAACGACGAGACCGTAAAGCTTGACGGTGAAGCAAGCATCGCGCGCCTTGACGGCGACTCGGAGCAAAAAATAGAGTGCTCCGTACCCTTTGAATTTATCGACAAGCTCTTTTCGCATCAAGTAGAAAAAGGCACTGTCAGTATGTACGCGTCATTTTCCGAAAAGACCAACGAGGTACTCTTTCACAAAATATCTTACAAAGATAGCGGCAAGCCGCTTCCGATATCCTTTTCGGCAGATTGCTTTGACGTGATAATCAACTAAAAGCACCTGATATTTACTCAGGTGCTTTTTGCTTTGAATATTTTTACTCTCCAAAGGAATAATATAAATATCTGTTGCTTATTATTTAAAGTATATATTTTTCTTTGGAGGTCGGTTATGTGTGGAATAGTCGGATATACGGGAAACAAGGCTTGCTTGCCTATACTGCTTGAGTCTTTGCGCGCACTTGAATACCGCGGCTATGATTCTGCGGGAATTTCTCTCGTCGAGAAGGACGGTCGAGCAATATGCACGCTAAAAAGCGTTGGCGGTATTGATCTGCTTGAGCGAAAAATATCCGATGCAAAGCTTGACACGGGCATCTGCGGCATAGGTCACACGCGCTGGGCTACCCACGGCGCACCGTCGGACAGCAACGCGCACCCTCATACCGCCGAAAGTCTTACGCTTGTACACAACGGAATAATAGAAAACCACGCGGAGCTTGAAACACTTCTTTTGCGCGAAGGATATAACTTTTATTCAAGCACCGATACGGAGCGTGCGGCAAAGCTGATAGATCTGTTATATAAGCGCACGAAAGATCCCCTTTTTACACTCTTCGAAGCACAAAAAATGCTCGTCGGCTCTTACGCATTCGGTATCATTTTCAAGGACAGACCTACCTCGGTCTACGCCATGCGTAAAAACAGTCCGCTCGTTGTTGCAACCGATGAAAGCGGCTCTTATCTCGCCTCCGACGTCACCGCTATCCTTCCCTACACCGACAGCTTTGCCGTGCTTGATGAAGGCATTGTAGCAGAGCTTTGCGAGGACGGTGCAAAATTTTATTCCTCACCCTTTTGCCTGTGCGAACAAAGCTTTCAGAAGGTGAGTTGGAGCGCTGAGCAGGCACAGAAGGGTGGATTTGAGCACTTTATGCTAAAAGAGATAAACGAAGAACCGAGCGTAATAAGTGCTACTCTGTCTCATCATCTCGATAGCACTCTGCCGGGACTTAAGAATATAGAACGGCTTATTTCGGGACTTTCGCATATATATATCGTAGCCTGCGGCACGGCTATGCACGCGGGACTCGTGGGTAAATATTATATCGAACGGATAGCAAAAATCCCCGTGAGCGTTGAGATAGCGAGCGAATTTCGCTATGCAGACTCCCCGCTTCACAAAGGATCGCTCGCAATATTCATTTCACAGTCGGGCGAGACGGCAGACACCTTAGCCGCTCTGCGACGGGCAAAAGAGCTCGGCATCTCTACACTTGCAATAGTAAACGTTTTTGCTTCAAGTGTCGCACGAGAGGCAGACGAGGTTCTTTATACTCAGGCAGGTCCCGAGATATCCGTAGCAAGCACAAAAGCCTACAGCGCACAGTGCTCGCTCTTGGCTCTGCTTGCCGTAAAGCTTGGAATTACAAACTTTTCTCTTTCTACCCAAAAGGCAGAAGAATATTGCAAGCGCCTTTCAGATGAGCTTGCTTCCTCAATATCTTCCGTGCTCCAAAAGAGCGAGGAGATCGCAAAGATATCTTCAAAGCTGCTCACCGCAGAGCATTTATTCTATATCGGACGCGGCGTCGACTATTATCTCGCGCTTGAGGCATCACTCAAGCTCAAGGAGATATCCTATATACACAGCGAAGCGTATCCCGCAGGCGAGCTAAAGCACGGCACTATCTCGCTCATAAGCAAGGGAACGCAGGTAATAGGCATACTCACCGACCCCTCGCTCGCGCCTAAAACTCTCCTCTCCTTACACGAGGTGCTGTCGCGCGGAGCACGTCTGACGCTGATCTGCACCGAGAGGATACTGCGCGAGAACAGTATTCCCGACGCAAATATAATAACAGTTCCCGACGGTGACCGAATTTTGCGTCCTATATCGACTGCTTGCGCCCTTCAGCTCCTTGCCTATCACACGGCAGCAAAAAAGGGGCTTGACGTCGACAAGCCCCGAAATCTTGCAAAATCGGTAACGGTTGAATAAAATCTAATTTTCCCGTCTGAAAAAGAAACGCTTTTCGTGCGCGTAAACGCTGTGCGCGAGTCCCATAAGAAAATAGAGCGCAAATACCGACGATCCGCCCGCACTCATAAACGGAAGCGTTATTCCGACTACGGGCACGAGAGCGAGGCACATCCACAGATTTTCAAGCGTTTGCAGAATTATCACCGCAGCAATTCCGCTGCAGATAAGTCTGCCGACAAAATCGCGCGAGCGATATGCAAGCCAGAGAAGTCTGAGAGACAGCACGACGAGCGTGATGACCACGACAGCACCGCCCAAAAATCCAAATTTTTCGCACACGGTCGAAAAAATAAAGTCGGTATGCGAGGCAGGCAGATCCTCGTAAATTCCGCCCGAAGTCAGCCCTCTGCCCCAAAATCCGCCGCTTGCTATGGCATCTCGGCTCATAAGGGCCTGCATTCCTACTCCGTTCGCATCGAGCTCGGGTTGAAATCCGAAAATTATTCGGTTTTGCTGGTCGGTACGCAAAAGCTCCCACAAAAGCGGGAAGGATATTGCCGCAAGGACAGCCGCGCCGAGAAAATACCAACCCGAAAGTCCCGCGCAAAAGAGCATAAAGGCGATCATTCCAAGATACACGAGAGCTACTCCGAGGTCGCCCGACAGAAGTATAAGTCCGACGATAACAGCGGCGTGAAGTGCAAGTCCAAGCAGACTCTTCGGGTGATCTATCTTCTTTTTGACAAGCTCTATATGCTTTGCGAAGGTACACAAAAATGCTATCTTTACAAACTCCGACGGCTGTACCGCGATATTTACTATCGGAATACGTATCCAGCTTCGGTTAGCCGTTTCCATATTCTCTCCCGTGCTTCCAAAAAGTAGCGTAAGAGCAAGCAAAAATACCGATGCCAAGAACATCACTATGGCAAATCTATCGACGAAAAATCTATAGTCGATATTCGCAACGATAAAAAGAGCCACCATTCCCGCAAGCGTCATCGCTATCTGCATAGTCAGCTTGCTTTTTCCGAAGTTGTCGACCGCACCGTATATCGTCAGTATGCTCATAAATGAAAGGAGCGTCGTGCATATAAAAAGTATAGGGTCTACGTGCCGAAATCTGTCGCCAAGCGACATTCCAAATCTTTTCATAAGCTTTCTCCTTTCCTGAAAATTTTTAACTCAATAAAACCAAATGGGCTGTCAGAAGGGCAGCCCATTTTTGTTGATCTTTAATACTGTCTGCCCCAGACTACCATATGCTTCGCGGGCTTACCGCAGCAAGCGCAGGTGTCGGCAATATGCTCCTCAACGAAAGGAATGCAACGGGACTTGACTCCGCCCGTCTCCTCCTTAAGCTGATCCTCGCACTCGCTGTCACCGCACCACATCGCCTTGATAAAGCCGGGATGATTTTCTGCAGCGTCGAGGAACTCTGCGTGGTCGTGAGCAACGCTCATCTTCTCGGCAAGGTTCTTCTCTGCTCTCTCGTAGAGCTCGTTGTGAACTGCCGCGAGTGCCTTCTCGACCTCTTCCTCGAGGTTGTCAAGCGACACGAAGGTCTTTTGTCTTGTAACTCTGCTTACGAGTACGCAGGAATTGTTCTCTATATCGCGCGGACCGAGCTCAAGTCTGAGCGGAACGCCCTTCATCTCGTACTGGCTGTACTTCCAACCCGTAGACTGATCGCTGTCGTCAAGCTTTACTCTCCACTTCTGTGCGAGTCTGTCGCGGACCTCTGCAGCCTTCTCAAGCACGCCTTCCTTGTGCTGTGCTACGGGAATGATAGCCACCTGAATGGGAGCTACCTTAGGCGGAAGGATAAGTCCGTTATCGTCACCGTGAGTCATTATGATAGCACCTATCATTCTCGTGGAAACGCCCCACGAGGTCTGGTGAGGATAACATACCTTGTTTTCTCTGTCGGTGTAGGTTATATCAAATGCTTTTGCAAAGCCGTCGCCGAAATAGTGCGAGGTACCGCCCTGAAGCGCTACACCGTTGTGCATCATAGGCTCGATAGTGTATGTCTCCTTAGCTCCCGCAAACTTTTCCTTCTCGGTCTTCCTACCGGTTATAGCGGGGATAGCGAGAGTCTCACGGTAGAAGTCCTCATAGCACTTGAGCATACGAAGAGTCTCTTCGCGTGCATCTTCCTCGTTTTCGTGCATAGTATGACCCTCCTGCCACAAAAACTCCGACGTACGAAGGAAGGGGCGGGTGGTCTTTTCCCATCTTACCACGTTGCACCACTGATTGTAGAGCTTGGGAAGGTCGCGGTAGGAATGGATTATATTCTTATAGTGCTCACAGAAAAGAGTCTCGGAGGTAGGACGGACGATAAGGCGCTCTGAGAGATGATTCTGTCCGCCGATAGTGACGATAGCGCACTCGGGAGCAAAACCGTTTACGTGGTCCTTTTCCTTCTGCAAAAGGCTCTCGGGTATGAACATAGGCATATATACGTTCTCGTGACCGAGTCTCTTAAATCTCGCGTCGAGATCGTGCTGAATATTTTCCCAGATAGCGTAGCCGTAAGGACGGATTATCATACAGCCCTTAACGCCCGAATAATCTACGAGCTCCGCTTTCTTTACAACGTCGGTGTACCATTGAGCAAAATCGGTGTCCATTGACGTGATCTGCTCGACCATTTTCTTGTCGTTTGCCATTTTTATATCCTTTCAGGGTCAAAATAGATTATTTAAACATAGTTACATATATTATAAAACAATTGCCGCAAAAAGTCAATATCTATTGCAACATAAATTTATATTTGATGCGAAAAAGGGGGGCACTTGTGCAGCAAGTACCCCTAATTTTCTATTGATTTATTTCTCTGCGACCGCTTCGTCGAACACTTATTCCGCATCTTTGTCTTCTGTGTTGTCTTCTTCGTCCGACTGATTTTCATATTTTATCTCTGCAATCTCAATGCAAGACTCCGCAAATGCATCAAAAGCCTGTGTGTCATATCCGTTTGCCTCCAAAATGCTCAGAAGCTTTTCGTGACTATAGACCTCAAACGACTCTTCGTTCATAAATCCGTAGAAGAGATCCCCGCTAAATTGGCTCTCGGGCTCTACTGCCGCAGCGTTATTGGTCTTGATCGTATCAATTATATCACGGTAAGCGTTACATCTCTCGTATATCGCTTCGGTTATCATATAGGCGCTTTGTGTCGTTATTACCCATCTGTTGTTGAGATACGAAAACTGTCTTGGGTGACCAAATCCTGCCGTAACGACAAACATTGTTTTGGGAGTGATAACAAGAGTTGACTCGTATCTTTCGTTTTCCTTGGCTCTCAAAAATACAATTATCGCCTCTGTATTTTCCTTTTTTAAATTTATGCTCGAATCAACCTTTACAATCTCATGGTTAACCTTTACCGCGCCACCAAAGATGACGTTATCATCGACGCTTCCCGTCGATTCTTCGAGCGCATCTCCACACACCTCTACTAATGCGTCAGAATACTCTTTGAGCGAAGCTCTGGTATCAGTAGGCAGCTCTCTGACATATTTTTCAAGCGGCTGTGACGATATAACTCCACCGCACCCACTGTGCCAATGATCTCCGCAAGGTGGAACCGGTTCATATCCGTTTGCTATAGCTTCGGGATCCACCATTTTTATGTACTCCTCTTGTATATAAAGATATCCTTCATTTGTGGTGAAAAAAGTACAGTATCTTGGCTCTACCTTGCCCTTTTTTGCAACGATATCCTTTTCTGCCGCCTCCAAAAGCTCCTCGGTAATATACGGAATAAAGTCGTAATATTGGGGTTCAAGTTTTATCTTCACTTTAGATATCGGCATAATTATATATCTACTGTTTTCATCGACTTTTATGGACGGTTGATTATTATCAGAAGCAAATTCCCGCACATCAGCATCCGTTTCGCTTTCATTTTGAAGTGCCAGATCACACGAGCACACAAAGATCGTAAGTGCGGCTAAAACGAGCGCCAGAATTCTTTTCATACCCATCCTCCTTTCGCAAAATAAATAGAATATGATCAAAAAAGCCGCAGTCTGCCTTATGTACAGACTGCGGCGAATAGACATTACACTACCGCGCGGCAGTCGTAAGTGGTATCCTCTGATACTATTATAGCATACTATCGTATATTTGTCAATAGGTTTGTTTTTTTTTGACAATCTTGAATGAATACATATATTTTTGATAATTTTATTCATTTACTCTTGCAAATATATAAATTTTGTTATATAATTATTCTGTATTATTTTGTGCGGAGGTAAAAATGAGATATCATCTCGCCATTGACATCGGAGCGTCAAGCGGAAGACACATTCTCGCGTCTATTGACGAAGGCAAGCTGACGCTGTCCGAGATATACAGATTTGAAAATTACATAGTAAATGAGGGCGGCACGCTCGTGTGGGACATAGAGCACCTCGTTGACTCGGTCATCGAGGGTATTGCAAAATGCCGTGAGCTCGGTAAAATTCCCGAGACGGTCGCTATAGACACTTGGGGCGTTGACTACGTGTTGCTTGATGCTAATGGCAAGGAGCTTTTGCCCGCAGTTGCCTACCGCGACAGCCGCACCGACAATATTCCCGAGTCGGTAGACGCTATTCTTTCCCGTCACGAGCTCTACTCGCGTAACGGCATACAGTCGCTCAATTTCAACACTATCTATCAGCTCGTCTGCGACAAGCGTTCGGGCAAGCTTGAGAGAGCAGCTCATATCCTTATGATGCCGCAGTATCTTTCCTACAAGCTCTCGGGCGTTATGGCAAACGAATACACCGAAATGACGACGGGCGCGCTTATCAATGCAAATACGCGCGAGCTTGACGTTGAGCTTCTCGAGCGTCTCGGTATCCGTACCGACATATTCCCCAAGACCGCGCTCCCAAAAACCGCGCTCGGTAGCTTTACCAATGAGATACGCGAGCGAGTCGGCTTTGATTCGACGGTAATCCTCGTCGCTTCGCACGACACCGCATCTGCGGTTGCGGCGTGTCCCGGCGGAGACCGAAGCGTTTATATCTCTTCGGGCACTTGGAGTCTTATCGGCACGGAGCTCCCCACCCCCGTACTCAGCCGCGAGGCTATGGAGGCAGGCTTTACTAACGAGGGCGGAGTTGATTTCCGCTATCGTTTCTTGAAGAACTTTATGGGAATGTGGCTCTTCCAGTCTATCCGCCGCGATCTTGGGAAGAAATACAGCTATGACGAGATGATGGAAATGGCGAAGCAAAGCGAGCTTGTCGGATATCTCGACCCCAATGCGCGCGAATTCGTCGCGCCTGACAATATGCTTGAAGCTATACGTGAGCATCTGGGTCGCCCCGAGCTTACGGTCGGCGAGGCTCTTGCATCTGTCTACCACTCGCTTGCGCGCTCCTACGACAGCGCGGTAAAAACGGTCGAAGAGATAACGAAAACGACGGTCGACACGGTAAATATCGTGGGCGGCGGCTGTAAGGACACCTATCTTGACGAGCTGACCGCACTCTACACGGGCAAGCGCGTGCTCGCAGGTCCTGTCGAAGCGACAGCGATAGGAAATATAGCCGTTCAGCTTATGTACACCGACGACTCTCTGACGCTCTCAAGCGTTCGCGAGCTTATAAAAAGATCTTTCGATATAAAAGAGGTTAAGATATGACAAGATACGAATACGCAAAAGAAAAATATGCAAAGCTCGGCATCGACACCGATGCCGCTATGAACAGACTTATGAGCGTTCCGATCGCACTGCACTGCTGGCAAGGCGACGACGTGCGCGGATTTGATCAGAAGAGTGACGGTCCTCTCACGGGCGGTATTCAGACCACGGGTAACTATCCCGGTAAGGCACGCACTCCCGAGGAGCTTATGGCTGACATAGACAAGGTCCTTTCTCTCTGCCCCGGAACCAAGAAGCTCAATCTCCACGCTTGCTATGCAATATTCGACGAGGAGAACGGCGGTTGGGTAGACCGTGACAAGATCGAGCCCAAGCACTTCAAGAAATGGGTCGATTTCTGCAAGGAGCGCGGACTCGGCTGTGATTTTAACCCCACCTTCTTCTCGCACCCAATGTGTGACCCGCTCACACTCGCAAGCCCCAACGAAGAGACCAGACGCTTCTGGATAGAGCACGGTAAGGCGTGCATCCGCATCTCGCAGTATCTTGCAGAAGAGCTCGGCGAGGTCTGCGTTATGAACATCTGGACGGGCGACGGATTTAAGGATATCCCCGCCGACAGAAAAGGTCCGAGAGAACGCTACCGCGACTCGATAGATCAGATACTTTCCGAGCCCTACGACTTTAACAAGGTCAAGCCCTGCGTTGAGTCCAAGGTATTCGGCATAGGAGTTGAAGCATACACTGTAGGCTCTGCAGAATTTTCGCTCTGCTACGCGGCGGCAAATATGGATAAGTGCATTCCGCTTATGGACAACGGTCACTACCATCCGACCGAGGTGGTATCCGACAAGATACCCGCTCTGCTCACCTTCTTCCCCGAGATCGCGCTTCACGTGACCCGTCCTATCCGTTGGGACAGCGACCACGTAGTGCTTCTCGACGACGAAACGAAGGAGATCTGCAAGGAAATAGTTCGTTCGGGCGGACTTGACGGCAGAGTTTACATTGCTCTCGACTATTTCGATGCCTCTATCAACAGAATATCCGCGTGGACAGTCGGTCTTCGCAACGTACAAAAGGCTCTGCTCATGGCACTTCTTGAGCCCTCGGACGACCTACGTGCTATGCAGGACGCTGACAATTGGACCGAGCTTATGGTCCGCGCTGAAGAAGCAAAGACTCTTCCCTTTGGCGACGTTTGGGAGGAATACTGTCGCCGCGCAGGTGTTGCAGCCGACGGCGAGTGGTTTGAGAACGTAAAAAAATACGAAAAAGAAATTCTTAGCAAGAGAGGATAATAAAAATGAAAAATATACTTAACGCTCCCTTTGTAGAGGAAATGAAGAGGATAACCGCAAATATGTACCGTCAGGGCTGGGACGAGCGCAACGGCGGTAACATAAGCTATATGCTTGAGGAGGAGATCGTTGCAGAATATCTCGACCTCAACAACGTTATCCGCACCATTCCCACGGGCTTTGACGCAACAAAGCTTATCGGCAAGATATTTATAGTTACGGGCACGGGCAAATATTTCAAGAACGTAGAGCACGATCCCGAGACCAATCTCGGTATCATCCGTATCGCTAAGGATGGCACGACCGCAGAGCTTCTTTGGGGCTACGCTGACGGCGGCAAGTTCACGAGCGAGCTTCCCGCACATCTGATGAGCCACATGGCGCGCCTTGAGGTCAACCCCAACAACCGCGTTATTATGCACACACACCCGACCTACACTCTCGCAATGAACCACGTTCACGAGCTCGACGAGAAGAAGCTCACGCACACTCTTTGGGAAATGTGCACCGAGTGCATCGTGGTATTCCCCGACGGTATCGGCGTTCTTCCCTGGATGGTATGCGGAACTAACGAGATAGGAATTGCTACTGCCGAGAAGATGAAGGAATTCAGACTTGTCGTTTGGGGTCTGCACGGCATCTACGGCGCAGGAAAGGATATCGATGAGGCATTTGGTCTTATCGAGACTGTTGAGAAGGCAGCACAGCTCTATATGCTCGCTTGCTCGGTACAGAACCCCCGTATGAACACCATCACCGACGATAACCTTCGCGATCTCGCAAAGGCATTCGGTCTTACCTACCGCACTGATTTTCTTGACTAAAAATACATAAAAACAAAGCCTCCGAGGAACACTAAGAAAAATCCTCGGAGGCTTTTTATGTTTTTTCCGCACACCCGCGTGCTCTCTGTAAAGGTCTGCACACTGTCAAAAGAAGATATCAAAAAGGAGCTGTCGGACCGTCTTTTCGACGGATACGGCTTCAGCGTTTTTACGCCCAACACGCAAATGCTGCTTGCGGCAAGAAAAGATATCTCGCTCCGTACGCTTCTCAATTCCTCGTCTTTAAATATTCCCGACGGCACGGGGATACGTATTGCCGCAAGACTTAATAGCGGTATCCGTCTTGCGATCACCTCCGGAATTGACCTTGCCGAAGAGCTTTTACCGATTGCCCAGACGCTTGGCACCCGCGTCTTTTTTCTCGGTGGGAAAGAGGGCGTTGCATCCTTGGCAAAAAGAAATATTCAGCTTAGGTTTCCACACCTCAACGTATGCGGTACGCACCACGGATATTTTACACCGAATGAAGAAAAAGAGGTCATAGACAAGATACTATCCTCAAAAGCCGAGCTTTTGCTCGTTTGTATGGGCTTTCCCCGTCAGGAAAAATGGATAAGCGAAAATCTCCCCTCTCTTCCCTGCGTCAAAGTCGCGATAGGGCTTGGCGGAACGCTCGACGTGTGGGCAAAAAAGGCGCGCCGCGCGCCGAAAGCTGTGCAAAAAGCAGGGCTTGAATGGCTTTGGAGAGCTATGCTCGAGCCCTCGCGCGCAAGAATATTTTTAGACGTACCCAAATTTTTCTTTGCTCTGGCAGGCGAAAGAAAAAAGCAGACTTATTGATCTGCTTTTTCCTCGTTATGCTTTTTATTCATCTTTTTTTGAATTACCATATATGCAAGATATCCGATACCGCTGATGATCGCGGTCGCACCGAATATTATTATAGCCTTGAGTATCTTACCCTCTCCGAAAGCGTCGCCGCCAAAAGTGGACATTATGATAGAGGGTATGCGCGCAACCGTCGTAAGCAAAATGTACATCGGTATGCTGACCTCGGTAAGTCCGACGATGTAAGTGATAAGATCCTTCGGTGTTCCGGGGATAAAGAACAGCAAAGCTATTACGGCATTTCGCTTTTTGGGGTCGTTGAGTATCGGCAGAGAATCTATCTTCTCACGCGGATAGAGCGATTCGACGAATTTGCGTCCGAATTTACGCACGAGCAGAATAACGATAACGCTTCCCGTCATTATTCCGATAAGGCAAACGAGAGCGCCTGCCCAAGAGCCGAATATGACGCCCGCGGCTATCTCCACCGCTTCTCCTGGAATGAGCGCGATGATGACCTGTATTGCACAGACAGCCATAAATATAAGCGCCCCTACGAACCAATGCTCTGCAACAAAGGCTTGAAGCTTATCAAGATTTTCGGCAGAAAAATAGTCCTTGAGCAGTATCGCACCGACAACGGCGAGAATGCAGATAACGGCAGATGCTATAGATATAACTGTCGCGGCATAGCGTTTTGAGTAGTGCTCTGTCTGCTCAAACTGCTTGTCCTTCAGGAGCTGTTTTGCACGTTCCTTTCTCTTTCCCATTTTTCTCCTCCTTTCGATAGATAGGCTCAATACGAATAATATTATACCATAATAATCAAAAAAATAAAATAGCTTTTAGAAATTTTTTCGTTTTTTGCAATATTTACATATAAAAAGAAAATGACGGAGGAAAAATGAAAAAGGACAAAATAAGTGACGCGACATTGACAATAGTGTTTTCTGCGCTTATAATTTTTATATCAGCCGCAACTATCATAAAAAAACCGCAGGATCTTTCGCTGAGCGAAGGACGTGAGCTTGCGAAATTCCCTTCAGCCTCCGTAGAGTCCTTAAAAAGCGGAGAGTATTTTGACGGCATACGGAATTTTTACTCAGACCAACTCGCATTCAAAAGCAGATTTGCAGATCTATACGCGTCGGCGCGCCTCGCCCTCGGAGCACTCGAGCTCAACGGCATGGTAATATGCCAAAACGGCGCACTCGCAGCACGCCAAAAAAACGTCGATCCCGAAATATCCAAAAAAAATCTTGCCGCAGCGCGAAAGTTGACCGACCTCTCAAGCTCTGCGATCTTATTCGTAGTACCCGACTCAGCGGATGCCTTTTTTAATTTTCTTCCCCCGCTTCTGAGCAAGGCTGTTGCAGAAAAACACGGCAGCGGTGAGCTTGACTTGCAATTTTTGAAAAAGATATCCTCAGCCCCTGAAAAATACTACTACAAGACCGATCATCACTGGACGAGCGACGGTGCGTATCAAGCGTATCTTTTGATATGTAAGAGGCTCGGCATCGAGCCTGCCTCAATAGGATCGTTCGAGACAGAAAGCGTGACGAAAAGCTTTTTGGGGAGCACTTACCGCCGCTCTGCTCTGCCCGCCTCGTTCGTAACGCCCGACGAAATAATTCTTTACAGACATCCGAGCGAGCACACCTTGCGTGTGACCGATCTTGTGAGCAACACAGAGCTTGGCGGAATATACGA
The DNA here is from genome assembly GCA_015064065.1 of Oscillospiraceae bacterium. Taxonomy (GTDB): domain Bacteria; phylum Bacillota; class Clostridia; order Oscillospirales; family CAG-272; genus HGM12713. The sequence continues at coordinate 14,567 of SVSY01000048.1, forward strand.
CCTTGACGAGCTGTCGGGAGCAGATCCTTACAGAGTTTTCCTCGGCGGTAATCACGCGCATATCTCGATAAGCGCCAAAAGCGAAAATAAGCGTCCCAAAATGCTCGTAATAAAGGATAGCTTTGCAAATTCTCTCATACCTTTTTTGGCTATCCACTTTGATCTTGAGGTAGTTGACCCGCGTTATGCCGACAGCAGCGTAGCGAAAAAGATCTCTCCGCTCTCATACTTTGACTCGGTGCTCTTTATCTGCTCAAGGGATACCGTTTCGAGCAACTCAAGCTACGCTTTTTTTATAAATTCTATTGCAGGGACTTGACAAAAAAAGAAAACCGTGGTATAATTCTTGCAATTGAACGGACAGTTCGTAACCATCCTGTCCTTAAACAAAACTACGGGCACAAGCACACCGTAGGTGTGCTTTTTTATCGCTCGGGAAAGAGTATTTATGAAAAATGAGATCCTGCTCCTCCTTTCCGTCCTTCTCATATACGGCGGTGTCCTGATCTGCTACAGGCTTTTCGGCAAGCACGGGCTCTTTGCCTTTTCGGCAACGGCTACGGTGCTTGCAAATATCGAAGTTCTTATCATCGTCAACGCTTTTGGTATGGAGCAAACACTCGGCAACGTAATGTTCGCATCTACCTATCTTATAACAGACATACTTTCCGAGAACGAAAACAAGAAAGACGCTTCGCGTGCCGTGTATATCGGTATTTTTACATCTATAGCTATGCTCGTGCTGACACAGCTGTGGATGCTCTTTACTCCATCATCCTCCGACTTCGTGATGCCCGCGATAAAGCAGATATTCTCAACGACACCCCGCCTTATGCTCGCAAGCATTCTCGGATACGCCGTATCGCAAAGACTCGACGTGGCACTTTATCACACTTGGTGGGATCTCACGTCAAAAGGCGGTGACTCAAGAAGAATGCTATGGCTTCGAAATAATTTCTCAACGCTTATCTCTCAGCTTATAAACACCGTGCTTTTCACGTCGGTCGCATTCTTCGGTCTTTACGATATGCCTACCTTTATATCAATTATGATATCAAGCTACGTTATATATATCTTCACCTCTTTACTTGATACTCCGGCAGTATATATCGCTCGGAGAATGAAGGAAAAAGGACTTATAAAGCAATAAAACAAAAAGCTCCGAATTGCCGTCCTCCATAGAGAAGACCGTCAATTCGGAGTCTTTTAATATTCGAGCTGTTTTGGCTTAGAACGCCCAGTTTCCGTCCTTGAATATCGGGAACTCGCTTCCGTCCTCCTTGATACCGACGATCGAAAGATCCTCAGTACCGATCATAAAGTCAACGTGAATGTTGGAGTCGTTGACACCCATATTCTTGAGCTCCTCACGGCTGTACTTGTCGTAATCCTTTACCGTGTTGGTAAAGCCCTCGCCCATAGCAAAATGACAAGCAGCGTTCTCGTCAAAGAGTGTCTCGAAGAACATTATTCCGCTGTTGCGGATAGGAGAATCGTAGGGCACGAGCGCGCACTCGCCGAGCATTGCCGCGCCCTCGTCCATAGCGATCATCTGCTTGAGAAGCTCTTCGTTCTTCTCTGCCTTTACCTCAACTGCGCGTCCGCCCTCAAAGCGAATGCTGAAATTGTCGATGATCTCACCTCTCCAAGAAAGCGGCATAGAGGAATAAACTATACCTTCTGCCTCGCCTGCCTTGGGTGTTGTGAATATCTCCTCGGTGGGAATGTTGGGGTTGTAGTACTCGCCGCCGAGCGTGTACTCGCCGCCGCCCATAAAAGTACCCTCGGGCATAAGACCTACCGTAAGATCTGTGCCGTTGGAGGACTTGTAAACGAGCTTGCGAAGTCCCGCGTCGTTGAGAGCCTTGCAGCGCTGTGTGAAATTGCGGTTGTGTCTGAACCATTCGATATTGGAGTCAAGCATATTGCCGTCCTTATCTATAACGCGCGCGGTAAGAAGGATAGCATTCCAAAGCTTCTCAATAGCAACGCTCGTGCGTACGCCCGGGAATACCATCTTTGCCCATTCAGCACCCGGAACAGCCGCGATACACCACTTGTACTTGTTATCCATAGCCTCTCTGTAGGGCTTGATGACCTTCATCTTCTCCTGCATAGCCTTGGAATACTTAGCCTGATTTATTCCCGCAAGTCCGTTGGGGTCGTCGGAGAGTATGTAGATCATAGCGGGATTTTTCTCGAGTCTGTACTTAAGTCTTGCTTCCTCGAAATCCTCTACCTTGCCAAGCACCTTTGCCTTCTGATGTCTGATGTGAAGCTTGGAGACCTTAAGATAGCTCCAATCAACGATAACGCGCTCCGCGCCCGCCTTGTAGCACTCGTCTACGAGCATAGTAATGAAATCGGGCTGATCAAGTCCCGCCTGAATCATAACAACGTCGCCCTTTTTGGTCGCAACACCGCTCTGCGCGATAAGTCTTGCATATTCTCTGAGTATTGTTTTTTTCATTTTTATCTCCTTAGAGTAGTCAAAATTATTTACAACTACATTATATCACATATCGTCGAAAAAAGCAAAGGTTTTTTAAGATTTTAATTTCAAATTAGAAGTTCGTCGTGGGGTTCGAATCGTTATGTGAACGAATAAAAGAAAACAGACCGACGATGTCGGTCTGTCGTTAAGCTTCAGGGATATCGAACCCTATGCTTGCGCAATAATGCCATATTATCGTTTATGCAGCGGTAGCGCAAGCTTTAGCAACGGACGCTTTGCGTCTCGTTGCGGGGTTCAAATCGTTATATGGACGGATAGTCAAGACCACCGGCCGTGCCGGTGGCTTGCACAAGCCCCCTTAGGGCATGTCATAGGCTGAGCCTATAGGCTCGTCGAAAAGTCTGCCAACCGCACGGCTTTCACAGGCATGCCCCTAAAGGGGCTTCATTTTATTCGCCCTCTTTTACCGGCTGACCCGTGAACGGGTCGACAAACTCTTTTATA
>SVSY01000049.1 GCA_015064065.1 Oscillospiraceae bacterium
CTTCATAAGATAGAAGACGAGAGTAGAGCCCCAAGCGGGAACGATGATTGCCCAGTAGGTATCTACCATGTGGAGTGCACTCATAAGAATGAAGCTACAGGTAGCGGTTACTGTCTGGTGGAACATAAGCGAAGTCTGTACAGTCTTGAACATCATCTTTCCACCGGGGAAAACGATCTTAGCCATTGCGTAGGATGCAAGCGATGCTACGAACAAATGTCCGATCGTACCTGCAACCGAGGTAAAGACTGTGTTGAATATGTAACGCGAGAAAGGAACCATACTGTCACTCATAAGAGTGAAAAGGTCTTTAAAGTGTTTTACCGTAGGATTTACGACGTAAAATCTCGGCGGGAACATCCAAAGCTCGTCAAGAGGTTTAAATGCCTGTATTACGCAATAATACATAGGAAGGAACATAAAAAGTCCCAAGATAAAGAGTATGACGGTTATACCCGCGTCTCCGCTTCTGGATCGCGCAAGTACGACTTTATGTTTTCTTGTTCTTAACTTTGCCATATCACGATCCTACCTTCGAAATCATCTTTTTAACCAGCATATTTGCGCCGATCATTACTGCGAAAAGTATAACTGCTATAGCAGATGCGTAACCCGTCTCAAAACGCATTCCGCCGTAGTCGTCGAGGTGGTGAACGATGGTGTGCGCTGCGTAGTCGACCGAAGGGAATCCGCAAAGCGCAGTAACTACTCCACCAAATCCGAACGCACCCGTGATAGCCATAATAGCACCGAACATAAGCGTGTTCTTCATATTGGGAAGAGTTATATACCAAAGCTCCTGCCATCTGTTTCTTATACCGTCAACCGCGCCCGCTTCAAACTGAGCCTTATCGATACCCTGAAGACCCGCGATAAACGCAAGGAAGGAAGTACCGAGCGAGGTCCAAAGAGCGACCACGATACAAAGCGGCATGACGAAGTCAGCATCCTCGAAGAAAGCTATTTCCTTGGGTATGAGGTCAAGCTTGAGAAGCATTGCGTTTACCCAACCGTAACGGTCCGAGGAGAAGAGGGTCTTCCATATCAGATATGCCTGACCCGAAATTGAAGGAGCATAGAAGATAAGCGTTACTACCGCTCTTATCTTCGGGGAAAGCTCGTTGATGAACCAAGCTACCATAAATGACATAAGGTAGGAAACAGGTCCGACTATACAAGCGAATATAAGTGTGTTCTGACAAGCCGTTATAAAGATATCGTCGTCAAGGAAGAGTCGTATATAGTTTTCCGCGCCAACGAAGTTAGGCCACTCAAGCAAGTTAAAGTCTGTTAGGCTTATAACCGCTGAAAGTACGACAGGCAAGACTGTAAAGCAGGTGAAGATCAGCATATAGGGGAATACCATAAGGTAAGCGACCTTGTTTCTCTTCATTTCATGCCATGTCCACTGCAGCTTCGTCATATCCTTGCGCACTACAGCTCGTTTTTTTGCTGTTTTCTGTGACATGAGTTTTTCTCCTTTTTATTACTATACAATGAATAAATTACGGAATGTTCTTATAAGCCTCATAGGTCTTAAGCCATTTAGCTGCGTCAGTAAGGTAGTAAACTGCCTTGTAGACCTTATCCTTCTCAAGCTCAGCGTCGGTCAAAAGGTCTGAATCCTTAGTACCGTTTCCGAACAGATCGGAATTGAGCTTCGAGAGGTCGTTTGCAAGCTCGGTGAGTCTTCCGAAATCCTCGGTATCGTATCCGTTGATCTCTCTGAGTATCTCATCTACCTTTGCATCGTAGGTCGCAGAATAACGGCTGTCGCTCTTTGCGAGCTCAAGTGCTTCTTCTGCCTGCTGCATACGTCTTACCGCGAGAGTTGTCTGGCCTTTGTCCTTATCAAGAGCTTCAAGGTCAAACTCTTCACGTTTTCTCGTGATCTCATCATTTATATCATCTATATATCCCTTAAGGCTTGTTACGGGGTTAAGGTTATCGTTATACGCATCGAGGAACGCGAACTTGGTATAACGTCCTACGATGTATGCGCCGGGGTAGTTAGGAATAGACGCGAGGTTATCAAACTGAAGCTTGATCTGCGAATATTCTTCACGGGTCCAAGGCAAGCTCTCAAGAGCTGTGATGTTTGCCGTCGGGTGCTTAGCGGAAGGACCGAGAATAGCAGCCATTTCGTTAGAGTAGTCGACCTGACACTCGTTTCCGACGTACCACTTCATAAATGTCCATGCTCTTTCCTTGTTCTCTGCACCGACGATCATCGAGATAGCTCCGACACCGGAAACCGAGTCAAATCTTATATCTCCGTTCTTATCTTCTATACCGGGCATCGGATAGAAGGACCAAAGACCCTCGATCTCGGTTGCAAATACTTTGAGGTGGTTGTAGGTTCCGGTGTAGTCACCGAAGCCTATGGGCATTTCACCGGTTCTGAAACGGTTTGCAAAGTCGTACTTATAGGGGAAGGAATACATCGTGTACATAGCACACATATCCTCAAACGCCGTAAGAGCGAGGTTGGAGCCGAGGTTTATTCTCATACCTCCGTCAGCAAAGAGCTCACCGCCCATCTGATATATAAATATGTTACTATCGCCTATCATAGCGATCTCCATATTGTTTGCCTGAAGTACGGGAATTGCTTCCTTTACGTCATCCCAGGTCTTAGGAACTTCTATCTCGAGCTCCGCAAGAACGTCCTCACGGACGAACATCATCGGGAAGCTCTGGGTCTCGGGAAGACCGTAGCAACGCATCTTTCCGTAAGCATCTTCCATCTGAAGAACTATCATCGCGGACTCATTGAAGTTCGAGGTAGCCTCTTTAAAGCCATCCATTTCTTCAATAGATTCAAGCGCACCGCGGATAGCGTAGTTGATAACGTCTCCCGCGCCTATTCCGAGATAAACGTCAGGTCCCTTCTTAGCAAGTATAGAAGGCAAAAGCGTTCCGCCCGCAACGAGTCTGAGGTTGACCGTAACGCCGTGTTCCTTGGTGAATTTATTATTAATGAGGTTTCTGATAACCTGAGACTGATCTCGACCCGTAGCTATCCATACCTCAACGCTGTCCTCTGCAACCTCATCGGTAAGAGCACCCATACGGTCGTAGTTACGGAAGAAGGACTGGATAAATCCCGTGATCTCGTGCCAAAGAGCTTCAAAGAAGTTTGCCTTCGCCTTAGGAAGCTCGGTATCGGCATTCTGTATCACAAGATAGTCAACGGTCAAGGGCTGAGTCTTTGCATCGCCGAGCCAAGTACCGAGAGAACCGATATAGGTCTTGAGCTGTGCAAGGTTCTTAGCGACCTCGTCCTCGTCCTTACTCATATCGCGGAGAAGGTCGGAAACGTTCTGAAGCGTTGCCGTCATCGAGCTCTTAGAGGAGTCCTTAAGAAGTACTTCGATTATAGAATCGATCTCCTCGTGCTGCTTCCACATATCCGCCATCGTATCGGGAATAGTTCCGTAGAAATCGTAGGACGCAAACTCGTCGGGGGTAGTTCCCGTGAGCTTAAGTATATTAAGGTAGTCTTTGTTGATAGCGTCAAGCGATTCCTGAACTCTGCTTACAGTAGAGCCCATTGCTCCAAGCGATACTTCAAGACGGATCGTATAGGTGACGCCTGCCTTGAAATAGAACTCAAAATCAGTAGTTCCGTCCGAAAGCGGTCCGACCTGCCAGTCGTCAGAGTAGTTGAACTTCAAGCGCGTAGCCTCATCAAAAGGAACGCCGTTGTAATAGCCCGGCTCTCCCTGTGCAACCGTATCGTCACTGTAGAGATTAAGAACTCTCGAGGTAGCCATACCGTCGAGTATATTCTGCTTGAAGCGTGCTACTATGTTATAGTTACCGCTCTTAGCAACAGTAAACTTGTATTCGACCCATTGACCGACACCCTGCCACTTTTCACCGCCGACTGCATTGAGCAACGTTCTGTCAGTCGCGCTCGGAGAGTTTGCAGCACTCGTGTTGTCAGACATGGGGTATATCGTCTGGCTGGAGGAAGCCGAGAAATATTCTGCTTCTATTTTAAGCGCGCCCTCGCCTTTTCCAAGGGATGCATACTGCTGGCGATAAGCATCGTAGCTTTGATAATCCTTACAAGGAGTGAGGCAAAGCTTCGAGATTACGATGGGCTCGTTGACGCCCTCAAGTGTGAGCGTTACGTCACCGTCCTCGTCGGGAGCGACTACGAATTGGAAGGGCTTCTGGTCAAATCCGTTGGAGTCCTTGAAATCGTACACGTTCCACTTCGGTGCCTGAACGAGACTTTCGCGGATCTCGTTCTTGTCGGTATCCGCAGTAAAGTAGCGAACGGTATATTCATCAACGAAATCGCTGAGCGACTGAGTCCAAACAGACGGGAAGCTTACGTTGACGACTGCCTCTCCCTTTCTGTTGACTCCTTCCTTAGCATCAAGGAAGCCCGCCGCTTTAGCCGCCTCTATTATAGCAGCCGCGCCTTCCCTTCCTATCTCGATCTGAGCATCGGGATAGGGTGTAGACCATACCTTAGATATGGTAAGGTAACGCGCCTCCGCAAAAGGAACCTTATCGTTTATCATAAAGATCCTTTCGATCGAAGCGGATTTATTCTGTATCGGGTAGTACTCTATGTAGATGCTGTAGCGTGTGGGAGTGCTTATCGCATTCTCCGAGCCTGCAGCGATCACCCAAGAAATATCACCGCTGTCGGGAACATAGAGTCCCTCGTTGGTTCCATCGGTGAACTTATAGGGTGTTTCTTCTTCGGGAATAGGGTCTCCCGGTTTGAGAACAACGTTAGGATCGTACGAAAGTACGTCGCCCAAGGAGTTCACGTACGTGCCGTCAACGCCCGCAAGCACTATGTCGGACGATGCGTTGGGAACAAGGTCAAAATACGAAGGATTGGTGCTGTCGTCACCGTCCTCAAGCTTAGCAAGTTCTGCTTCGCTCGTGTACTCCTGCTTGTACTCACTGTACGAAATTGCATTCAGCAACTCCTTGATGCTTGCCAGAGAGTTCTCCTCAGAAGAGTCTCTTGCCGCCGAAGCAGGCATAGCACTTCCTCCAAAGATGAACATCACGAGCAAGATCAAAGCCGTTATTCTTTGAAATTTCGTGGTTTTCATTTAGAATTTCCTCCTACCAAATGGTTAAAACTATGGTGATATCTTACCATAAAATAAGAAAAAAGTCAAGCGGACATTTTTCACAAACTTCCCAAAATGCTGACCTGACCAACACAAGAGCGACACAAAAACTTTTAGATCAGCTACATAAAATCGTCACATTTTAGACTTGACATTTTTAATTCTTTTTGCAGGTAAATCACATTTACCCCACAGCCTTGCTTTTGCTCGGCGCCAAAGTCATTTTTGTGCAAATGCACCATTCGGTTTTGCAAGTCAAATATGCAGCGCCGTTAGGTAAATTCAATTTACCCCTTTCCAAAAACCTTTGTACTCAGCATTTTTTGCCGTCAAAGCGTATTTTTGTTAATTGTGCACAAAATTATCCCTTATTTTTCTACACATTCACCACGGTGTAAAATTTAAGATTTTTAGCGAAATAAGTACGGTAAACTCCAAAAACAAATTTCGAATTGCGTTTTTAGCCCAAAATATCTATTTTTTTACATTTATTTCTTTTTATTCCATTTCTCTTTTTCTCAGCGTTTTGCATCACGCAAAACAAAGATCCCCGATGCATTTTTTGCATCGGGGACTTTTTAACGTCAAGATATGTTTAGCGCAAAAATCCGTTAATTATCTCTTCTTCAGCTTCCTTCTCGGTAAGTCCGAGCGTCATCAGCTTGACGAGCTGTTCGCCCGCGATCTTTCCGATAGCAGCTTCGTGAATCAAAGAGGCATCGGGATCGACCGCAAGGATCTCGGGAATAGCGGCAACCGTCGCATTGTCCATTATTATGGCGTCGCACTCGGTGTGTCCCGAACATTTGTTCTTTCCTTCTATCTTCGACAAAAATCTTTGTTTCGACTCATCTCTGGCAACCGCTCTCGAAACGACGTGAGTTCCCGAATTCTCGCCGAGAAGCTCCACCGAAAACTCGGTATCCGCAATCTGCTTTCCATGAGTCATAAGCTTTTCATTAACGATAAGAGTTGCATTTTTCGACACTTTAGCAGTGGTCTTTCTATACGTGGAGTCCACACCCTTTATCTGCGCCGTCTCCATCTCCATATAAGCATTTTCGTCCAATTCAACATAAGTCGTGGGGTTCATAATATTTTCACCGTTCCCGTCACCTTGACCGTAATGCTTTTCTACGTATTTAATTCTTGCATTTTTCCCCACAAAAAACGAGTGCACGCCGCTGTGCTCAGAGGTCTCGTTTCCACCGTTATGGATACCGCAACCCGCCACTATGGTAACGTCGCAATCCTCGCCTATGTGAAAATCGTTATACACCAGCTCGCGAAGGCCGCTTTGCGAAAGTATTACCGGTATATGCAGGCTTTCGTTCTTCGTGCCGGGCTTGATGTATATATCAATGCCCGCCTTGTCGGTCTTTCCTACTATCTCTATATTTTCAGAAGAGTTCTTTCCGTGCAAGCTTCCGTTTATGCGGAGCGAATACGCTCCCTGCGGAACGTCGTGCAATCCGGCGACCTCTTCAAGCAATTTTTTCTGAATACCGTCCATTTTCACCCTCCTTACGCATTATCCTTGGTCAAATAGCAACCCGAGCGAACGTCCATAAGCTTAGGGAACACAACGTCCTTCTCTCCGTACTCGACCACTTCGCCGCCCGCAAGAACTATTATCTTGTCGGCAATATTGAGTATCCTCTCCTGATGCGAGATGATAATGATGTTTCCCTTCGTGCGCTCATACATCTTCTCAAAGACCTTGATAAGATTGTTAAAGCTCCACAGGTCTATTCCCGCTTCAGGCTCATCAAAGACCGAAATCTTAGTGGAACGGGCATTTATCATCGCTATCTCGATACGCTTGAGCTCGCCGCCCGACAAAGAGCCGTCGACCTCTCGGTTTACGTAGTCCTTAGCGCAGAGCCCCACCTCCGAGAGATAAGAGCATGCCTCGGCAACGCTTGTCCTCTTTCCTGCAGCCAAAGAAATAAGGTCCTTTACGGTTATTCCCTTGAAGCGTACGGGCTGCTGAAAAGCAAAACTGATACCCGCTTTTGCGCGGTCGGTGATAGACATATCCGTGATATCAACGCCATCCATATATATTTTTCCGCTCGTTGGCATAATAATACCCGCAATGAGCTTAGCCATAGTCGATTTGCCGCTTCCGTTAGGTCCTGTGATCGCAACGAAACGGTCGTCGATCTCAAGATTTACATTCTTGAGTATATCCTTCCCTTCGACCGAGAAGGATACGTTTTTAAATTCTAACATATTTTCCTCCTTGGCAGAGTAGGTGTTTTTCTCTACCATTTATATTATAGTTTTAATTTCCACCCCGAGTTATTATACCGCAAAATCCCGTTTTTTTCAATAGGTTTTGATAATTTTTTCACTCTTTTCATTTTACTTGTTGCAAAAGCAATTTTTTTATGATATAATTACTCGGGAAGCGATATCAAGTACCGCGCAAAGTTTTCTTGTTGCGGCGCTGTCGGCATATCATTCTTTGTGTTGTTTTTTTCAATCCACAACACACAAAACCCTTATATATCATATATTTTTGGTTTTTATTTTATGATTTAATTTACAACAAAAAGGAGAAAATTATGAAACTCAGAGCACCCGCATACCCGCTCATAACCATCGATCCGTTTTTCAGCGTATGGTCGCAAGCAGATAAGCTCACCGACGTAAACACTACGCATTGGACCGACCGTCCCAACGTTATAACAGGTATAGCAACCATCGACGGCAAGCCCTACCGCTTTATGAGCAAGGAGGACGACTCCATTCCCGCAATGAAGCAGATATCTGCAGATTGCACCGCATTTTCGACTACCTACGTTTTCGAAGAGTCGGGCGTGCGTCTTACCTTCATCTTCACCTCGCCCATACTTATGACCGATCTCTATCTTATGACCCGTCCCATAAGCTATCTCGAGATACGCAAGGAGATAACCGACCACAAGAAGCACGACGTTAAGATAAAGATATCCGTAGCAGAGCACATCTGCACCAACCTCACGAAATCCGAGCCCGTTGAATGCGAGACTCTTGAGCTTGGCAAGCTCAACTCTGTAAAGATCGGCACTGTTGCACAGAGCATAATTCCCTGCGACGGCGACGATCACCGTATAAGCTGGGGTTATTTCTACCTCACCACCGAGGGCAAGACCTCCTACGAGGTCGGCGAAGGCGACAAAATGACCTACGTTTGTGCAGAAGTGGACCTCAAGAGCTCCACTCTCATCACTTTCGCTTACGACGACATTGAGTCTCTCGAATATTTCGGTGCACGCCTCAAGACCTATTGGAACAGAAACGGCGCGCTCATCACCGACGAGATAGTAAAGGCACACTCGGACTATAAGACCACCCTCAAGCGTTGTAACGAATTCGCCGACAAGATGTTCGTTGATGCAGTTCGCGCAGGCGGAGAAAAGTACGCCGAGCTTCTCGAGCTCGCTTACCGTCAGGTCATCGCGGCGCACAAACTCGCTCTTGACGAGGACGGCGAGATAATATTCGTATCCAAAGAGTGCTTCTCCAACGGATGCGCAGCTACCGTTGACGTAAGCTACCCCTCCATCCCCCTCTTCTTGCTCTACAATCCCGAGCTCGTAAAGGGCATGATGCGTCCTATCTACAAATTCACAAAGTCTGACGCTTGGAAATACGATTTCGCCCCCCACGATGCAGGTCAGTATCCTATCCTCAACGGTCAGGTATACGGACTCAACAGAGAGACCGGTGAGCTTATGTTCCACAAGCAGATGCCTGTTGAAGAGTGCGGAAATATGCTCGTTATGGAAGCCGCTGTTGCGCTCGCTACCAAGAGCACCGCTTTCGCGAATGAGCACTTCGATATACTCGAAGATTGGGTAAAATATCTTATAGACAACGGCAGAGATCCCGAAAACCAGCTCTGCACCGACGACTTTGCAGGACATCTTGCTCACAACTGCAACCTCTCGCTCAAGGCCATTATGGGTATAGCAGGTCTTGGTATCCTTTACGGAATGAACGGCAAGAAGCGTGAAGAGCGCAAGTATCTCAAGCTCGCTCGTGATATGGCTCTCGATTGGGCAGAGCGCGCATCCAATGGCGACGGAAGCTACAGACTTGCATTTGATAAGCCCGATACATTCAGTATGAAGTACAACATAGTCTGGGACAAGCTTTTCGGCACAGATCTTATGCCCAAGACCGTACTCGAGTCCGAGTTTGCAAGCTACAGAAAGCATATTAACGCATACGGTCTCCCGCTCGACTCGCGCTCGGATTACACTAAGAGCGACTGGCTCGTTTGGACGGCTACTCTTACCGCCGACCGCGACGCATTTGAAGACTTCGTAGCTCCTATGTGGGATTTCTTCAACGCATCTCCCTCGCGTGTTCCTATGACAGACTGGTACTTCACTACCACAGGTGAACACAGACACTATATGGTTGGAGATATCGACAAGAGCTTCCGCAACCGTACAGTTCAGGGTGGACTTTTCATAAAGCTTCTTGAATACAAGGGTATTATGAAATATAACAGATAAAAACAAACAAAAAAGCTCCGAGTTCTGTGAACTCGGAGCTTTTTTAAGGTATAGTTTATATTTCAATTATATTTGTCCAAGCGCTCTTGCCTTCGGCATCTACAACGAAAGCTCTTACAAAGCGGTCGTCAGCTGTAGGCTTATATTCGGCGTGAGTGATATTCTCACCGCGCGTTGCGCGGCGACACCAAGCGGAATTTGAGGCAAAATATATCTTTGAAACGGGCGAGCAATCAACGCAGAATTTTTCTCCATCTCTGTAAAGATGTATCTCAGGCCCTTGAGAAGCATAAAATTTCTCCTCAAGTATGGCCTTTTTTATAGACTCACGCGAATTATCATCGCTCTCGACCATAATAAAGCCTCTTCCGTTGTCGATACCGCAATAAAAATGTGCATCATCGGTAGCAAGCAAGGGGTATTTTACACCGCGACCCGCCAGCATATCAACGATCAGCGAGGAATCGGGTCTGAAGGACTCTCCCTCCTCGGAAACGGCATTATATATCTCTGTAGCATCGATATCACGAAGCGCGAGTATCATATCGGGAGTATTGAGCGACCACGCGGGATGAGCGAGGACAGCAAGACCGCCGACTGCGTGAACTCCGTCGATAATATCCTGTGCGCTTCCGTTCTTATCAAGCTCAGGTTCCTTCTCCATAAAGAGTCCTACTACGTGGAACACGCCCTGCTCGGTCGTGTTTCCGCCGACGTTGTATTCAGCACCCGAAATGACTGTCATTCCGTTATATTCTCCGCTGTCGCCGTACTTCCAGTGGTCTGTCAGCGCGATCGCGTCGTAGCCCTGCGATCTGTAAGACTCCTTTACCTTCTCGGGAGACCACGCTCCGTCAGAAATGCTTGTGTGTATGTGAAGTCCTACCTTCTGTCTCTTTTTACCATTGATATCGATATACATTTTACGTTTCCTCTAACTCAACGCCCTTGTACTATTCCACACAAAAATCAAATCTTTGCATTTCTGGTCGTGACCACGTCAACGCCCGTTCCGAGAACGTCTGCAATAACGACCGTGCCGATAGGAGCATCGGGGGCAACGCGCACCTTATTGATAAGCTCAACGCACTCGAACATAAGCTCCTTAGGGATAGAGCCGTTGGTCTTTACGGGAACTACTCCGCCGCCCGCAAGAGGAGCGGTGCTGGTAACGACTCTCTTGGGAGCAGTGCACTCGGTAACGGCATAGGTCTCGCCGCGCTTGCAGGTGTGACCCTCAACAGACAGTACCTTCTTATCCTCGCCAAGCTCTACCTTGAGCTGACAGCCCTTAGGGCAAACGATACAAGTTAATTCACGGATCATTTTTTAATCCTGCCTTTCTTAAGAATCAAATTCGATCGAGAAAGAAAGCGTTCCGCTCTCGACCTTTGCAAGCATCTCGGGAGTGAGAGAAACAGTCTCCATCTCGCCGGGCGCTACCTTCTGCTTCTTCTTGTTTATAATAACGCTGTCGCCATCGCGCACCACGATGCGAACGTCGCGGTAAACGTCTGCAACTCTGAAGTATACGGTTACCTTTTTCTCTGCCGTTATACGCTGAGGAACGGTATATCTTACCTTTCCGTCGGTAACGATATTGATGCTCTTAGCTGCGCTTGCGCTTGTATTTTTCATCACATATTCAGCAGCAGCCTTGCCCGCAATATCAGCCTCCTCGGATACGTAGTCAACGAGGTCGTGAACGTGAAGAACGTTACCGCAAGCAAAGATACCCTCGGTATCGGTCTGTCTGTCCTGATCCACTACTGCGCCGTTCGTCACGCGGTCAAGCGAGATGTTAGCACCCTTTGTAAGCTCGTTCTCGGGAATAAGTCCGCAAGAAAGAAGAAGCGTGTCGCATTCGATAAACTGACGTGTCTCGGGGATAGGCTTACGGCGCTCGTCCACCTTGGCTATCGTAACGCCCTCAACTCTTTCTTTTCCGTGTATATCAACGACTGTATGGCTGAGAAGAAGCGGGATACCGAAATCGTTAAGGCACTGCTCGATGTTTCTTGCAAGTCCGCCCGAATAAGGCATAAGCTCGCAAACAGCCTTTACCTCGGCACCCTCAAGGGTCATTCTTCTCGCCATTATAAGACCGATATCACCCGAACCGAGAATAACTATCTTCTTACCGGGCATATATCCGTCCATATTTACGAATTTCTGTGCAGTTCCCGCGGTAAAGATGCCTGAGGGGCGGTGTCCGCAGATGTTGAGCGCTCCCTTTGGACGCTCGCGGCAGCCCATAGCAAGAATTATAGCTTTGGCACGGATCATAAACATTCCGTCCTCGCTGTTCATCGCGGTAACTACCTTATCGGGAGATATATCAAGCACCATGGTATTGAGCTTGAAGGGTATCTCGCGCTCTCTTACCTGAAGTTCGTATCTGTAAGCATACTCGGGACCCGTGAGCTCCTCTTTGAATCTGTGAAGTCCGAATCCGTTGTGTATGCACTGACGGAGGATACCGCCAAGGCTGGTGTCGCGCTCAAGAATAAGTATATTGCGAAGTCCCGCGTCGTACGCAGCTACCGCCGCACTCATTCCCGCAGGTCCGCCGCCGACTATTACGAGATCTACGTTCTGCATATCTGCCATATCAGTTATCTCCCTTCGTCTTACCGTAATTTATAGTCGAATGCTTTCCAAACTTAGTTACCTCTTCAACAGACACGCCAAGCTCGCGTGCAAGTATCTGAACTACTATCGGAGAGCAGAAGCCGCCCTGACATCTTCCCATACCGCTTCTCGTGCGGCGCTTGATACCGTCAACGTCGGTAGCACCGGGATTGGTGTGTATTGCCGCAACTATCTCACCCTCGGTTATGCCTTCGCATCTGCAGACAATTCTTCCGTAGCGAGCGTCCTTAGCTATTACCTCGTTCTTCTTATCTATCGGCATACTGTTGAACGCGTGAGCGGGAACGTGTATCGGATCGAAATCCGCCTTGTTCTTAAGCTCGACGCCGTCATCGCGAAGCATACCTACAACGTGCTCCGCAATAGCGGGAGCAGAGGTGAGTCCGGGGCTTTCGATTCCGCCGAGAGTGAGAACTCTGTCGCGAAGCTTGATGATAAAGTCGCCCTTGCAGCCGACTGCGCGAAGTCCGCAGAAGGAGGTGATGACCTTTCCGTAAGGAATTCCGCTTACGTTGTCGCCCGCCTTGCTGATTATCTGTGCATAGCCCTCAGCCGTGACCGACTTGTCTTCCTTGTCCTCTATATCGGTGGCGGTAGGACCTAAAAGAAGGTTTCCGTCTACCGTAGGAGCAACGAGTATTCCCTTACCCATCTTCGTGGGGGTGTGGAATATGGTCCTCTGAACGAAAGAACCGCACTCCTTATCGAGTATCATGTACTCACCGCGTCTGGGGTGAACGCAGAAATCGTCGTCACCCGTCATTTTTGCTATCTCGTCGGAATATACTCCCGCAGAGTTTATAACGTATCTTGCCTCTACTGCGTCGCCGTCAGAAGAGCTTACCACGTAATATCCGTCCTTTTTATCTATCGAGCTTACCTCAAAATTGAGCTTGAGCTCAGCTCCGTTGTCCATAGCGTTTCCTACAGCCGAAATACAAAGCTCGTAGGGGCAAACGATAGCGCCGGTAGGAGCGAGCAGAGCGCAGGAAAGCTCGGGGTTGAGATTGGGCTCAAGAGACAGAAGCTCGTCGCGCTCGATTATTCGAAGTCCTTCGACACCGTTTTTAACTCCGCGCTCGTAAATAGCCTCTACTTCTTCTCTTTCGCTCTCGAAAGCGACTACCAAAGACTCGTTTCGTATATACTTTACTCCGAGCTCTTCTGCTACCTTCTGCATCATCTGCGAACCGCGAACGTTCATCTTTGCCTTCATCGAGCCTTCTTTAGCATCAAATCCCGCGTGAACGATCGCACTGTTTGCTTTGGTAGCACCCATAGCAACGTCGTTTTCTTTTTCAAGAATACATATTTTAAGCTCGTATCTTGCGAGCTCACGGGCGATCATTCCGCCTACTACGCCCGCGCCAATGATAACTATATCGTACATTGACAAATTCTCCTCTTTCTTCTTCGTTTTACGGCAGACTTTACAGCGGATCTGCCCGACCGCACAATACCACAATTTATATTATACCACACAGTATGTTAAATTGTCAACAAAGAAAGCTATACAAATTTTTTCCCCGTTTAAAATATTTTTTATATATTTTCGCAAAACCTATTGCATTTTCACTTTTAATGTGTTATAATAACATCACGATGTAGTTTTCGATACCACATAAAGAAAGGTTTAATAATATGACACGTACTTGTCTAAAAGAAAGAGCCATTCCCTCATACACCAAAGGAGAGGAGATATTTAATTACGTCACCCATATCGTAGGCGGCGCTTGGGGAGTCATAACGCTTCTTGCCTGCATAGCCGTCTCGCTTCACAAGGGTAGCACTCTCGCACTCGTCTGCGGCATCATCTTCGGCGTTTCTATGATATCGCTCTATACCGTATCGAGCATATATCACGCACTTCCGAGAAACACCGCGAAAAAAGTTTTTCAAGTCCTCGACCACTGCACGATATATTTTCTCATAGCAGGCACTTACACTCCTATGGTACTGTGCGGTCTTATGAAGACCAACAAAGCAGCCGCTATCGCTACTTTCCTTGTAGTCTGGGGGCTCGCGGCGCTCTCTATCACGCTCAACGCAATAGATCTTCAAAGATACAAGGCATTCAGTATGGTAGGATACGTCGGTATGGGTTGGGCTATCATCTTCAACCTCGGCTCTATGTACCGCGCACTCGGTCATAACGGATTTGCTCTCCTGCTCGGCGGCGGAATACTTTACACGGTCGGCATCATTTTTTATAAGATAGGCTCGAACAAGAAATACTACCATTCGGTATTCCACATCTTCGTTCTTCTCGGAAGCATTCTTCACTCGTTTTCGGTAGTATTCTATGCACTTTAAATCAAACTAAAAAAGCTATCGCCGCAAGGCGTGAGCCCCATAACGAAGTTTTAACAAAAAGCACTTATGATAACGAATAAATCGTTTGTCATAAGTGCTTTTGCGTTACTTTAGACCATTTTCTCCCGATAGTAATGAATTGACGCTTTGCGTCATGAATTGAATCCTAACGGCTTCATGATTTGAAAACTTTGTTTTCATGAATTGAATTGCCATGTTTGATCATGCCGAAGGCAATTCATGAACGAAGTTCAATTCACGGCGCAAGCCAATTCATGCCCACAAGGGCAATTCATTATGGGCACGCTCTAATAACTTATGTTAATCCTTCGTTATCGTGCGTGCCCATAAGGGCGATAGCTTTTTTGTTTCTTATAAGATCCTCTCACAGTATCTCTCAAAGATACGTCTGAGTGCACCGACTTCATCTATCGAAAGCTCGTCCCTCTCGTTTCCCCAAAGCTCTGCGCCGACACGCTTGCAAAGGTCCTTTATCGCAGCTGAGCCGGTACGGTCAAGCGCGTAAAAGCCGTCTATCGCGAGCAGGTCGGGAGTTATCACGTCAAATGCACTCTCAAGTGTCTCTACGTCAAGCTTCCTTACCCCTCTGCCGCTTCCTACCGACTCCCCGCCGAAATAAAAATGCGGACAAGGCGAATTTGTCGAAAGATAAAGCACGCTTTTCGGCTCTTTGGAAAGACATTTTTGTACGAGCTCTCTTCTGCTTTGTGCTCTGCCGAGAGTTTTAGGAAGTATAAACCCTTCGCCGTCGGCGATCACCGCCGAAAGTACCGTATTTTTGCTCTTTTTCAAGCCGTCGATATGCCGCTCCGCGATACCCGCAAATCTCGCGGCGTTATCGCTCTCCGACATACTTTCTACAGCTTTAAAATCTATTCGTTCTACCCTTTTATCCGAAGCAAAAACAGTTATAAGCTGTGCGCCCTTCAAATGTATCTTAAGAATTACGAAACAGTAAAAACCGTTTATCCAAAAACGCCCGTTAGTATCTACGCGCAATATTCCGTCCTCCAAAAGACGCTCGACCCTCCCCGTCAGCGTAGGGCGCGAAACGCCTACCGCATTTGCTATCGCGGACAAGCTTTGAGCAGACTTTTCAAAAGCAGACATAAGAACGTCTACCATCTGTTTGTTTTCACGTGCGGAATTTTTCACCGATATCACTCCCTTCAAAAGCACTTGCCACTACATTTTACCCCTAAGATCAGCCTTTGTCAATAAAATTTTACTATAATAATGTTAAAAATATTGTTAAAAATATTGTATTCCCCTTTACAGAAGCCCAAAATAGTGGTATACTATATCGTGTACTGTTATCAAGTATAATATTATACCGTTCAATCAGGAGATACGTTATGAAAACAGATATTGAGATCGCAAAAGAAGCCAAAATGCTTCCTATAACCGAAATAGCACATAAGCTCGGGATCGAAGACGACGAGCTTGAACTCTACGGCAAATATAAGGCAAAGATAAACGATGCCTTTCTCAAGAGAACAGCCGACCGCAAGAACGGAAAGCTCATTCTCGTTACAGCTATCAACCCCACTCCCGCAGGAGAGGGCAAGACTACCACGTCGGTAGGTCTCGGTATGGCTATGAACAAGATAGGCAAAAACGCTATAATCGCGCTTCGTGAGCCCTCGCTCGGTCCGGTATTCGGCATCAAGGGCGGCGCGGCAGGCGGCGGATACGCGCAGGTCGTTCCCATGGAAGATATCAACCTTCACTTCACAGGTGACTTTCACGCTATAACCGCGGCAAACAACCTTCTTTCCGCTATGATAGACAACCATCTTCAGCAGGGTAACGAGCTCGGTATCGACCCCAGAAGAGTGCTTTTCGCGCGCGTTACCGACACTAACGACCGCGCGCTCCGTAACGTTATCGTAGGCCTTGGAACAAAGATGGACGGCGTTCCGCGTCAGGACAAGTTTATGATAACCGTCGCAAGCGAGATCATGGCTATCCTCTGCCTTGCAGAGTCAATATCCGACCTCAAGAACAGACTCGGCAACATTCTCGTAGCCTACACCTACGACGGCAAGCCCGTATATTGCCGCGAGCTTCAGGCTAACGGCGCTATGGCGGCGCTTCTTAAGGACGCTATCAAGCCCAATCTCGTTCAGACTATAGAAAACACCCCCGCTCTTATCCACGGCGGACCTTTTGCTAACATCGCGCACGGCTGTAACTCCGTAAGAGCTACCAAGCTTGCACTCAAGCTCGCAGACTACACTATTACCGAGGCAGGCTTTGGCGCAGATCTCGGAGCTGAAAAGTTCCTTGACATCAAGTGCCGCAAGGCAGGTCTCGTTCCCGACGCCGTCGTTCTCGTTGCTACCGTACGTGCACTCAAGTACAACGGCGGTATCCCCAAGACAGAGCTCGCGACCGAAAATCTTGACGCTCTTGCAGCGGGTGCCGTAAACCTCGAGGCTCATATAGACAACCTCCGCAAGTACGGTCTCCCCGTAGTAGTTGCCATCAACCGCTTCGGCACGGACACCGATGCAGAGCTTGCTTACATCGAAAAAACATGCACCGAAAAGGGTGCTGACTTCGCACTTTCCGAAGTATTCGCTAAGGGCGGAGAGGGCGGTATAGACCTTGCTAACAAGGTAGTTGCCGCTTGTGAGAAGGCAAAGGACTTCAAGTTTATGTACAAAGACGAGCTCTCTATCAAGGAGAAGATCAACGCTGTCGCTA
>SVSY01000050.1 GCA_015064065.1 Oscillospiraceae bacterium
GAAATTTGAAACAACCGACACGAAGTCGAACCCTTTTTCAGACCCGTAAGGGTGAAAAAGGGCGAACGAGGAGCTTGCCGACGAGTGAGGGATCTATAAAGAGGTTAGATGTAAAGCCGTTGTAATCCAAAAGTTACTTTTATGCAAAAAGGGTTACATAAAACCGCATAGTAGATCCCGAAAATCGTCTTGACGATTTTCGCTTTTGTTCGGAGTCGCTATATTACCGCTCCTCCTTCCAAAAGTTCGACTCGCTTCGCTCGCTCAGGATGACCAACAGAATGTTTGTTTTACGAATGTGCGTAGCCGTGCGTGACGATGTGATTTGTTTGCGACATCGGGAGGAGCAATATGCTTCGCTTTGCTCAGCGTCAAGTTCGCTTCGCGAACGTTGCCCCTCCCCTACCGATTTGTAGAAGGTTGTTTCAAAGATAATAGCCGTGCAAACATATAATTAAAATAAAAAAGTGTTCTCGGTAGCGGTGAGCTGTCCGAGAACACTTCCTTAGAAAAATTACTTATTATGCCGTTTTAATAACATAAACCAACCTTGATGTTTCAAAAAAACTTCTTTGCAGTAAGTTCTTTGGCGCCACCTTTCTCCGAAAGAAAGGTGGCATTATTTTTATTACTATCTTACTCCTTCTTCTTTGCAACGAATGCTACGCCGAGAGCGAGAACAGAAGTCATAACTACAGCAGTAGTAGCGATAACACCGCCGCAGCCGCTCTTCTTTTCTTCATCGGTTGCCTTGGGAGCCTCGGTCACCTTTTCGGTAGGCTTTTCGGTAGGCTTCTCAGTCTCGTTGTTTTCGTCGTCGCCCTTATTCTCTTCATCATCCTTGTTCTCTTCGTCGTCCTTATTCTCTTCGTCGTCCTTATTCTCTTCGTCGTCCTTATTCTCTTCGTCGTCCTTATTCTCTTCGTCGTCCTTGTTCTCTTCGTCACCGGGAGTATCGGGAGTATCGGGAGTGTCAGGAGTATCGGGAGTGTCAGGAGTGTCGGGCTCATCGGGAGTGTCGGGCTCATCGGGAACGTCGGGCTCGTCGGGAGTATCCGGCTCGTCGGGAGTGTCAGGCTCGTCGGGAGTGTCGGGCTCGTCGGGAACTTCCGGCTCTTCGAGCGCAGGGATAACGAGCTCGTCGAGAGTAGTCTCTACCTTATCCATATCAAAGATCTTATCGCAAGCGGAGCACTTATAGTGTGCCTTAGTACCCGTCTTGCCGACCTCTGCGGGAACTTCCTTTACAAATTCGTAATCGTGATCTGCGGGAATAACGGGATCTGCGATATAGTTATACTCCATATCGAAGCTTCTCTCGCAGAACTCGCAGTTGTAATGCTCTGCCATTCCGTCCTCGGTGCAGGTAGCCTCAACACCCTCAACGTAGGTGAACTTGTGCGCCTTGGGGATAACTATGCTCTTGAGCTCTTTACCCTTTGCATTAAAGTATTTGTCACAGTCGATACACTGATAGTGTCCACGGAGACCCTCGGAAGTACAGGTTGCAGCGTAACCCTCTACCCACTCACCGTATACGTGTATCTCAAGGTCCTTATCCTCCCAGATAGCGTAGAATACGGTGTCTGCGGTAATATTTGCGGTAAGACCGTCGATGATCTCGCCGTCAACAGAAGTAGCCCAACCCTTGAACTGTTTTGCCTTTGGAGCGGTGAAGGGACAAGTCTCGGGGAGTGTGTAGGTATCGGTGTAAATTACCGATCCTTCGTACTCACCTCTTCCACCGTTAGCATTAAAGCTGATGGCATAAGGTCCCTTTGCCTCGGATATAACGTCTATCTTCGCGTCTGCCAAAGTAACCGTACGTTGCTTGTTGCCGTTACCGTGTCTGTTGTACATACCTACTGCAACGTAAGAGCCCTTGGTAAGAGTGAAATGATCCATAGAACCAAAGGTTACCTTTACCCAGTCATTGCCGTCAAAGGTATATACTGTCGCGTTCAGTCCCTCATAAACTATCTTGAAGTAGCCGAATGCATCAGCGTCAAGAGACTGGTGGACAGAATAATCGGTACCCGAGAGTGTCTTGTCTGCGTGATAACCGCATCTTGCGCGAAGCACGCACTTATTTATGTCACCATCCTTGCCGTTGTTGAGAGTTCCGTATACAAAGTATGGGGTCTTTTCGGGAGTAGCAGCAAAAACAAGTCCGCAATATCCGCCACGTCGGTTGTTCTTAGCGTTTACGTAAAGAACGTAGGAGGAATCCTCGGTTATAGGATAAAGCGTAGAGAAATATGCCTTTGCATACGCGTCGGACGCGTTGTTATCTACGTTTCCGGGGTCGTTTTCAGGAGTTGCCTGTGCAGAAAGCGTATCAGAGGTAACGGTAGTCGTGATCAGTCTATCGTAATCCTCCTGGGATATAGTTTCTATACCCTTCCAATCCTTGATAACGTAATCAAGCTCTGTGAAATCAATATCCGTAGCGTTATCGGATATTTCAGGAGCGGGAAGATCTTCCCATATAGCATAAAGAGTGATATCGTCGGAAATGTTTATATAGCTCTCGGTAATTACCTCTCCGTTTGCGGAGGTCGCCCAACCCTTGAACTGCTTACCGTAGGGAGCAGTAAACGTGCAATTGGGAAGAGTAAGCTTTTCGCCGACAACTATGCTTGCCATAGTGCCGCTTCCGCTGTTTGCGTTAAAGGAAACGTCGTATGCTCCGACTCTTTCGATATAAGCGTTGCGGAGATTAACTGTACGCTGGCTTGACGGGAGACCGTGTCTGTTGTAAACACCGATACAAACGTAAGATCCTTCTGCGAGAGTAAAGTATTCAAGCGATCCGAACTTTACCTGCGTCCATTCGTCAGGAGATGCCGCAAGCTTGGTGTATATGGTAGCCTTGAGACCTTCGTAAACTATCTTATACTGTGCGTATGTTTCGTTAAGATACTGTGCTTGTATGTAATCAGAAGAAGATGCATACGTGTCACCATGATAACCGTATTTTGCGCGGAGACAAGATCTACCCTTATCATTATCTCTGCCGTTGTTGATAGCGCCGTATACAAAATAGGGCTTTCCGTTGGAATCAGCAGCAAATACAAATCCGGAATAACCTCCTGTGCGGTTATTCTTTGCTTCCAAAGTGATCTCGTAATGAGTGTCAGAGGTTATAGGCTGAAGCTTTGCGTAATATGCCTTTGCATATGAGTCAGTTGTATTATGATTGCCATCGGTGGACTTTGACTCAAGCGCGGTTGCAGTCGCGGTTGTAGTATAAAGCTTAGCATAATCTTCAAGAGATACGGCCTGATCGCCCTTATACGATCTTGCCTGATAAGTAAGCTTTGTAAAGTCGATAGCCTCGGGGCCTGCTGCAAAAGCGGGAATTATCGCTAGCACAGTACCCAGCAGCATTGCCACAAGAACCAATATCGAAATAATCTTTTTCATTGTATTCTCCTTGTCATAATTTTAAACTGTAAATGTCGTTCGCCGTCAGTCTTTTTTCTTTTTTGAGGATATTCCCATACCAAAAGCCATAACAGCCGCGATCGCTACTGCACCGCCGCCGATAACGCCGCCACAGCCGCCTTCTTCGGTCTTTGCGCCGCCGTCGGTAACCGCAGGAGCTTCGGTTGCTTTTTCAGTGAGATTTTCGGTAGGCTTTTCGGTAGGCTTTTCGGTCTGCTGACCTTCGTTGTTTTCATTGTTATTAACGTTATTGTCAGGCTTGTTCTCTTCTCCCTTTACACCCCAGATAGCGTAGAAGTTCAGCGCTCCCGTAACGTTAACGCTTGTTTCTGTAATGACCTCTCCGTCGGGCGTAAGCGACCAACCCTTGAATACCTTACCTTCGGGAATATGCATAGTATATTCCGGAAGCATAAGGATAGAGGAATTGGTAGTGACCTCGTCAAGCATTCCGCTTCCGTCATTCGCATGATACGTTATTGGATACTTTACGTATCTCCAGATAGCATAGAGCGTCAGATCGTCATCTACACTATACTCGTGATGTCTGATGATCTCTCCGTTGTACGAAATAGCCCAACCTCTGAATTCCTTGCCCTCGGGAGCGGTAAATAAGCACTCTGGAAGCTTAAACGTTGATCCGTCCACGACGATATTATCCATAGTTCCGCTTCCGCCATTAGACTTGAAGGTTATTACGGGTTTCTTGACTTCGCCCATTTTGATGACCTTTGTCTGAGCATCGGTCATATTGACTGTACGCTCCTGAAGTTCACCGCCGGAATTCTGGTTATTACCATGTCTGTTGTAAACACCGACAGCTACCCAAGAGCCTATCGGCAATTGGAAATTCTGCATATTACTTCCAAAGGTTATCTGAGTCCATCCGTCGCTTGTCTTTGCGTAAACGGTAGCGGTGTAACCCTCATAAACTATCTTGTAAGTAGCATATCCGTTTTGGTCAAGCTCGAGAACAGGACGGCTATACGTCTCGGACATTCTTCCGATACCCTTGTTAGTCTTTGCATGATACGCATAGCAGGCACGGAGCTCACTCTTTGTCTTGTCCCCGTCACTTCCGTTGTTCAACGCACCGTATACGAAATAAGGTCTTTTATCCTTGCTCGTTGCGAATATGATTCCGCAGTATCCTCCGGTTCTGTTATTCTTTGCCTTGAGCGTCATCTCGTAGCTCGAATCTGCGGTTATGGGATAAAGAGTCGAGAAATATGCTTTTGCGTTAGAGTCAA
The DNA here is from genome assembly GCA_015064065.1 of Oscillospiraceae bacterium. Classification (GTDB taxonomy): domain Bacteria; phylum Bacillota; class Clostridia; order Oscillospirales; family CAG-272; genus HGM12713. Next base: position 4,698 of record SVSY01000050.1, read on the forward strand.
CGTCAGACGCATTGGGAGCGTTTTGAGGAGTCGCGCTACTTACCAAAGAATCTGCAGTTACCGTAGTGGTAAAAAGCTTAGCATAATCCGACGCGGATACTTCCTTTGATGTATCCCAGTTCTTGATAATAAAATTAAGCTTTGTAAAATCTATTTTCTGATATTCAGGCTCTGCCGCAGAAACGGGGAGAGCAGAAAATACGGTAATGCCAAGCATTATCAAAAGGACTATAATAGAAACTGTTCTTTTCATTTTCATTTTCTCCTTTCCGTGTTATTACCAACCTGCAGGAGACCATCTTCTCGCCTCCGTCCAGTCAGAAAAGTCGGATATCGTCGTATTCTGCTCGCCTGCATAATGGATAGTAACTCCGGGAGCAAAGAATCTCTGGTTGAAATCAAGATCGTAAACGTTACCCGCTGCATGCTGACGGTAGGTACTGTTAGGCCAGAGAACTATCTTAGGCTCTACGATATCGTAAACGGGCTTGGGTCTTGTGTGCTTTCCATCCGAGCCATCGCCGTATCCATGGTGCGCAAGCTGAAGCACGTCACATACGCTCATAAGATCTTCCTTGTAGATCTTAGCTATCTGAATGTTTTCAAATTCGGAGGAATCCGCAAGAAAGAGTGTAGTCGTGTGCTTGAAATCAACCGTGGAAACGATACTTGTATTGTTATGATTTGATATATACTCTTTGTCAACAATGTCAAGGTTTGCATATATGGTCAAAACAAGATCCTTGATGTAGAACACCTGACCGGGATGGGCCTTTACGACGTTCTTTACACCCCACGCCTCAATTGCGTCGGGTATCCAGTTTATTCTGTGCTTTATACCACCACGCTCCATATCCTCGTCGGAGGGCTGGCTGTAGATAACTCTTTCTACCTTTATGGTATTTCTGCTGTCCTCATCTTGAGACATATCCATAAATACGCCCATGTGGTCGTTATGTACGTGAGTGAGGAGCCACGTAGATACCACGATATTGTCAGGATCGTCTGCAAGCTCGCGAAGAGTTGCCTTCATCCACTTCATGCTGTTTGCGGGATCGTCATCGCTTTGGTTACCCTCGATGCTGATACCGCCATCGATGATAAAGAAGGTGCCGTCTGCAAGCTTATAAATACATCCAAGCGCGGAATCATATTTACTATGTCCTGACGCAAGGAACGTAAAGGACTGATCGGGCTCGCTCTTAGCCTGATATACGTTCTCGGACTTAAGTCCGGGAAGGCTGAGCTTTTCACGTGAGTCTACAGTTACGCGAACCTCTGCAGTAGCATCAAAGTACATTACATTTACTATCTGCTTTTTGGTTATGAGAGTTGTAAATCTGTTCTTACCTATCTCATTCTCAGTGTACTTTACAAAGCCTTCAGCTTCAAGATCAGCGACGTAATCGCTATATTCGTAAATATCGGTCTTCTTTGCAACGTTCATAACAGAACCCTGTCCGATATCCTGCTTTATAATGTTAAATTCCTTACCGCCTATATAGGTTTCTACCGCGATCTCGTCCTTCAATTCCTTCACCGGCTCTTCGGGCTCGGGATCGGGTTCATTATCCGGCTTGGCAGGCTCGGTAGGCTTTTCGGTTTCATTGGAGTCCTCGGTCGGCTTTTCGGTCGGAGTCTCGGTAGGCTCTCCGGTCGCTCCGGACTCGGTAGATGCTTCTGTAGGCTCCGGGGACTCTGTTACATCGCTGTTACAGGATGAAAAAATAGCCGTTAGCATAGCGAGAATCAAAAATAATGCTACGATTTTTTTCATAACTATCTCCTTGTTTCTTAATTTTCGTAGTGTACGGAAAAGAATTTACAAATACCTTACGATAAATATATTATATACTTTATTAGATATTTTGTCAATGCTTTTTGTGAAACGCGTACATTATTTGTGAATATTTACCAAAAAACATCTTCGGGTTTTGGTGCAATCATCTTATGGATATCTTTATTGCTTTTAAAAGTGTTATATTCTTGCAAAATCATCTTCTATGTGATATAATTATTCTGTAACAGTATATCAATCAGCAACTTTATCTGTTCACAAGGAGAATATATGTTTGAAAAGATCTCTCGCTCATCTGTAGATGGTTTTTTAAGGGCAGACGGCAGAAAAATAATAAACGGGAAAGGCGAGGAATTTCTCCCTCTCGGCGTGGCTTTTGGAAATTGGCTCTTGTGCGAGGGCAATATGTGGGCTTTCGGCGAGGGAAACTACTACGACCGCCCAAGACGCTTTGAAGCGCTTATCCGCGAGCTTTGCGGAAGCGAATACGCAAGCGGCTTCTGGACTCGCTTTCGCAACAATTTCGTAAACGAAGCGGATATCGACGCGATAGCCGACTGCGGCTTCAACTCGGTACGTATCCCGATAAATTGGAGAATACTTATCGAGGACGAGCCCGAGCTTCGCTTTATCGAAGAGGGCTTTCAAATACTTGACAGATGTATCGATTGGTGTGAGAAAAGAAACCTTTACGTGTTTCTCGATCTTCACGGTGCTGTCGGCGGACAGACGGGAACACATATCGACGACTCGATAAACAATATTCCACGTCTGTTTATAGACGAGGATTGCTATACTAAAACTCTTGAGATATGGCGTGAGCTTGCGCGCCGCTACAAAGATCGATGGATAGTCGGCGGCTACGATCTGCTCAACGAGCCGCTCAGCGGTGAGCACAAAAAATACACCGACAGGCTCTCAAAATTCTACGATGACTGCATCGCAGCAATTCGAGAAATAGACAAAAAACATATAATAATTCTCGAAGGCACAGACGGCTCGTCGAACCCGACTGTGTTTACGAAGCGATTTGACTCTAACTCGGTCATAAGCCCCCATATGTACTGCCTTATGCCGAGCGAGGAGACCTTTGCGCCTTGGATCGAGCTTTCCGAAAAATTCAACCTTCCCCTCTGGCTTGGCGAGACAGGCAGAGGTCGCCCCGAATGGTTCACAGCGTCGTACACGCTCTCGCTGCAGCTTGGTATGGGCGTAAACTTTTGGCCCTGGAAGCGTACCGCGTGGAAGGTTGGCGCTTGTTCTGTTCCCGCCCCTGACGGTTGGGAGGATATCGTGGCATATACAAAGGGCGGAAAGCACCCCGGATACGAGCGCGCGCAGAGGATACTCGACGAATTTCTGCACAATATGCTTTACGAGAATTGCGACAAGCGCACCAACGTGGTCGATGCCGTTCTCCGCCGTCCAAACGTGCGTGTTCCCGCAATAGCCTTTGACGCAGGCTGTAAAGGTTCTTTCGGCGAGAAAAACGACTATAATTTCAGAAATGCATCGGGATACAAAATAGAGCTTAAACCCGGAAGAACACTTGAACGACTTCCGAGTATGGATATCTGTGAGGTCGCTTGGGACGCGCTGACTCTAGTGCTTCGGGAGGGTGAGACGGTATCCTACACCGCTATGAGCATTCCAGACGGCACTCCGCTCTTCATCGAAGCCGAGGCCAAAGAGGATGCCACTGTGAGCATATATCAAAACGAAAAGCTTCTCTCTACTCTTGAATTCCGTACGGGAGAAAATATAAGAGCAAAAGCAGGGATACTTTCCCTCTCCGACGAGACGACGGTAACTGTAAAAATTACAAAAGGCTCTGTAAAGCTGTACGCTGTCTGCTTTGGCGACGTTGAGGAGTCACGATATAACGGATTTCTCGAAATAGAGATACCGCAGGTATAAAATATTTAACGGAGGTCTTATATGGCTACATATTATGTTTCTGCAAATGGCTGTGATAATAACGACGGGCTCTCGCCAAGCACCGCTTGGCGCACCATAAAAAAGGTAAATTCCTCTATCAAAGGCGGTGACACCGTCTGCTTTAAGCGAGGAGAAACCTTTTTCGGTCAGATACTTCCTCCAAAGCAAAACAGCTCTTCAGCACCTACGACATATACCTCATACGGCGAAGGCGCAAAGCCTATCGTCAGTCAATACAAGACGGCACAAAAAGGCGCGTGGATTGCTCTTGGCAACGGGATATGGTGCCTTGACCTTACCGACACAAGCAAATTTGACGGCAACGTTACCGAGCTCGACACCAACGTCGGATTTTTGAAAGTCGACGGCACTATAAGACCTAAAAAACGTTTTGAGCTCGACAAGTTGGATGAGGAATTCAGCTTTTATAATGACGAACGTTACGTCTACGTCAGATCTGATGCCGATCCTTCCCTGCTTTATGGCGACATCAAGCTCGCGTGCAATATAATCTGTATGCGCTTTGCCGATAATATCTTAGTAGAGGACATAGTTTTTATGGGCTCTGGAGCGCACGGTATCAGCGGAACTGTCCATAATGCGACCGTACGCAATTGCGAATTTCACGAGCTCGGCGGTTCAGAGCTCCTGACGTATTTCCGACCCTGCGTGCGCTACGGCAACGGTCTTGAATGCTGGACGGATTCTTCAGACGTGCTCGTTGAGGGCTGCAGATTTTCGGGCATATACGACGTTGCTATCACAATGCAGGGTGATCAGGTAACGCGCGGTTGGGAGAATATGACCTTTCGTAACAACGTAATGTGGAACTGCCAGCAATGCTTTGAGATATGGTCGTCGGGAGAGCTTGCAGACACGGGCTTTCAGAATTGCGTCTTTGAAAATAACGTATGTATAGACTCAGGCTATTGCTGGGGCTATGACGTGCGTCCGAACAAGCTCTGCTCATCTCATCTTTTATTGTACTCCATAGTATGCCCCCTTTGTGACGTGACCGTGCGAAACAACACCTTTTACAGCGCTCGCGTAGCTCCAATATATAAATCGGGCGGCCCTGCGCAGATGCCCGAAGGCTATAAGATAGTTGACAATCTTTTCTTTATCGATACCCATCAGGACGTAATATACCGAAACGACTGCAACGATGACGAATATACGTCATTCTATAAAAATCTCGCGGCGACAAATAGCGTTGTCGAGTCTGCCTTTTGCGATATACCGAAAATGAACGGAGAAAAATATGAGTAACGTGATAACACAGATATCATCTCTTGAGAAGATATGCCTTTACGACGAATTCAAATGCGCCGAAATAAAAAGCAAAACCCTTTTGCGAGGCGAGCGATTTTCCTATCAGATCGTCGTAAATTCGGGCGACTTCCGCGGCTTTGCGAGTATTGAGATCGACTCTCCTCTAAAGGAGTATATCAAGCTCTATCGCGAAAAAGAGGTTTACGTTGATATTCCCTTTTACGGTGAGATACACGACGAAGGGTATCTTATAGAAAAAGCAGGAAATCTTCCCGACGTGCTCATCCCCCTTGACGAATTCAACAACACTATCCCGCTTATCGGCAAAAATATAGTTATATGGGTAAGGCTTGATGTGCCCGAGGATATTGAGTCAGGAAAATATGAAATAAAAATAAACTTCATCTCTCGCTCTCTCGGAACCGCGGCATCACAATGCGAGATGCACGACAGTACAAGTATGACTGTCGACGTGTCGGATGTTACCCTGCCCGAGCAAACGACCGCGTATACTCGTTGGCTTCACGTTGACTGTATCGCAAACGCTCACGGAGTGGAGGTATATTCCGAGGAGCATTGGGCGCTTATAGACAAATATATCGAAAGTGCCGCGGACGTTGGAATAAATATGATCCTCGTTCCGATACACACGCCACCGCTCGACACCGAGATAGGCACGCGCCGCCGCCTTGTTCAGCTCGTTGACATTGAGAAAAATGGAGATAACTACGTCTTCGGCTTTGAAAAGCTCGAAAGATTTGTGAATATCTGTAAAAAGCATGCCATTAAGTACTATGAGATGGCACATCTCTTCTCTCAATGGGGAGCCAAGCACTCTCCCAACATCGTAGTCACCGAGAACGGCAAGACTGATTATATGTTCGGTTGGGGTGTGCCGGCAAATTCACCCGAATACGTAAATTTTCTCGATCAATATATAAAAGCTCTTTGTGCGGAGCTCGAAAAATACGGTATCGCAGACAACGTATATTTTCATGTATCTGATGAGCCCGCTCTTTCTCACATTGATAATTATGCTATCGCGCACGACATAATCGCTTCCAACATAAAAAGCGGCAAAACCATCGACGCGCTTTCGCATTACGAATTTTACGAAAGAGGTCTGGTCGACTGCCCCGTCAGCTGCGTGACACACATACACGATTTTATAGAAAGACCTGTGGGCGAGCGTTGGGTATATTACTACTGCGACAACGGACGGGTAGTGACCAACTCATTTATCGCCTCCCCGTCGGCACGCGTCAGAATACTCGGATTTCAAATGTACAAGTTTGACATCAGCGGATTTTTGCAGTGGGGCTTTAATTTCTATAACTCCAATAAATCAATGTATCCCATAGATCCCTACGTAAGCACCTCGGCAGACGGTTGGTTCCCATCGGGCGACGCATTCATCGTTTATCCCTCTAAGGACGGCGCATACAGCTCTATCAGAGGAGAGGTGACGTATGAAGCTATGCAGGATATCAGGATATGCAAGGCTCTTGAGGCTTTGATAGGAAAAGAAGCGGTAGTAAAGATGATCGACGACAACGCAGGCAGAGATCTCAGATTTGACGACTACCCGAGGGACAGCAAGTTTATTGACGATCTACGCGACGCTATGGTAAAAATGATAGCTGAGCTCACTTCAAAAAAGTAAAACTAAGGAGATATTATCATTATGGATCTTAAAGCACTTCTCGGTCAAATGACACTTGAAGAGAAAATAGGTCAGCTCATACAGCTGAGCGCCGACTTTTTCGGCGAGAGCACCGAGCTGACGGGCCCCGCGCAGTCCTGGGGACTGTCGATAGAAGAGCTTTCCTCTATCGGTACGTGTATTGGCGGTAAAAACGCCGCTGAGATACGAAAGATCCAAGAGGAGCACCTAAAGATCGACCGCAACAAGATTCCGCTCATCTTTATGCGCGACATAATACACGGCTACCGCACGGTCTACCCGATAGGGCTTGGTCTTGTCGGCTCGTTTGACCCCGAGCTTGTGGGCGAATGTACCGAAATGGCAGCAAAGGAAGCCGCTGCGGGCGGTCTGCACCTCACATTCGCTCCCATGGTAGACCTCGTGCGCGATGCGAGATGGGGTCGCGTGATGGAAAGCTGCGGAGAAGACCCTCTGCTCGCCTCGACTATGGGCGCGGCTCAGGTCAAGGCATTTCAGGGCGAGGATATCTCCTCTCGCGACCACCTTGCCGCTTGCGTCAAGCACTTCGCGGCGTACGGCGCGGGAGAATCGGGCAGAGACTACAACTCGGTCGAGATCTCCGAGCGCACGCTTCGACAGTTCTACCTGCCCTCCTACAAGGCGTGCATAGATGCGGGGGTCAAGATGCTTATGCCCTCGTTTAACGATATGAACGGCATACCCTCTACCGCAAATCCGTTTCTGATGAAAAGGATATTGAGGGACGAATGGCATTATGACGGCGCGGTCATCAGCGATTGGGCGGCTATCTGGGAGCTCACCGTGCACGGAGTTGCCGCAGATATGAAAGAAGCGGCGCGCCTTGCGTTTGAAAACGGCTGTCATATCGAAATGCTCTCGAGCGCATACTACAAGCATCTTGCAGAGCTCGTACGCGAGGGAGTAATTACCGAGGAAGCTGTCGACGACGCGGTAATGCACGTGCTTCGCCTTAAGGACGAGCTCGGACTTTTCGACGATCCCTTCCATCAGGCAGACGACGCGCGCGGCGAGGCTATGTATCTCTCGCCCGAGCACAGAGAGGTAGCGCGCAGAGCCTCCGAAGAATCCGCCGTACTGCTTAAAAACGACGGCACGCTTCCCTTCTCGGAGGATGTAAAGAAGGTAGCGATAGTCGGTCCGTTTGCCGACGAGCAGGCTATGATCGGTCCGTGGTCGGCTCTCGGAAAAACAGAAGAGGCTGTCAGTGTTACATCGGGTGTCAGAGCACTTCTGCCAAACGCAGAGATAAGCGTGCACAAAGCCTGCGGATACCTTTTCGACGAGCTTGACAAGAGCGGATTTGCCGATGCGATAGAGGCGGCAAAGAATGCCGATGCGGTCATTATCTGTGTTGGTGAGCCCGCACACTACAGCGGCGAGGGAAATTCGCGCACCGATATCGGACTTCCGGGCGTGCAGGCAGATCTTGTTAACGAGATAACGGCTGTAAACAAAAACTCCGCCGTGCTTATCTTCAACGGAAGACCGCTCGCCCTCTCGAATATATACAAAAACGCGCCCGCAATACTCGATATGTGGTTCCCCGGAAGCGAGGGCGGAAATGCGGCGGCAGCTCTTCTCTTCGGGCGTGCTAACCCCTGTGGAAAGCTCGCTATGACCTTCCCGAGAGCCGTAGGACAGTGCCCGATCTACTACAACAGAATGCTCACGGGCCGCCCCAAAAAAGGACCCGAGGAGGTATACAAGCCCTTCACGAGCGGATACCTCGACTGCGGAAATCTCCCTCTCTTCTTCTTTGGCGAAGGACTTTCCTACACGACGTTTGAATACAATGCTATGACGCTTGACACTCACGAGCTTGACGAAAAGGGCTCGATAAAGGTCACCGTCTCGCTCACGAACACGGGAGAGCGTGCGGGCAAGGAGGTAGTTCAGCTCTATCTGCGCGACAAGGCAAGCTCGGCAGTGCGTCCTATACAGGAGCTTATCGCATTCAAGAAGATAACGCTTGAGGCAAACGAAAGTGCCGAAGTCTGCTTCGAGATAACAGAGCCGATGCTCCGCTTCTGGAACGCTCAGAACGAATATATCTCGGAGGCGGGAGAATTTGAGCTCTTCGTGGGCTACGCCGACCACAGATATATAAGCGACGAATTTACACTCGTAAAATAACAAATTAAAAATAAGGAGAGAAATATGGAACTCAAGGGAAAAATAATCGACTTTTTGGGAGATAGTATTACAGAGGGCGTCGGAGTTTCGGATATCGAGAATTGCCGATACGACAATATCATTCACCGCCGCTTCGAGCTTGCGGCTCATTACAACTACGGCATAGGCGGCACTCGCCTTGCACACCAGAGCGTGCCGAGCGAAACGCCGCGCTACGACCTCTGCTTCTGCGGAAGAGCTTATCTGCTTGAGAAGAGTGCAGATCTTATCGTCGTTTACGGCGGAGTCAACGACTATATCCACGGAGACGCGTACTTCGGCTCTATGGAGGATAAGACCCCCTCGACCTTCTGCGGCGCGGTATATTTTCTTATGAATTTCCTCAAAAATAACTATCCCGACGCAAAGATAGTATTTATGACCCCCGCGCATATGTATTTCCGCGAGGTATCCGACTCGCTCGTCTGTCCCCGTCCTATGAAGAAGCCCGACGCAAAGCCGCTTCAGGCTTACGTTGACGTTATCAAGGAGCGCGGACGCGAATTTGATATACCCGTTCTCGACCTCTTCGACAAGCTCCCCATCGACCCCAATAACCCCTCTGACAGAGAAAAATACACGGTCGACGGCCTGCATTTCAACAACGACGGACAGAAGATACTTGCTAAAACGCTCGGAGACTTTTTGGAAGCACTTTGATAAAATAAAATTTATTACATAAATTTTTATTTTCTATTGCAAAACAAAAATCATTGTGCTATAATATACCGCGGTTTAAAAAACAAATAACGAAAGGCGTTAAAATGAACACCCAAACTCCAGACGTTTACTCGTCAAAATCTATGCTGCGCTCGCGTTGGAGCTACATTTTCGAGTGTACCTTTGAATATTTCGTGGCTCTGCTCGTATCCGACGTATATCTTGCAAATCTGCTCAAATATATGGGGATCAGCGACGCCGTCATAGGTATAATCTCATCGCTCATCTCATTCGCATTCCTTTTCCAGCTCTTTTCGATATTCGCAGTAAAGCATATAGTAAACGTAAAGAAAGCCTCGATAATCTTCCATTTCGCAAGCCAGCTCTTCTTTATGTCGCTGTTTTTGCTCCCATTTTTGCCCTTTACGACCGAGTATAAAACGGTAATAGTTATTGCCTGCGTTCTTATCGCGTACTTCGGAAACTATCTTGTCACCTCGGTAATATTCAAATGGGGCACGAGCTTTGTAGATCCGCACAAGCGCGCAAGCTTCGGAGCTACAAAGGAAATGATCTCGCTTATAAGCGGTGTCGTGTTCACGCTCATCATAGGCTTTGCTATTGACGCCTTCAGCGAAAAAGGAAACGTCGAGGGCGGATTTATCTTTATCGCCGTAGGAATACTTCTTTGCAGCATCTTAGACCTTTGCTGTCTGCTCATTATGAAGAGTCCGAAGGCGGAGAAAAAAGAAGATAGGACCGAACCTATTTCGGTGGTTCTCAAAAATCTCTTTTCCAACAAAGCGTTTATCTGTCTTTTGGTAATCGGCGCGCTTCACAGCATCGCAACCTACAGCATTAACGGATTTATGGGCACGTATAAAACAAGCGAGCTCGGGTTCTCGATAGGCGAAGCACAGATAATCAACACAGCAGGCGCGCTGTTCCGCTTTGCGATCTCAAAGCCGCTTGGAAAATTCTCGGATAAGACTTCACACGCAACGGGATATTTACTTGGTGTTTCGATGCTTGCGCTCGCGTTTTTATTCAATATCTTCACTACCCCCAACGCAAAGTGGATGATATACGTCTACGCCCTTCTCTATCAAGGCTCAGCGGCGGCAATACATCAGAATTTCCTCTTTATATCGTTTGATTACATCGAGGAAAAGTATTTCGTGCAGGCGACCTCGATAAAATCCGCAGTCAGCGGAGTTTCGGGCTTTATCGCATCCATCGTCGGAGCGGCTATTCTCAGTGCGGTACAGGCAAACGGAAATTCCGCCTTCGGTATCAGTATGTTCGCACAGCAGCTTCTCTCCGCGATCGCGTTTGTAATAGTCGTTATTCTCATTCTTTTCGTTACCCTCGTGTTCAAAAAGCAGAAAAAGTTAAGTGAGAAAGAATAAAAAATTCAAGGAGCTATCGCACAGATAGCTCCTTTTTTGATATAAATAAAATTTCTTTTTTGGTACCCTGAGAAACACGGATCAATAAAGTCTCTTAGGAGTATCTACAAGACCTGCAAGATAATCGAGAGAGACGTTATAATACCTTGCGAGAACTATGAACAGATGCATAGGAAGCTCGCGATCTCCCCTTTCGTAGAGCGAATAGTGCTGACGCGATATACCGAGTATTTCAGCTATATCTGCCTGTCTCTTGTCCGCGTCTTCTCTCATATCTCTCAATCTTTGGTAATAATGCATAATATCTCCCCTTTTTCAAACTGCAACGATCTGCATATTTTGTCTATTTATACAATTATATCATTCATATAAATATATGCGTTGACAAATCATACGTTTATATGATATAATATGTTTGGGGCATACATTTATATGCAAGCTCCGGTTGCTGCCAAACCATTTCAAAACGGCGACCCGAAATATCGGGTCGCCGCGGAGAAATGCTTTTTTTATTTGCGATAAACGTAGATCAATAAAGTCTTTTCGGTGTATCAAGAAGACCTGCAAGATAATCGAGTGAGACGTTATAATATCTCGCAAGCACTATAAACAAGTGCATAGGAAGCTCGCGCTTTCCGCTCTCATATAAGTGATATTGCTGTCTTGTGATCTGGAGAAGAGCGGCAATATCCGCCTGCGTTTTATCACTATCCTCGCGCATATCTCTTAATCTTTGGTAATAATGCATAATTTTACCCCCATAATAAGCCCGTATAAAGAAGCTTTATTTGTTCATCTATACAATTATATCATGTCATTCAAATAAATGCTTGACAGTTATTCAAATGAATGCTAAAATATATGTATCATTCATTTGAATGCAAGCTCCGGTTGCTGCAAAACCATTTCAAAACGGCGACCCGATATATCGGGTCGCCGCGGAGAAATGCTTTTTTTGTTTTCGAGAAATGTTGTGATTTCTATCCTAAATCGGTAGGTATGGGCATCGCGGCGTCCCAAGGTCGTGAAGTCTTTTAAGGTACATAAAGCATCTGTTACATCACAAAATTGTAGGTACAGACGCCCCTACGGATTTGTAGAAATTTGCTTCAAGATAGTAGCCGCACCTCACCTCTATTGGTCATCCTGAGCGGAGTGTCGAGATATCGTTGACGAAAGGCGAATGTTGAAAGAACCGACACGAAGTCGAACCCTTTTTCAGACCCGTAAGGGTGAAAAAGGGCGAACGAGGAGCTTGCCGACGAGTGAGGGATCTATAAAGAGGTTAGATGTAAAGCCGTTGTAATTCAAAAGTTAATTTTATGCAAAAAGGTTACATAAAACCGCATAGTAGATCCCGAAAATCGTCTTGACGATTTTCGCTTTTGTGCGGAGTCGCTATATTACCGCTCCTCCTTCCAAAAGTTCGACTACGCTCAGGATGA
>SVSY01000051.1 GCA_015064065.1 Oscillospiraceae bacterium
AGCTCCCTCTCCTATTTTCTCTGCCGTCATAGGCGTTGCGTTACTGTCGATCATAAGACCGCACTCCTTTTTAGCTTCGTCAGAGCAGAACATAGTGTCGACAATAGGAAGATTTTCGTATATTGCATCAAAGGTCGTGCAGGTATTTTCGTAGTAAAGGTCCTTTATGCGCTCATCGAAAAGGAATAGACTGCGCAAAAATATCTTATCCTCAAATCTGAAAAGGTTAGCCGTGTAATTCTTGCAGTCATAATAAACAGACTGAACGTCGAGCGAGTCAAAATTATCAGGAGCCACCACAGCCGTCGCAGGTGTCGAGTCGGGATAACGTTCTTTGAATATCTTTCCCGTTTCTCCCATCTTCTTAAACTCGACGTCGCCTCGCGCCAATATCATCTCTATCTGCATCCGCATTCCGCACAGTACCTGCTCCTTGACGTTAAGGAAGCTATTCTCCTGACCTATCTGCGAATACGCAAAACCAAGCGACTCCTCGCTGTAAAAGCAATTAAAGAGCCATTTAGTCGGCTTTTCGGTGCTTCCCATATACCAGCAGGGCTCAAGGGTGAAGCACGCTGACTTTCCTTTGAGTGCCTTAAGCTCCTCGGAGCTGTATTTATTGTTGTCATAGTTATGTATCGGGCAGGGTCCGAGCAGACGAAATACGGGAATAGAGTTCTGCATCTCGCTCGTTTGCGCGGGGGTGAAGATATTATTGACCGAAGGATAATATGCCTGATTGAAATATCCTCCGAGCAGAGTGTACGCATCGGTGTTGGCTTGGTCACGGCAGATAGCTGCGGCAGATACGTCGTAGTTTTGCGCAAGATAGTTGAGCGTGTGGGTATCTATCACCCAACCTGCTACGGTCTTGGGATAATAACCGAACACCTCAAAAAACTTCCGCATAGCTTCGTCGATAAGCAGCTCCCTTTGCTTTGGAGTATACGCCATCGAATAGCCCGGAATTATGTGCCAATCCCATTTCCAACCGAGCTCACTTCTGTAGGGTATACCGCACGCACTCGTCAGCGGCTCAACTATCTCGTACCAGAGACCAAGTTCGGTCTTCTCGGTTGCCTTCGTTTTAAAAAGCGCGACAAAATCCGGGTCGCTTACCGTGTCATACTGAAGCAAAAAGGTGTTCTCTATACCGTATTTGTTGATGAGAGCAAGCTGCTCCGACGTAAACTCCAAAAGTCGCTCGGTAGAGTTTTCCTCACGCTCGTCTATACGGCGAACGAAATTCATCATATTTATTATTTTTATATCTTTCATAGTCTATCCTCTCATTTTTAGCTACAATATATTGTACACGAATACAACTATCCCGTCAATACGGTTTTTCGTGATACCGCTTTATATAAGCTTTTCCTCAAATCTTACAAAGGAAAGTCCTGTGTGATATTTCACGTATTTACACAAATGCTCCGCCGAGGTTGTCAAGCGACTCGGCTTCATTTAAAAATCCTCTTCCGGCCGCGTTAGACTGTCCTATAAGTAAAAATGAATGTATCATAGTCTTCTCCTCCCGTGTTTATGTGCTATATTTATTATACATAATTATCGGCGAGCCGTCAATATAAAATCCAAATATTGAAAATTTTCGCCCGAAATCTATAGACAACTTCAAAATATTGTGCTATAATTGCCATACTCAAATTATTATCGAGGTAAAATCATGAAGCTTCTTTCTTTCGGTGAGATAATCTGGGACGTATATCCCGACAAAGCTACGCTCGGCGGCGCTCCTCTCAATTTTAGCGCTCACTCTGCTCTCCTTGGTGCTGACGTTTCGCTTATATCGAGCGTCGGAAACGACGAATTGGGCATCTCCGCGTTCAAACAGATAAAGGAATACGGCATCGATGTGTCCGCAATATCTCTGAACAACGAAGTTCAAAGCGGAAAATGCCTTGTCACGCTCAACGAAAACGGCGTTCCCAAATACGAGATAGCGACTCATTCGGCATACGACTCTATCGAATACCGCGACTTTTCTGAAAATGCGCCCGACGTTATCGCTTTCGGCACGCTGGCTCTGCGCTACGAAAACAACAGAAAAGTATTGAGCAAAATACTTTCCGACTGCCCTCACGCCGAGATATTTGTCGACATCAACATCCGCCCACCCTTTTATTCGCGCGATAGCATTGAATTCTGTCTCGAACGGGCGACGATAGTGAAGATCAGCGACGAGGATGCAAAATACGTATCTTCTCTTCTTTTTGGCAAGGACTATGACGAAAAGGACTTTCATCTGTCGCTTTGCGAGCGCTACGGGCAGATAAAGCTGATAGTGCTCACAAAGGGTGGACGCGGCTCCTGCTGCTACGATGCAGCATCAAAAACGCTTTTCAACTGCCCCATACAAAAGACCAAGGTGGTTTCTACCGTCGGGGCAGGCGATAGCTTCGGCGCTGCATTTCTTGCTCGATTTATGCAGACGGGTGACATTCAAAGCTCTATGAGCTTTGCCTCACGTCTGAGCGCATTCGTGGTCTCGCGAAAAGGGGCAATACCCGAAGATACTGCAAACTATATAAAAACCGACCTGAGCATATAACGATAAAGATCCACTCGCAAAAGCGAGTGGATCTTTATTTTGAAGACACGTACTTTTTTGCGAACTGCGTCGGCGCTATACCAACGTACTCCTTAAACTGTCGACTGAAGAAATACACGTCGGAAAAGCCCGAAAGCTCGGCTATCTGTGTGACGGTATAGCGTCCCAAGCGAAGCATGTCACACGCATGGTTGATCTTGAGCTGAATGATATACTTTTTGGGCGAAACACCGTATTTTTCCTTAAAAATCCTTTGAAAGTAAGAGTCGCACATATTAGAAGCAGCGGCAAGCTCTTCGAGCGTGATATCCCTTTTCAAAAATTCGTTATGTATCAGCTCGATCGCGGGAGCGATCTTGTCTGCGTGCTTTTTCGGCGATCTGTTTTCCCTTCCCATCTCGGCAAAGATACGGTACAAAAGCGCCATAGTCTCAAAATAATATCCCGGTTCCTTACTTACCCAAACCGTAAATATCCGTCTGAAGAGATAGGCTATCTTCTCGTTAGAGGCAACGCTTCGCACAAATGCCACCTCGGATACAGGCTTATCCGTATCGAAGAATATATCTATGCATTCTCCCCTCTCGTGCCGCAAGACCCTGTATTCGTCGGTAGGACCTTTGGGTAAAAATCTTACACTTTCGGGGATATTCTCAAGCTTGATACCATTAAAATATACCGTAGAATATCCCGAAATGTTAAAAATCAATTCGTTGCTCCGTAGGTCGTGCTCAAAAGAAGTCAACCGATCGGGATATTCGTCTTTTCCCACCATTATAACGCGGTTTATACTCGTAATTACAAAATTATCCCCCATATTCGCATCCCCCTTTTTTATTGATTTTAACACTAAATCAAATATTTGTCAACTTTTTTACACAAGATTTGTACGTAAAAGTACAAAAATATTATATTTTCTATTGTTTTTCCACGACCTTTTGATATACTGATAATGAAAACTCTTTGGAGGTGTCAAAATGACCGACAGAATAAAAAAGCTGACAGATATTACCCTCGCGGGAAAGATGTATCCTAAGACTGAAAAGACCGAGTTTGACATGACCGATATTTTCCTTTCCGAATGCGAGCGCGATACAAAGCGTATTTGCGAATATATTCTCAACCAAGAGCCGATGGTGACCGAGTATCAAACGATGACGGGATTTTTCAGATTTGACGGTTCGGTCGTTGGTGTTGCTTTTAACCGTTCAGGACATAAACATACAGACGAACTGATGCGCGATCTCTATTTGAAGCAGATCAACGGTCTTCACGTGTTGGAGTGGCAGCACGCAACGGCAGATTATAAAAAGGTGCTTGAATCGGGTATCGTCGGAATTATCGACGACATCGATCGCTCCATCGAGCTTCACACGGATAAAGACGAGCGTGAGTATCTTTTGGGACTCAGAAAAATTGCCGAAGCTCTTATCGCTTGGTGCGAAAAATGCTCGGCGAGAGTGTTGGACTATTCTCGGACGGTCGAGAACGCAGAGCATCGCAAAAACCTTGAGAAGCTTGCGGCAACGCTCCTAAGATCTCCCAAGAACGCCCCCGAAAGCTTTTATGAAGCCTGCCTGACAATATACGTTTGCTTCTCCTGCGCCCTTGACAGCGTAGGTACGCTTGACAGATATCTCTCGCGCTTTTATTTTGCTGACCTCGAGGCAGGCAGGATAACGAGAGAAGAAGCAGGAGAGTATTTGCAGGAATTATTTCTGATGCTTCAGGCGGCAACGCCCATTTCCTCTCCCAATTTCACACGCGGTGGAGAATCCCACTTCTGTATCGGCGGATATCTCCCTGACGGAAGTGACGCATATAACGATCTCTCAAAGCTCATTCTTGAGTCGCTCACAGATCTGCCCACCTATATTCCTCAGGTGACGTTGCGCTGGACAAAGACTCAACCGAAGGACGTGTTGAGATTTGCCATGGATCTCGAAAGGAAGGACAAACACAAGCGCATCGCGTTCCAGAACGATGAAAAGAGAATAAAAGCGTATACTGAAATATGCGGATTTGAATATGAAGACGCGGTAAGATATACCACGGTCGGCTGCAACGAGCCCGCTTTCCCGGGCGGAATCGTAGGAGCAACTTCGAAGCTTAATCTGCTCAAATCGATCGAAAGAATTTTCCACGATAACTACGAAGAGATCGAGTCCTGCAATAGCTTTGACGAGCTTTACGAGATATACACAAGAGAGCTTTTTGCAGATATGGATAAGCATATCGAGTTTGACAACAAATGCAACGCAGTCAGAGCAAGAGACGTAAACTACGTATCCGCCCTCTTTTTCAATGGATGCATAGAAAAGGCAAAAAGCCCAACTCGAGGCGCGGCAAACGTTGTTGTCTGTTCGCCAATGGTTTTGGGGATCACCAATATCATCGATTCGCTGATAGTTGTAAAGCAGTTCGTCTATGACGAAAAGCTCATTACGATGAAGGAGCTCGTTTCGGCTTTGCAAAGCAACTGGGTAGGCTGCGAGGATCTTCGCACGCTTATCAAGAAAAAGGGAGATTTCTTCGGCAACGATACCGAGCGCTCAAACGCTATGGCTAAAAGATTTTTCAATAGCATCTACAGCTTTCTAGGCGGCAAAACAAATCTCTTTGGCTACCCGATACTCATAGGAGATCTGATCGGATACAACCCGCATCATCAATGGTTTGGCGAATGCACAAAGGCTACGCCGGACGGAAGAATGGCGTCAGATATGCTAAAATTCGGCTTCGGACAGAGCGGCGGATATGACAGAGAGGGCCTTACCGCACTCCTTAACTCCATCGCAAAAGCTGACGAGCACGGGATCCGATGCGGTTCGACGGTTACGAACATTACCCTCGACGAAGCGCTTATCAAAAATGATGCTAACTTTGAAAAGACCGTGGAGTTGTTCCGCACCTACTTTGAAAACGGCGGTGTGCATTTCCAGCTCACCTACGTATCAAAGCAAGATCTGCTCTGTGCAAAGCAGAACCCCGACGACTACAAGCATCTGCGTGTACGCGTTTCGGGCTTTTCGGATTATTTCGTCAAGCTCAACGAGGCGATACAGAACGATATCATCGAGAGAACCGAACAAAAGTAACAAATTATTAACACAATGCCGCCGTTTTGTGATATAATTAAATCACATAAAGCTAAAGGAGCAGCCTACTATGACCGACTTCGAATTATTTTTATCTGTAAACGAGCCGTTTGCGGCAGGGCTTTTTGAGTTTGAGGGCGCATCGCCTATGATACGCTTTGCAAACGCGTTCAAGCGTTTTTGGGAAAGCGCACCGCTCTCGCCCTACAAGGAGGGCAAACTCTACCCCTCGGGCAGAAACCTTTTCACATTCTGCAATGAATATACCGTAAAGCCGCACTATTCCAACGGCTTCGAGGTCAATTGGGGCGCACTCTCGAAAAAGAGCGAGCGCGCCTGCGAGCTTATGCGCCGAGAATACGATCTCGTCGCTAAGTTTTACGGCGATCCTCACACGGTCGGCGGAATGTGCTGGACTCACTCCTTTCCAAACTACTCGCGCGTTCTTAGTGAAGGACTTGACTCCTATGCAAAAAGAGTCGAGGCTCTGAGCGACGGCGACTTTAAAGAGGGTCTGCTTATCCTGCTCGACGGCATAAGAGCATACCACACTCGCTGTCTTGAGCATCTTTGTGAGCAAGGTGCTCCGAGCGAGCTTATCGCAGCACTTGAAAAAATGCCGTATAAGCCCGCAGAGAGCTTTTACGAGGCTTTCGTTTCACAGAATTTTATATACTATGTCGACGGCTGTGACGATATCGGTCCGCTCGACCGCACTCTCCTGCCCTATTACAAAAACGAGTCTGTCGACGAGATGGAAGCGCTTATGCGTGAGTTTTTCAGAAACGTTGATATCAACGACGGCTGGTCGGGCACGCTCGGTCCGGATTACAACGAGATCACGCGCGCCGCTATCCGTGCGATAAAGAACGGCCGCCGCCCAAATCTTCAGCTCCTCGTTACAAAGGATATGCCCGATTGGGTGTGGGAAGAATGTGCAGCTTCGCTCGCAAGCAGCTGCGGTCAGCCCGCGTTTTATAACTGCGAGCTATACAAGCAAGAGCTTCGTCAACTTATGCCCGAGCTTCCCGAAAAGGATCTTGCGCGCATAGCCTTCGGCGGCTGTACCGAGACTATGTTTGAGGGTCTTTCAAACGTCGGCTCGGACGATGCGGGAATAAACACCGCGCTCATCTTCTCGGACTATATGCGCCGCGAGCTTGAGAGTGCAGAGACCTACGACGACTTTTATCGCGGTCTTGTCGCGGATATCCGCAGAGTCTTTAGAGAGGTCGCAGACCTTGTCAACGAAAACAGAAGAACGCGCGCACTCTACCGCCCCGCGCTCCCGAGAACTCTGCTTATCGACGACTGTATCGAAAGCGAGACCGAGTTCAACGCAGGCGGTGCGAGATACGTCTACAGCCTTATCAATATCGCGGGCGCTGTAAACGTTATAGACTCGCTCAACGTAATACGCGAGCTCATCTACGAAAAGAAGCTCTATACGAAAAAGGAATTTATCGAGCTTATGGACGCGCGCGACCCCGACTTTTTGCTTGCCGCAAAAAAGTGCATCTCCTACGGAAACGACAACGACAAAGCCGATACCGTCGGAACACAGCTGGTGTCCGATATAAGAGACGCGTTCGATCAGCGCGACTGCTTCCCGAGAGGAAGATTTTATCCCGTGGCAAATCAGTTCACCACCTACGCGGACGCAGGCAGGAATATCCCCGCAACACCCGACGGAAGAGCTGCGGGAGAGCCGCTTTGCGATTCTCTTGGCGCAATACATAACAACGACCGCAAAGGCGCGACGGCTCTGCTTAACTCTGTTGCAAAGCTCGACGTAAAGAAGATAATAGGAACTCCCACGACAAATATCCGCCTTTCAAAAAAACAGCTCTATACCTCGCTCTCTTCACTTGTCACTACCTTTTTCGAGCGCGGCGGAATGCAGCTGCAGGTATCCTGTCTGTCTCGCGAGGAGATACTCGACGCGATGGAGCACCCCGAAAATTACAGCTCGCTCGTGGTCAGAATAGGCGGTTTCAGCGAATATTTCACCCGCCTCTCGCCCGAATTACAGCAGACCGTTTTGGAGAGAACGGAGCATTGAATTATGATGGGAACAATATTTAATATTCAAAGATTTTGCACCGACGACGGTCCGGGGATACGCACGACCGTCTTCTTCAAGGGCTGTAATCTGCACTGCGCGTGGTGTCATAATCCCGAAAGTCAGCAGGGTCGCGTGCAGATGATGTACTTTAAAAATAAGTGCACGGGCTGCGGAAAGTGCAAAGAAAAATGCCCGAACGGATTTGAATTTTGCACCCTTTGCGGCAGATGCACTATCTACTGCCCGAACGACGCGCGAGAGATATGCGGCAAGGAATACAGTGCCGACGAGGTCCTCGCCGAAATAATAAAGGACAAGGCGTATTACGAAAACTCGGACGGCGGCGTCACCTTTTCGGGCGGAGAATGTATGCTGCAGATAGATTTTCTTGAGGAGATGCTCAAAAAATGCAAGGAGAACGGCATACGCACCGCGGTCGACACCGCGGGACATATACCGCACGAATTTTTTGAGAGGATATCGCCCCTCACCGATCTGTTTTTATACGACGTAAAGTGCTTTGATACAAAAAAGCATAAGGAGTACACGGGAGTGGGCAACGAGCTTATCCTCGATAACCTCAAAAAACTGCTCGAGGCGAATAAGGCGCTCCGGGTACGTATTCCCGTTATCCCCACCGTCAACGATACGGGGGAGGAAATGCTCAGCATCAAAAAATTCCTCGACTCCTACGGTAGACCCGAGAAGATAGAACTGCTTCCCTATCATTCGATGGGAGAGCATAAATACGCCGCACTCGGCAAAGAAGCCGCGCTCTTCTCTGTGCCAAGCGAGGAGAAGATGAAACAGCTACGCGAGATATTCTGATATCGGCCGCAATATATGTTCAAGGAACTAAAATTATGACTGTAACCGCACAAATTTTGGGGATCATCGGAATGGCACTCAACATTCTGTCCTTCCAATTCAAAAGCAAAAAGAATATCCTGCTCGGTCAGCTTCTGGGCTCAGTGGCATTCGTAGCGAATATGTTTATGTTAGGCGCGATAATGGGCGGGATACTGAATATTATAGGTATTGCAAGAGCCGCCGTGTATATGGATAAGGAGCGCTTAAAAATATCGCCAAAGGCTCTCAACCTTTTATTTGTTATTGTCTATCTCGTCTCCTACGTGCTTGTTTTTACCGTTTTCGGCAAAACCCCCAACGCAACCAATCTTTTAGTGGAATTTATTCCAATTATCGGTATGACTGTTATGACCTTCGGATTTTCGGGCAAGAGCGCGCGAACCGTACGTCTTTGCAGCTTTATCAATTCTCCCTGCTGGCTTGTATATAACTGCATCAATCTGTCTATAGGCGGAATACTGTGTGAGATATTCAGCATCGTATCCTCTGTTTCGGCGTTTATCCGTCTCGATCTGAAGGGTAAGGCAGAGAAAAAGGAGGCATAAATGAAGACTGTAACATTAAACGGAGAATGGCTCTACCGTATCGGCGGCGCTGCACAAACGAGCATTACCGTTCCATTCTCGCGTCTGCCCGTTGGGCACTCGGAATGTACGCGCTCCTTCGACGTCGCAAGCAGCGCCAAACGAATATTCCTCAAATTTGACGGCGTGACCTATTACGCAAAAGTCTTTTTGAACGGAATTGAGCTTGGAGAAATGCTTCCCTACTGTGAATATAAATTTGAGATCACTTCTATCGCAAGACCTCTTGGCAACGAGCTTAGAGTAGAGCTTGAGGATATCGATTGCGCGTTCGGTCCGAGCGAGGGTTGGGAAAACTTCGGCGGTATTATCCGCGACGTGTCTATGATCCTGTGCGAAGAGCATTATATCAAAGACGTATTTTTTAAAACCTACCAAA
This sequence comes from Oscillospiraceae bacterium, assembly GCA_015064065.1. GTDB lineage: Bacteria > Bacillota > Clostridia > Oscillospirales > CAG-272 > HGM12713. Next base: position 9,563 of record SVSY01000051.1, read on the forward strand.
GCAACGTCAGCGGCTCTGCCGATATTGAGGTCGAAATATCTGCCGATGCCTCGCCGAACGCAGCGTTCAACGTCACACTTTCAAAAAACGAGACCTCGGTCTGCTCTTATATACAGACTCGCGGCGAAACTAAGAGAATGACGGTACAAAACGTCTCTCTTTGGTCACCCGATGACCCAACGCTTTATTCTCTTTCCGTCGAGCTTATCGAAGACGGCAAAACAAAAGACAGCTACAACTGTGAGGTAGGCTTCCGATTTCTCACTCATGACAGACACAAATTTATACTTAACGGAGAGCCATTGTTCCTGAAAGGTGTCTGTAAGCACGAGATGGTCGGCGACAGCGGGCACTGTCCTTCGGTCGAGCAGATGGAAAAGGATATGCGTATGATAAAGGATATGGGCTGTAATTTCGTTCGCCTTGTCCATTATCCGCATAGCAAAAAAATACTTGAGATCGCAGATCGTATCGGACTTATGGTCTCCGAAGAACCGGGACTGTGGTGGTCAGATACCGCTAACAAAGAAATTGCAGAGGGTAGCAAGGAGGTCCTCCGAAGGACTATTCTGCGCGACAGAAATCACGTGTCGGTCGCGTTTTGGCTCTGCTTTAACGAATGTAGGTTCACCGAGCGCTTTTTGATAGAAAGCGCCGAGATCTGCCGCAAGAACGACCCGACCCGTATGGTATCCGGAGCAAACTGTATGAGCAACGAGGAAACTCTGCTATATTACAATAAGTGCGGATTTGATTTTTACACTATGCATCCTTATTCGGACACCTTCGCAAGAGCCCAAGCAAGCGCAGCTATCCTTTGCGATAAGCCTCTGCTTTTCACGGAATGGGGCGGATACCACGTGTACGACAATCCCCATCTGCTCCTCGATTTTATGGAAAATATGCGCGGCCTCTATATCAACGCCTCGGAGAACGGTGCGCTTGCAGGAGCTTTTTTCTGGTTCTTTGCCGAGCTGAACGACTTTAACAGAGGAAGACCCGCCTGCATCGACGGCGTGCTCCGCGAAGGACTTGTGAACAAGTACAGAAAACCAACGCCCATATTTAATGCCTTCTGTCAAGGTCTAAAACTTTTTGACAAGAAATACGCCGAAAGCACCGACCTCTTCTGGTATGAAAGAGCGGAAGCGTTTGATGAGTTCACCGACTATTCTCCTCTTGCCGCTCTAAAGCAAGACCGCTTCGCAGAAGCGCTTGAGCGCACAAGAAAAGAGGAAGCAGGCAAAGGAACTATGCGAAAAAGGAACATCGTTCACGGTCCTGTGCTGACCGACGTGCCTCACTTGTTTGACGTTCCGTGCGTAGTGACGCGCGATAAAGCGACTGTATTTGAGTGCGGCTCTGCGGCACGTGAGATATCGGTCGTGGGTCTGACCTCGCTGACTAACGGATACCCCCTCGGCAATCGCTACGGAGAAGAGGTCTGCAAAATGAAAATCGTATATGAAAGCGGCAGCTCGCGATCCTTCTCCTTGAAAAACGGTATTCATTTCACGACCGTATTCGCGCTCAACGGCTCATCAAGGATAGACCCATTGGCAGAAGAAGCTAAGAGATTTGCCCTTTTCGGCTACGAAAAGAATTTCGAAATATACGTAATGAACCGTCTGGATATAAAACCCGACTCCGCGGAAAATATCCTGAGAGTAGAATTTACCTCGGACAGTGACCGCTATCTGCCGCTGATATACGGCGTTTTTGCCAAGAAATAATTATCATATCCTTATAATAAAAAGCCAATATCACTCACGTGATATTGGCTTTTGTTATTCAAACGTTTAAAACAACACTTTCTGCACGAAAATACTGTTATCGCTTCCGCGCTCTGCGCACTTCTGCCAGCCGTGCGGGTCGTTTTGCATCCATTCGGATACAAAAATGTAGCCTTCCGAGTCGGAATAGGATTGAGCGCCAAAGTTTCCAAGACGCGCGCCGCGTTCTTCTACCGCTATTTTTTCGGTGGAGCGTATCACGCAGAGACGCTCGGGGTCGACCTCAGCAATAAAGAGCGGTGCTCTGTGTCTGAACATATGGTCGTTGTTCCCCGCTCTTCGCGTATAAACGAGCCAAAGCTTTCCTCCGCCCGTCAGCCAATGCTGTTGAGTGTTGTAGTTACCGAGATCTTCGCCGTCATCAAAGCAGAGCTTCTCCGGCTGACAAAAATGCAGTCCGTCGCGGCTCTTTGAGAGAAATCCCGTCACATCGTTTCGGAGCGCGAGGAAATATTCTCCTTTGTATGCTATCAATGACGGCTCGCCAAATCCGCGCGGCACGTCGGTGCGAAGCGTATCTCCAAGCTCAATGAGCTTCACCGTCTCGCCGTCAAAAGAACAACGAGCAACTACAGCCGCGGCACAGGCTCTTGGGTCGGCGGCGTGCTTTCGCTCCTTATAGTAGATCGGCACGAGCAATTCTCCGTTTTCAAGCTCTACTATCTGCGCACACCCCGCACCGCCCGAAAAATACTCATCGTTCTCGGTCTCGGGCATTTCTATTTCGCGAAAAGCATCAAAATCTCCGAGTTCCTCATTGTATACCGCATAGAGCGGTGCTCGCGGTCGCGCCTCACGCAAAAGCTTGTTATCTTCTCCGTACCAGACCTTATGTCCTGTTAAAATTATCTTTCCGCTCTTTGAGTGATAAAACGGCGTAGCGTCACTCATAACGTAGCTCGTTCCGTCATCCAGATATACACGGCGCAGATGCTCGCATGCCACCGGCGCACCAAAGCTCTTTGCACCGTCTGTACTCTTTCTCATTTCAATCCCGTAAAAAACGTCACAGCCCGAAAGCTCAAGCTTTTGCATGGTCATTATTGCAAAGCCGCTCGGCAATACCAGACCTCGCGCGTGCACGTAGCATTTCTCACCGCAAAAATCGGTCGATATTCTGTTCTCGATTATCTGCATACCCTGCTCCTTTACTTAGTCCTTTTCCTTCTGTATTCATTCGGTGTCATTCCTGTAGAATCTTTAAAGGTTCTATGGAAGGTATTGATCGAGCCAAAGCCGCTTTTCATCGCCACCTCTGTCACGTCGCTGCACTTATCTGCCGTCAAAAGCTTCTTTGCTCGCTCTATTCTGTAAAAGTTCAAAAGCTGTCTGAAATGTATTCCAGTCAACTCGTGAAGTGTGTGCGAAAGATATTTTTTATTGTATCCAAATTCCCGTGCAACGTCGCAAAGTCCGATATCGTCTGTATAGTGTTCGGAAATGTATGAAATAACCTTCTGGTAAAGTATTCCGTCGGTATGACGCTCTGCCTCAAAGCTCGCGTTTTTTAAGACCTTGTCGCATATAAGATTTAAATATCCGCATATCTTACAGCTGTCTTTTTTATCAAGACGGTAAAGCCCCTCCAAAAATACGGATGTCTCCTCGGAATCAAGAGCCGACACACAAAAATATCTGCCCTCCTGCGCCCTGAAAAAAAGCGGTACAAAATCGTTTGAAAACACCGCGCAAACCACCTCGGATCCCTCGCATTCATATTGATGGATGTAGTTCGGAGGTATCCATATAAATTGCTTTTCCTTTAAAAGTATTTTATTTCCGTTTACGATAGCGTATGCTTCTCCGCTTTTGCAATACAGCAGCTCGCTGTATTCGTGCAGATTTGCCCCCATTTTCCAATCGCGGTGATATCTGCTTCGAAAATCGTATTCACCGTTGAAATTCTCGTTTTGATATTCCATCCCATCACCTAACCTTTTGGTAGCATTATAATACTTTTTTGCTTGATTGTCAATATTTTGAGTGATAAAATAAAAATACAAATGATCAAAGGAGATAATATTATGAGATGGAATAAAGAAAAAGCTTGGGAATGGTATAACTCTCGCGCTTGGCTTCGTGGATGCAACTATATGAGCGCCGACTGTGCTAACCGTACGGATCAATGGCAGGAGCACGGCTTTGAAGAACGCTTTAAGACTACCGAAGCAGAGCTTGCTCTTATGCGCAATACGGGATTTAACAGCGTAAGACTCATTCCCGAATTTATCGTGTGGAAGCTCGAGCACGACGGATTTATGGAACGTTTTGAACGCTATATCTCTCTTTGCGACAAATACGGTATTTCTTGTATGATAGTCCTTGCTAACGACTGTATGCCTCCCGCGTCGGAGACATGGCGTATGACCACTCTCGGCGAGCAACCCTACGATATAGGCTATCACGGGGGACGAAAAAACTCACAGCACGGCGTTCTGTCGGGCATTTCTCCGCATCCCTTTTTTGACGATCCCGTTCTGCGTGAAGAGTATTTCAATATGGTGCGCGAGATAGTCACGAAATACAAAAACGACAGCCGTATCTGCATCTGGGACGTCTATAATGAGCCGGGTAACAGCAAAAGGCAGTCGGTAACTCTGCCAATTCTGAAAAAGATGTTTTCTCTGCTTCGCGAAATAGACCCCGCACAACCGCTGACCTGCGGTCTTTGGAATTTTTATTCGAAGGACCCCGACCAAAAAACCCTCAACGATTATATGCTGCAAAATTCAGACGTCATCTCTTATCACTCTTACGGTCCGTACACAGAAAACGTCAAAATAATAAAAACCTTAAAAAAGGAAGAGCGACCTATTATCAATACGGAATGGCTCGGAAGATGTCTTCACAATGACGTATTTTCGCTCTTTCCTCTGTTCTATCTTGAAAAAATAGGCTGCTACAATTGGGGATTTGTCGCGGGAAAATATCAGACCTACGAGCCTTGGGAGGGCACTTGGAAAAGCTACGAAAGCGGCAACGCGGAGGGCGTGGACTTTACCAAATGGTTTCACGACCTCTACCGACCCAACCACCGCCCCTACGACCCAAAGGAGATAGCTCTTATAAAAGAATTCTGCAATTTGGCGGATAAAGAAGGTTAAACGGAGTATCTTTGATCAAGGGAGTTATCGTAAGCTTAAAATATAAAAAATAAGGACTGTCTCATTCAAACGCAAGAATCAGTTTTTCTCTGCGCTGAACGGGGCAGTCCATTTTTGATTTTTACGACACAGTCAATACGACCTTGCCGATATTTCTTCCCTGATAAAGTATATCCTGCGCTTCCTCTGCCTTTTCGATAGGAAGTACTGCGTGGATAGTCGGCTTGACAAGGCCTGCCTCTATCTTCGGATAAACGTCGCGCACGATACCTGCAAGTATCTCTGCTTTGACACTCGGCGCACGGGAGCGGAGAGTGCTTCCTATTATCCTTACGTTTCGAACGTAGATATTCTTGAGGTCTATCTCGGTCACCCTACCCGCAAGTGCGGCTATCATTATCCATCTTGCGCCGTGCGTAAGATAATGTATACACTTGCCCATTATCTCGCCGCCAAGGCAGTCTATAGCAACGTCGACCGAATGTCCCGCTTCAAGCTCCTCCTTGAGCACGAGCGAGATGTCCTCTTTGGTCGTGACCACCACTCTGTCAGCACCGAGGTGCGATATTCCCTTTGCTATCTCGTCGGAAAGCACCGTAGTAATAACTCTGACACCAAATGCCTTTGCCATAGGGATTATAACGCTTGCAAGACCCGACGCACCGGCGTTCATCAGAAGCGTATTTCCCTCTTTGATATTTCCTTCAATAAAGAGGTTAAGATACGCCGTTGCAAATGCCTCGGGTATCGCCGCCGCCTCGACCATGGTACAATTTTTCGGTACGGGCATAAGCATATCGTACTTGACAGCCACGTATTCGGCATATCCTCCTCCACCGAGCAGCGCGCACACCTTGTCGCCCATTTTCCAGTCCGAGCATTTAGACGCCTCGGTGCCTATCTCAACTATCTCGCCCGCGACCTCAAGTCCCATCCACTCGGGGCAACCTGCAGGGGGCGGATAATCGCCCTCTCTTTGCATAAGATCTGCGCGGTTGAGTGCTGCTGCTTCTATCTTGACGAGCACCTCGTCACTCTTTATTATCGGGTCGGGAACGTCGTCATAGCGCAGACTTTTATCTTCATTTACAAGTATTGCTTTCATATCTCACCTCACTGACAGCATTTTTTAAGAGTTCTGAAAAGCTCGAGCTCGTAGTCGTAGGTTATGGGGTTTTCCATCTCGTCTGCGACCATCTTTGCAAACGAGCTCAGCATAGTGCTGTATCTGTCGTGATCGACGCTTCTCTTCGTTTCGGGTTTAGCGCCCCAATCTTCGCACAGGCACTCGTTGTACTCGGTGTATTGCAAAGGATATTTGATCGTGACCTCCAAAGGCTCTATCATAAATCTACCCTTTGTACCCGTGATAACGAGCTGACGTCTTGAAAAACCGCCCTTTTCCGCGTCGCAGGTCTTGACTATAGACACGCCTCGCTCATACTCAAGCACAGCCATTGAAAAGTCCTTCGACTCAACGCTCTCAAATCTTCCCGTCGACTTGTTGAAGGGTATTACCCGCTTCGGCACGCCGCAGAAGAGCATAACGAGGTCCACCATATGACAGCCGAGGTAAAACATCATTCCGCCCTCGTATTTTGAGAGCCATTCGACAGTATCTCTGCCGTGTCTGCAGTTCATCTGCGCTTCGACGCATATCACGTCGCCTATCTCGCCCGCGCGCACTCTTGCGAGCATATCCTGCACTATGGGATTGTATCTGTACATATATCCCGTGTGGAATACCGTGCCGTTATTCTTTACCGTAGCGATGAGCTTCTCAAAGTCTTCAAGCGAAAGTCCGCCCGGCTTTTCCATGTGTATGTGCTTGAAGACTTTGAGAAGCT
>SVSY01000052.1 GCA_015064065.1 Oscillospiraceae bacterium
GCATAAGAGCAAGCTCGTCGTCGGTGTGCCCTGTGGTCGCAACTACGAGAGGGGTCTTGGTCTTCTTTGCATAGTCAAGCAAAGAGGGAAGAGCCGAATGATGCGAAAAATCGATTATGACGTCGGCTTTTCCGGGAAAATCGTTTATGTTTTCGTATATCGGAAACTGTGCCGAGAGAGCCGAGGCGTTGACGTCGACACCCGCAATTATCATAGCGTCGCCCGTGAGTGCCGCCGCGATAGCCTTGCCCATTCTTCCGCCGCAACCCGAGAGAATTATGTTAGTCATAGGTATCCTTCCTTTTGAACGTTAAAATGCGGTATCAGAGAAGCCCGTACTGCTTGAGTGCCGCTACGAGCTTTGCCTTGTTTGCGTCTTCCATCTCGCAAAGAGGGAGACGCATCTCTATGTCGCAAAGTCCCATTTCTGCCATAGCCGTCTTTATCGGAACGGGATTTACCTCGCAGAAGAGTGAATTGATAAGCTTGAGGTAGTCGAGCTGAAGCTTTGCCGCCTCGGTGTATCTGTTATCAAGGCAGAACTGTACCATATCGTGCGTTTGCTTGGGAACGAGGTTTGAGAGCACCGAGATAACGCCCTTACCGCCAAGAGACATGATGGGAACTATCTGGTCGTCGTTGCCCGAGTAAACGTCGAGGTAATCGCCGCACTCCGCGATAAGCTCGGCTATCGCGCTCATATTACCCGAAGCTTCCTTGACAGCAACTATTCTTTCGTGCTTTGCAAGCTCCTTGTATACGGGGAGAGTGATGTTACAGCCCGTACGCGAGGGAACGTTGTAAAGAATGATAGGCTTCGTGGTCTTATCGGCGGTCTCAAGGAAATTCTTAATAAGTCCCTTGGGGGTAGCCTTGTTGTAATATGGAGTAACGAGAAGGAGCGCATCTGCACCTATCTCGCAGGCATACTGCGAAAGCTCTATTCCGTATGCTGTGTCGTTAGAACCCGTGCCCGCAATTACGGGAACACGACCTGCTACCGTGTCGACGACGTACTTCATACAGTCCATATGCTCCTCGTGCGTAAGCGTTGCCGCCTCGCCCGTAGTACCGGCAACGACGATAGCGTCGATGCCGCCCTTTATCTGATCTTCAATGATCTTGCCAAAGCTGTCCTTGTCTATCTTACCCTGCTTGAAGGGTGTGATTATTGCGGTTGCCGCACCTGTAAATACGCTCTGCTTGTACTTGCTCATAATTGAATGCTTCCTTTCTGAAAAAACTAAAAATTTGAAAGAATTCATATAAAAAACAAAAAAACCGGTTGAAAACCAGCTGAAATTGTACTATAATATAGGGGAGAGTTTTCCCCGAGTTACAGTCAACAATTAACAGATAGCTCTCCATCAAATTTTTAAATTGATGACAGTCGGGCGACTGTGTATCGCCAAACCAGAAACGACGTTGCCGACGCGCCGTATCTTCGGCATCTTGCCCTTGCGCGAACGGCTCAAGCGGTCTCGGCGACCGTCACCGTGCGGCAGTTGCAAAATGCACCTCTATCGTTATTATATGTATCCACCGAATATAATAACATATCTTTTTGCTTCTGTCAATAACTTTTGCAAAATTACAGTTAATATTTTCACATAAAAAGGACTGCCTATGACTATTGTAAATGAAAAGAAACCGACGGACCTCAAAACATCAGACTTTTATTACGAGCTTCCCGAGCGGCTTATCGCGCAGCACCCGATGGAAAAGCGCGACAGCTCTCGACTTATGGTCATCGATCGCAAGAGCGGCGAGGTCACGCACAAGCATTTTTACGACGTTATCGACTATTTGAACGAGGGTGACGTTCTCGTTATAAACGACTCAAAGGTCATTCCCGCACGTCTCTACGGACACGCCGAGGGCAGAGAAGAGGCACTTTTAGAGCTGCTGTTGCTTCGTCAGCACGAGCTTGATACGTGGGAGTGCCTTGTTAAGCCCGGTAAGCGTGCGCGCATTGGCTCGCGTTCGGTATTCGGCGGAGGAATGCTTCGCGGTGAGGTGATCGACATCGTCGAGGAGGGAAACAGAATAATAAAATTTGAATACGATAAGGAAAAATACGCGAACATTTACGACGTTTTATCGGTCGTAGGAATGATGCCTCTGCCGCCTTATATAACCGAGAGACTTGAGGATAGTTCGCGCTATCAGACGGTTTATGCGAGAGAAGAGGGCTCGGCGGCAGCGCCTACGGCGGGTCTGCATTTTACTCCCGAGCTGCTTGAGCGTATAAAAGCAAAAGGCGTTAAAATAGCTCCCGTAATGCTTCACGTGGGACTTGGAACTTTCCGTCCCGTAAAGGCTGAGCGCGTCGACGAGCATATTATGCACACCGAATTTTTCAGCGTTTCAAAAGAGAGCGCAGAGATTATAAATCAAGCAAAGGCAAACGGCGGCCGTCTTATATGCGTCGGAACTACTTCTTGCCGAACTATCGAGAGTGTAGCAGAAGAAGACGGTCATATACCCGCGATGTCGGGAGATACGGGAATATTTATATACCCCGGATATCGCTTTAAAGCGGTAGATGCGCTTATAACCAATTTTCACCTTCCCGAAAGTACTCTGCTTATGCTCGTTTCGGCGTTCTACGACAAGGAGAAGATGATGTCGAATTACAAGCTCGCCGTAGAAGAAGAGTATCGCTTTTTCTCTTTCGGCGACGCGATGCTTATAGAATAAAATACATTTTTCACGGTAGGGGCGAACTGTGTTCGCCCGCGGGCGTTCGCAGAACGCCCCTACGGAAGAAATTCCACGATGTTTGTGCAACATAGCCAATTGGTAAAATCTTATATAGCATTAACATCGTAGACGCGATGCTGATAGAACAAAAAATGAAGAATGAAAATGAAGTCGCTTCGCTGATGAATAATGAAAAGTTAATGAAGATTTTCGCTGTGGCGAAAATCAACTGAAATTATTCATCATTCATCATTCATTTTTATGTTGTTGCCCGTAAAACGACCTTGTTTGGATAAAAAGGAGTACATATGGAATCTTATATCTTTACCAAAAAGCTTGACGTAAAAAAGAAATACGACGTTATCGTCTGCGGCGGCGGAGTAGCCGGTGCAGCGGCTGCATATTCCGCGGCAAAGCGCGGAAGCTCGGTGCTTTTGCTTGAAAAGACCACTATACTCGGTGGTCTTGCGACGACGGGACTTATAAATTTGTTCGTTCCGATGTGCAACGGACGCGGAAAGCAGATAATATTCGGACTTGCGGAAAAATGGCTTCGCGACAGCGCGCTCTACGGATACGATACTATCCCTGAGCCTTGGAAAAACGGTGAGCCTGCCGAATACACCGAGGTGCGCTACGTTCAGCGCTACTCGCCCTATATATTTGCGTATCAGCTTGCTTCAGATATGGTATCCGTTGGAGTTGATATCCTTTTTGATTGCATAGGAGTTGAGCCCGTGCTCGACGGCGACAGATGCTGCGGCGTAGTTACCGAGAGCAAGTCGGGACTTGAACTGTACGAATGTAAGGTGCTTATCGACACCACGGGAGACGCGGACCTTCTGCGTGCCGCGGGTGTTCCGATAAGAAAGGGAGAGAATTTCTTCACCTATTGCACAAAAATGATAACTCTCGACGGTTGCAAGACCGCACTTGAGGCTCGGGATATAGCAAAGCTTTATTCGGGTCTTTCGGGCGGAGGAATAAATCTTTACGGCGACGGACAGCCGTCTGACGTACCGCGTTGGTCGGGACTTAGTGTTGATGAGGTCAACGACTATCTCCTGCGAAATCAGCTTATCGTTCTGGACAAGCTTAAAGCGAGTGCAGACAAGAGAAGGGAACGCGACATAGCTATGATACCAACTATGCCGCAGTTCAGAACTACCGCGTGTATCGTAGGAGATTCTACGCTGACGGTACACGATGCGTATAAGCATTACGATGATTCGATATGTGCGATAAACGATTTCGACCACCGCGACCATCTTTTTGAGGTGCGTTACGGAACGCTTTGCCGCCGTGACGTTCCCAATATTCTCACCGCGGGACGCTCTGCGTCGGCAACGGGATACGGCTGGGACGTGCTAAGAGTAATTCCGCCTGCGATACTTACCGGTCAGGCGGCAGGAGAAGCGGCTTCGCTTGCAATAGAAAAGAAGGTCGACGTTGCCGCAGTGCCGATACGCGAGCTTCAGTCGCGTCTTGAATCGGCGAACGTTATGATCCGTTTCCCCGATGAGTACGTTCCCGAGGACAAAAGCGTAATAATACACGGAAAGAATGCTGCCGAAATAGACGGCGGACATTTTTGAGCAAAAGAAAATGACTGAAAAAATAAAGATTTTTGCCGTGGTAGGACCTACTGCGAGCGGGAAGAGCGCACTTGCGCTCGAGCTTGCCAAACGTCACGGCGGAGAGATAATCTCCTGCGATTCTATGCAGGTGTACAAAAGAATGGATATAGGAACGGCAAAGCCGACCGCGGACGAGCAAAGAGCGGTCAGACACCATCTTATCGACGTGGTCGAGCCCGACGTTTCTTTTTCAAGCGAGGACTATGTGGAACTCGCATCAAAGGCGATAGAGGACTGCGCTTCGCGTGGTAAAATACCGATAGTTTGCGGCGGAACGGGACTTTATCTTGACGCGCTCCTGCGGGGCGGAAATTCGGCAGAGGTAAAAGATACCTCGGATATCCGAGCTATGCTTACCGAAAGAGCAGAGCGCGATGGAGTCCAAGCTATACATCGAGAGCTTGCGTCAGTAGACCCCGAAAGCGCGGCGGAGATACACCCCAACAACGTTAAGCGCGTGATACGCGCACTCGAGATATACTATTCCTGCGGCGTGCCCAAATCCGAGCTCGACAGAGCGTCAAGGGAGCTTGAGCCGAAGTATGATGCAAACGTTTTGTGGCTCTCTTATTCTGACAGAGAGATACTTTATTCAAGAATAGAGAAGCGCGTTGATGAGATGATACGCGAGGGACTCCTTTTTGAAACGGAGAAGCTTATGAATGAAGGCGTCTTTGAAAAAAACGGAACGGCTGCTCAGGCGATAGGCTATAAGGAGTTGCTCGGATATTTCAAGGGAGAGAAGACTCTTGAGATGGCTATAACAGATCTGAAGACCTCCACGCGCCGCTATGCAAAAAGGCAGATAACCTGGTTTTCGGCAAAAAAATATGCCGTTCCGTTGGAGGTTGACTGCGGCGGCTCTATAAAAAGATTTGAAGAGATTGTAAATAATGCGCAGAACCTCTTTTCACTTTGACGATTTTGTGGTAAAATATAGACGGTGAAGTATAGGAAAGCTAACGGAGGGCATTGTATGGCGAAAAAGAAAAGAAACAGTGCATTCTGGTCAAGACTTTCCGTCGGACTCGTTTTTGCGGTCGCGGTCGTTTATACCGCGTATCATCTGATATCCTTTTTTACTCAGGAGGAGCTGCGTACTATAGTTTCGGGTGTCACTACCGAGAGCGTTACCGTCGGCGGCGACGGATACGTTTTCAGAGACGAGACGGTGCTCTATTCGTCAAGTGGCGGAGTTGTAGACTATTTCGTCGGTGACGGGCAGAAGGTATCTGCGGGACAGACGCTTGCAAACGTCTATACCAAAGACGCATCTGCCGACGTCAGAGGTGTTATAGCAATGATAGACGAGCAGATAGCACTTCTCGAGCAGTGCTCCGGAAGTAACGTGTCATCGGTAGACCTGTCTGCGCTCAGAAAAGAAGCTGACGATACCTATTTTACACTTACCCGCCTGTTAGCTTCGGGAGAAGCGGGCGAGCTTGACTATCAAATTGAAAAAATGATGCTCGTGCTCAGCAGAATAAGAGCCGTGAGCGACGGTGATGAATCGGTATTAGAATTGCTCGATGCTCTGAGAGCAGAGCGAGAAAGCTTTTTTTCGGGCGACTGCGAGCAGATGTATTCGAATAAAAGCGGATACTTTTACTCGGCGGTAGACGGCTATGAAGCAAATTTCAGTATAGACGCCGCAAATTCTCTTGATGCAGAGACCTTTTACAGTCTTACGCAGATAAAGGATAATGAGTCGGTGCTGCATATGAGCGGAGCGTTCGGAAAGCTTGCCGACGATAGCAATTGGAAGTTCGTGCTTCCGCTTGACCCAAAAGAAGCAGAGGGCTTTTTGGAGGGTCAGGAATACAACGTGAATTTTCCTGAAAACAACAACACCACCTTTTCTATGGTCCTTGAAAAAAGAGTTCTTGCTTACGAGCAGAAAAGTGTGCTGATGGTATTTGCCTGCAATAAATTGCCGGATAATTTTAACTTTGAACGCTGTATGACGGCGCAGATAGAGCGCTCGGCGGTAAGCGGCATATACGTTCCGCATTCTGCCGTATATAAGGTCGGCGGCGTGACGGGTGTTTACGTGCTGAGGGGAAGTGTTGCACACTTCAGAAGGATAGATATAATCTACAAGGGAGCAGATTATTTTCTCGTCGCAGAGAGAGATGATAGCGACGGACGGTATTATTATCTCGGATCGAACGAGCTTATCATTACCAACGGAAAAAATCTGTTTGACGGAAGGATAGTTGAATAATGGATTTTGAATATATCGAACGTAATCTCAGTGAGGTTCTGGCAAAAATAGAAGAGGCGCGCATAGCTGCGGGACGCGACGAGCCGATCACGATGCTTGCGGCGGTAAAATATGCAGAGCCCGAGGAGATAGAATATCTCTATCGGAAATGCGGAGTCAGGCAGGTAGGTGAGAACCGAGTTCAGCAGATGCTTGCACATCTTGAGGCTGTTGATTGCGAAGGCTTGGAGTTTCATTTTATCGGAACGCTGCAGACCAATAAGGTCAAATATATCATCGATAAGGTCAAGATGATACATTCGGTAGATTCCTTCAAGCTTGCGGCAGAGATAGATAAGCAGGCGGCAAAACACGGTATAGTGATGGATATACTCGTTGAGATAAACAGCGGAGAGGAAGAAAACAAGAGCGGGGTAATGCCGAATGAGGCAGAGGAGCTTTGTCAAAAAATTGCGGCGCTTGAGCACGTAAGACAGCGCGGATTTATGACGATGGCACCAAAATGCGAAAAAAAAGAGGATTATTTGAAATATTTTCAACAAACTTACGCTCAAGTTCTTGACATTTGGACAAAAAAATTGCATAATATAGGTAGACCTATCATCTCTATGGGAATGAGCGACAGCTTTGAAGAGGCTATTGCGTGCGGCTCGGACATAGTAAGGATAGGAAGACGTCTTTTTATGAAATAATTTATATTTATATACACGGAGGGAATTATGTTTAACTTTACCAAGAAGAATAAGTACTCTTTTGAGGATGACGACGTTATGGACGGCTTCGACGGATACGCTGACGAAGAAGAGACCGAGGAGTTTGAAGACGATATTCAAGCGCCCGTAGCACCCGTAGAGCCCGAGCCTGCACCCGTTGTCAACACAAATCCCGTTTCGCTTAAGATAATTACTCCCAAGTCGTATGACGACGCAAGGGAAATAACCGAATTCCTTATGAACGGAAATACTGTGCTCATCAATATGGACGGTATCGGCAGAGAGCTTGCTATCCGTATTCTTGACTACATCAAGGGTGCACTTCAGGTAGTTGGCGGAATGATGACCAAGGTAGGAAAGACTACCCTTGTCGTTGCCCCCAAAAACGTCGATGTCAGCAGCATCGAGGCTATGGTCGGCACGTCTGAGGACTGATAGACCACACTGATAGACCGAGACCGATGCCTCGGAGGACTTTTTGCGCTATTTTTTAACCGTTAAGGAGGTCTTAGGACTTGTATTTTGTGTTTACGATTCTTCAAAATACGGTGGTAATAGCACTTTCCGTGTTGCAGCTTGCAATGCTGATAAGAGCTATAATGTCGTGGTTTCCCATGGAATCAAACGCATTTGAAAATTTTTTGTATACAATCACAGAACCAATTATTTTGCCCGTAAGGAGACTTTTTATATACTTCAATTGGTTTCAGGATCTGCCGATAGATATGGCGTTTTTCTTCACATATCTGTTGCTGTCAGTGCTTTTGATCGTATTGGCATAACTCACTTTAACTATGAGAGATATAAAAGAGTTCGACGAGCTTTATGCGAGACTTGAAGATATGAAAAAGCGCGCTGTCCGTGGGGAGATTGGGATAAGCGCGTTTTTGTCTCCAAGAGAGCTTCACTATGCAAAAGCCTATCTTTCGCGCTCGGGCACTGCCTTTTTAGAGTACGGCGGATACCGCGATGCCGAGCGAAAAAGGCTGTACGTCCTTCCCGAGTATATGGAGGGAATAGAAGAAGCGGGATCGCTTGGCGAATACGGAGAAGAGACGGGGATATGTGCCGTTTGTGCAAAGGGAAGCGGATTTTGTAAGCTTTCGCACCGAGACTTTATGGGTTCGCTTTTGGGGCTTGGCGTAGAAAGAAGCGTAATAGGCGATATAATCGTTACCGAGGAGCTCTCGGCGACGGTATTTTGTGATATCAAGATAGCCGATTTTCTCGTCAACGAGTGGCACGAGGTCGGTCATGACAGAATAAAGTGTGCAATATTGCAAGTCGGGGAGATGGCTCTGCCCGAACGCAGATATGCACAGATAAGCGATACGGTAGCGTCGGCAAGACTTGATTGTGTTGTTGCCGCGCTTTGTAATCTCGCGCGCGAGCGCGCGCGTGCGTGCGTAGTGTCGGAGCTTTGCGAGATCGACTACGAAAAAGAAACGAGACCCGATAAAGAGGTCGTTCCTCCTGCGCTGATATCGGTTCGCGGATACGGTAAATTCCGCGTGCTGTCGATAGAGGGACAGACAAAAAGAGGAAGATATCGGATCTCGGCACAGAAATTTTTGTGATATGCCGAAAGGCAGAACGGAGACGTTGTGATCGTTTGGATTTTGATAATAGCGGGAGTGGTCCTGCTCGACCAGGTATCTAAGATGCTTGTCGTAGCATTCTTGGACAGAAATACTCCCTTCGTTATAATCGAGGGTATTTTCAGATTTAAGTATTCAGAAAACAGAGGAGCGGCGTTCGGCAGCTTCGACGAGCACAGATGGGTGTTTATGATAGCGTCGATCGTCGGAATAGTCGGACTTTGCATATATCTCTTCGTTTTCAAGCCAAAGAGCAAGCTCGCTTGCACCGCCATATCTATGATAGTGGGAGGCGGAATTGGAAATATGATGGACCGAACGCTTCGAACCGGAGAGATATTCGAGGGAGAGAAGGTCGTGGTCGACTTTATTGATTTTTACGCTTTTCCGGATATATGGAATGCTATATTCAACGTTGCCGATAGCTTTGTTTGTATAGGCGCGGGTCTGCTGATACTGTGGTGTATCATTTCGATGATTGAAGAATCCAAAGCAGAAAAGCTTGCCAAAAGGCAGGCGGCAATAGGGCAGAATGCCGATATTACTCAGAGCGAGGATAACGGCAACTAAACGCAGGGATATATTCGGAGATACCGTTATGGAAAATAAAAAAATTCTTATAACCGAATATGCCGACGACACGCTAAGCGCCGCCGACTCTCTGTTGCGCCTTGTGTCGACCGAGAGCGATGCCGGAAAGCGTGTCGACGTTTTTATTTGTGAGAATTCCGAGCTTACTCGCTCCGCGGCGGTAAGGCTTATAGAGAGCGGAGACGTAAGGCTTGAGGGCAACGAAAGAGCTGTTGCGAAGAATTATAAGGTGCGCCGCGGTGACGTGTTTTGCGTAGAGCTTCCCGAGCCCGAGCCGAGTGACGCACAGCCCGAAAACATACCGATCGACGTGATCTACGAGGACGATGACATCATCGTCGTAAACAAACCCGAGGGAATGGTGGTGCACCCGGCTCCCGGAAATCCGAGCGGAACGTTGGTCAACGCTCTGCTATATCACTGTAAGGACAGACTGTCGGGAATAGGCGGAGTCATAAGACCCGGAATAGTGCACAGAATAGATAAAGACACGGGCGGACTTTTAGTCGTGGCAAAAAACGACGAAGCGCATCTGTTCTTGGCAGAGGAGATAAAATACCACCGAGTTGAGCGTATATATCACGCTATCGTCAGAGGAAATTTCAAGGAGGACAGCGGAACAGTCGATGCACCTATAGGCAGACACCCCGTCGACCGAAAGAAGATGGCGGTAATACGCTCGGACGAATATAAGAGCAGAGAAGCGATAACGCATTGGAGAGTGCTTGAGCGCTTCGGTGCATTTACGCATATCGAATGCAGACTCGAGACGGGAAGAACGCATCAGATCAGAGTGCATATGGCGTCCTTGGGGCACTCGTTGATGGGTGACGGAGTCTATTCTTCAAATCCCACGCCGTTTGAAAACAAACATAAGTCGCATATATGCGGACAGTGCCTTTTTGCATCTGAGCTTATACTCACTCACCCGAAGACGCGTGAAAAAATGGAGTTTTGCGCTCCGCTTCCCGAGAATTTTGAGAAGTTGCTTTCTATTCTGAGAGCAGAAAGTGAATGAGACTTAATGAAAAAATTTGAAAATATAGTTATCGCGAGCGACCTTGACGGTACGTTTTTCGGTACGAAGCAATACCTTCTTGACAGAAATACGGAAAGAGTAAAATACTTTTGTGAGAACGGCGGTCATTTTACCTTCGCTACGGGACGCTTGCCGTTGTTTATAAAAAAGCCTGTACCCGAGCCGCAGAAATATATAAATATGCCCGCGGTGATGGGAAACGGCACTTGTATATATGATTTTAGCGCAAATAAAGCGGTCGAAGAGCATTTTCTTGACAGCGACGAGACTGTGGAGATATTGCGATATGCCAAGGAATTTGATGCTTCGATAGGAATTAGAGCCACTTTCCCCGACGGGTTTGCGGTTGCCGATATAATAAATCCCATAGCAAGACGAGAGTATGAGCGTTTGCCTGATTTTATGGATAAGCGCATATTGCCCTTTGAACGTTGGAATGAGCTTGACCTTTATAAAGCTAACATACTTGCCTCTGACGAGTGCATAGATGAGCTTTATCCCTTACTTAAAGAGAAATATTCGGATACGGTGGGAGTTACCCGCTCGGCATCCTTTATGATAGAGCTGATCCCACACGGCATAACCAAGGCGCAGGGATTAAAGAAGCTTATCGACAGACATTTCGACAAAAATATGACGCTTATCTGCGTCGGAGATTACGACAACGATATCGAAATGCTAAAGCTTGCCGATATGGCTGTATGCCCCTCAAACGCCAACGATAACGTAAAAGCTATCTGCGACAGATGCCTTTGCTCTAATGACGAGGGCGTTATAGGAGATCTTGTAGATATGCTTGACAGACAAATAGATTAGAGTAACGAATGCGTCTCAAACTCGATCTGAAAAGATCCTTTTGAAAGGAGATACTATGAAAATTTTTAGAATCCTTAGTATGATATTAGTTTTGATCATGCTCCTGTCCTCGTGTTCGGAAAATACGTCAAATATGGGTAACAAGGAAGATCTTAGTATAAAAGAGACGGTGAACGATGATGCCGAGAGTGGCACCTCTGACGTTACCGATAAGGATAACGACAAGGATGATGAAGGCAGCGGCAATCTCAGTGAGTACGACCCTCCTGTCGTTTTGTATTACGTTGAATACACCAACGTTGAGAACGGAACGATAGTCGGTGAGACTGAGCAGCTTGTGGAAAGAGGCGGTTCTACCACAGAGGTCAAGGCGGTGGCAAATGAAGGCTACGTTTTTGCGGGCTGGAGCGACGGAGTAAAGCTTGATACGAGACGTGACGAAAACGTGCAGGATCATACCTTTGTCGAGCCTGTATTTGTAAAGGTCGGAACGATCTTCACGGTCAGATACGAGGTAAGACAGTCGGGAAAGATCATTGAGGAAAGAGAGCTCAATGGAATGGCGGGCAACACGGTTCAATATACAGCCCCGTATCCTGCTCTCGGATATAGCTACGGTGAGTGGAATGACGGAGCGAAGGAACGTGAGCGTAACGATACGGTAGCCTCCGACGGAGAAACGTACGTTATCAACGTTGAGCCGCTTTCTCTGGGAGTGCCTACGCTTGAAATTACGACCGACGACGGAAGCACCGTTACCGACAGAGTAACCTATAAGAGCTGTAAGGTCACGCTCAGCAATACCGACGAAGAGGATTGCTTTGAGAACGTCAACGCACAGATACGCGGTCGCGGAAACAGCTCGTGGAGCTATCCCAAAAAGGGAATCAAGCTTAAGTTTGACAATAAGCGTTCTATGCTTGGCTCCGAGCATAAGGCGAAGAGCTGGATACTTATTTCAAATTACGGAGATAAATCGCTGATACGTAATATGATAGGCTACGATCTGTCGGATGAAATGTCGGGACTCAAATACACGGTCGGACATAAATTTATCGACGTGTACCTCAACGGAGAATATTACGGTCTGTTTATGATAACCGATAAGATAGCTCTTGGCGACGGAAGAGTGGAGCTCGACGAAACCATATACGACGATCCTTCAAAAATGGCGTATATCCTTGAGATAGGTGCTGCTAACGATGACAGCAGACCTAATCTTATCAAGAACGTGGATTATTTTTCGGCAGGCAGAGATAAGGGCAGGGCGTATTTTGTGAACTATCCCGAATCCGACGATCCTGCGTATATTCCCGAAGTACATTTAGCCTATATAAGAGATTACGTCGACCAATGCCTTCTGGCACTTAGCAATCAGGATTGGGAGCTGATATGCGAGCTTATAGACATCGATTCCTTTATTGATTATTATATAATCCAAGAGCTTTATATGAATAAGGACTGTTTCTGGCGAAGCGTTCATTTCTACAAAGAGCCGAACGGAAAGCTTTACGCAGGTCCGGTCTGGGATCTTGACCAAGGTCTCGGTAACGTAGCCGATCTGTTTGGTGTGTACGAAAAAGAAACTACTCCTACGACCGATATTCCGTTTGCTAATTCCTCTTACAACAAATCAGCGGGCTCGCTGTGGATAGCAAGCTGCAATACGTGGTACAGAAGATTGGTCAGAAACGAGGAATTTATAGAGCTGTTAAAACAGCGTTTGGTAGAGTTCGAACCGATAATGATGAAGGTACTCAAGCGCGCAACTACCGACGGATCTAACCCCAATAGCTACTATTCTATGTATAGTGATGCTATGGACCGTAACTTTGAACGCTGGACGATCATGGGCGTACAAGTATGGCCAAACACCAAGGTCATTGTCGAGATCACGACTGTCAAAGGTCAGATAGACTATATGAGGAAATGGATGATAGAGCGATATGCGGTTCTTTGTGACTATTACGGGGTAACGACCTGAACAGGAGATTTTAATGAAGCTTCTAAAAGTAATCAGTATTTTTTTGCTTCTGACGATCTTTATCTCCTCGTGTGCTAAAACGCCACAAGACGAAGTATCAAGACCGACGGAAGAAACGAAAAACGGAGACTATAGCGAAAACAGCGAGACTCTCGGCGAATTTGGGGCAGAGTTGAATTTGCGTAAGGTGATCTATAAAGCTTCTAAAAACGGTAAGATAGTCGGGGAGAGCGAGCAGTACGTTAAAAACGGTGAAGATACGAAAGAGGTCAAGGCCGTTGCCGAAGACGGATACGTGTTTGCCGGTTGGAGTGACGGTGTAAAAGACAGGGTCCGTCAGGATAAGGACGTACGGGAGGATATATCCGTAACTGCGAATTTTCTGAGCGTAAATGATAAATTCACCGTAAAATATGCTATTAGCAAGGGCGGAAAGATCATAGACGTTGTCGAAAAAAGAGCGAGCGTGGAAAAAACCATTAGCTACACGGCACCGAAAAATCCTCCGCTTGCCTACACGGAAGGTGAATGGGATGACGGTGTCGTAGGCGCAAAACGAGTAGATGACGTTTGCTCGCACGGTCAGACCTTCATTTACGAGTATAAACCGTTGGCTGCGGGTGTTCCGACGATCGAGATCAAGACAAAAGACGGAGGCGGAGTTACAGATAGGATAAATTACAAGGAGTGTAAGGTAACTCTCGCTAACACCGAAGAAGAATACTGCTTTGATAACGTGAGTGCACAGATCCGCGGACGCGGAAACAGCTCGTGGGGTTATCCCAAAAAAGGCTTCAGGCTTAAGTTTGATGAAAAGATCGAGATACTCGGCGCGGGGCATAAAGCAAAGAGTTGGAACTTTATATCAAATTACGGAGACAAGTCGCTTATCCGCAATATGATAGCTTACGATATGTCATCTGTTCTTTCGGGACTCGATTATACCGTTATGCACGAGTTTATCGACGTGTATATTGACGGAGACTACTGCGGACTCTATATGGTTACCGACAAGATAGACGTGAGTAAGGGACGGTTGGATCTTGATAAGAATATATATTCCGACCCTTCTAAAATGACTTTTGTTCTTGAGATCGGCGCGACCAATGACGATAACAAGGCTGATATGGTCAAGAACGTGGATTGTTTCTCAACGTCCAAGGATTCGAACGGCTCATACTATATTAACTATCCCGAGACCGACGATCCCGCTTACAGAGCAAGCGTGCATCTGACCTATATAAAGGATTACGTTGAACAATGTCTTGATGCGCTCAGCAACGAGGATTGGGATCTTATATGTGATCTTATAGATATTGACTCGTTTATAGATCATTATATAATTCAGGAGCTGTACGCAAATAAGGACGGATTTTGGCGAAGCGTATATTTCTATAAAGCTCCGAACGGCAAGCTTTACGCAGGACCGGTTTGGGATCTCGACCAGGGGGCAGGAAACGTTAGCGGATGTTATGCGGAAGGTGCTTACGAAACCTACCCTTACACAGATTTCGAATATGAAAGTTCCAAATATCATAAAGAACTCGGGAAACCGTGGATAGCTTGTGCGAGCACGTGGTACAGAAGATTGCTTCGAAACGAAGAATTTGTTGAGTTGCTTCGTGCCCGTTTGGCAGAGGTCGGCCCTGCACTTATGGTTGTTTTGGAAAAAGCAACGACCGACGGTTCTGTAGCTGACAGCTATTATTCGCTTTACAGCGAGGCTATGGAGCGTAATTTTGAACGATGGAAAATAATGGGCAAAACTGTATGGCCCAATACTCCTGCGATAGTGGACATCACTACCGTGAAGGGTCAGATAGACTATATGAGAGAATGGCTCATAGAACGCTATGACGTTTTGTGCGAGCACTATGAAGTCTATTGACCGGAAAGGATATAAAAATGGTAAAAGTATTTTTAAAGAGAGGATTAGCACTGTTTATCGTAAGCGTTATGCTTATACTTCCTTTGGCTTCGTGTGTTGATGAGAGTGTTTCTGCACAGAGCAGCGATAAGGCAAGTCAGTCTGCCGATACCGAGAAGGGAACAGAAGCCGCTACCGATGAAACGAAGGAGTCGGAAAAGTCGACCGAAGGTACAAACAACGGTGAGTTGAATAACGGAAACGATAATAACGGAAACGAAAACAACGGAAATAATAACAACGACAACACCACCGACGGAGATGATAACACCACCGACGGAGATGATAACACCACCGGCGGAGACGATAACACCACCGGCGGAGACGATAACACCACCGGCGGAGATGATAACACCACCGGCGGAGACGATAACACCACCGGCGGAGACGATAAC
>SVSY01000053.1 GCA_015064065.1 Oscillospiraceae bacterium
TGGAGATAGTGGATCTCTATGCGGGCATTGGCGTAGACAGAATAATTCTCGGTACGGCGGCATTGACAGATCCCGAGTTTTTAAAGAAGGCGGTCAGTCGCTACGGCGAGCGTATCGCTGTCGGCGTTGACATCAAGGACGGAATGGTCGCAATAAAGGGTTGGACAGAGATATCGAACGTCTCCTGCGACGATTTTTGCAGACAGCTTGAAGATATCGGTGTCGGCACGGTCATATGCACCGATATATCCAAGGACGGTATGATGTCGGGAACTAATCTTGAACTGTACCGCGGACTGTGCGAAAAATTTAAGATAAAGATAGTTGCCTCGGGCGGTGTTTCGACACTTGGCGACGTACGTGCACTGACAAAAATGAACGTGTACGGTGCGATACTCGGAAAGGCGCTCTATACGGGAGCGATAGATCTTGGCGAGGCAGTAAAGCTTACAGAGGAAAAAATATGATAACAAAAAGAATTATACCTTGCCTCGACGTCAAAAACGGAAGAGTGGTAAAGGGTGTCAATTTTTTGGGACTTGCCGACGTTTCGTCGCCCGTCAGTCTTGCCGAGTTCTACAGTAAATGCGGTGCTGACGAGCTCGTATTTTACGATATAACGGCATCTGCCGAGGGACGCGCTCTCTTTACCGATATTCTTACCGAAGCGGCTTCAAAGGTCTTTATTCCGCTCACAGTAGGCGGAGGAATAAATACGCTCGACGATTTTGACCGAGTGCTCAAATGCGGCGCGGATAAGGTCAGCGTAAATTCGGGAGCAATAAAAAATCCCGCGCTCGTGCTCGAGGCGGCAAAAAAATACGGCGATCAATGCGTCGTTCTGTCGGTCGACGTAAAGCGCGTTGAGGGCGAATTCCGCGTATTTGCCAAGGGCGGCAGAGAGGACACGGGAATGGAAGCTATCTCTTGGATAAAGCGTTGCGTCTCCAATGGAGCGGGCGAGATAGTCGTAAACAGTATAGATACCGACGGAGTGAAGAAGGGCTTTGACCTTGAAATGCTCAGCGCGGTATGTGACGTCGTAAACGTACCTGTTATCGCATCTGGCGGTGCGGGCTGCGAGGCGGATTTTGTTAAGCTTTTTAAGGAGCTTCCCAAGGTAGACGCAGGACTTGCCGCATCGATCTTCCACTTCGGAGAGGTGGATATTTCAAAACTTAAACAAACACTCAAAGACGCAAATATAAACGTGCGTATCTGACAAGGAGAAGATACAATGGAAATGATAAAAATAGACGAGCTTAAATTTGATGAAAAAGGACTTATACCCGCAGTCGTAGTCGACGCGGTTACCAAAAAGGTTCTCACAGTGGCGTATATGAACCGTGAGAGTCTTGAGATCAGTATGAAAGAGGGAACTACTTGCTTTTGGTCGCGTTCGCGTCAGGCGCTTTGGAGAAAGGGCGAGACTTCGGGCAACAAACAGCATATCGTAAGCATTACTGCAGATTGCGATAAGGACGCGCTCACCGTCGTAGTAAATAAGGACGGACCCGCCTGCCACCTCGGAACAGATTCCTGCTTCAATTATCCCGTTTACGAGGGCGAGGGCGCGGAGTTCTCGCTTGAAGCATTGATGAAGGTGATCGAGGGCAGAAAGACCGAGCGTAAGGAAGGCTCTTATACTACCTACCTTTTCGATAAGGGAATAGATAAGATACTTAAGAAGGTCGGCGAGGAATGCACAGAGGTAATTATTGCGGGCAAGGCTGACGATAAGGCAGAGACTATATACGAGATATCCGACCTTGTTTATCACGTTATGGTGCTTATGATCCAAATGGGCATCTCGCTTGACGATATCCGCAACGAGCTTGCTTCAAGACACGTTATCG
Organism: Oscillospiraceae bacterium; assembly: GCA_015064065.1. Lineage (GTDB taxonomy): Bacteria > Bacillota > Clostridia > Oscillospirales > CAG-272 > HGM12713. Next base: position 1,857 of record SVSY01000053.1, read on the forward strand.
ACCACAAGGTTAAGCAGGAAAAGATGACAAAGTAAATAAAAAATGCAGAGATAAGATCTCTGCATTTTTTATTTCATAAATTTTCCGAACATCTGCGAATCGATCTTTTCGATATACCCGAGATCCATATAACCAAGCTTTTTTAGCAGGGCTATACTAGCCGTGTTTTCTACCTCTGTAAAGCATATAAATTCCCAATCGGGAAAAGCTTCGTGAAGCAACTCAATGAGCTGAGAAAGAGCCTCATAGGCATATCCTTGACGGTGATATCTGTAAGAAAACGTGTAGCCGAGCGAAATAGCTTCGTCGTTTGGCATAACGACGATCTCACCTATCATCTCATTGGTTTCCTTCAGAGCAACGGCGATAATAAACGGTCTGTCATCAAATATACGGTCATTTTCGTGCGCCGCTACGAGCTTTTGTATCTCTTCAAGCGTTTTTACCTGACCGCGTTGATAGCGCGCACAGATCTCGTTGTTGCGATAATCGAACATGACATCAGCATCGCTCGGAATAAGTGAACGCAGAACAAGTCGCTCGGTAGTCAGAAATATCATGTTTTTACTGCTCGCTTTCAAAAAAATCCATCTGTTCAGCGGGCTTGGGAGTAGCCATCATCTGATAGGGAATTCCGAGATGCTCGTAAGCAAGGCGCGTTACGCATCTGCCGCGCGGTGTACGCGACAAAAATCCGATCTGCAAAAGATAAGGCTCGTAAACGTCCTCAAGCGTGATAGCTTCTTCACCGACGGTTGCGGCAAGCGTTTCAAGACCAACAGGACCTCCGCCGTAGAATTTGATAATGGTCTCCATCATCTTTCTGTCGGTATTGTCAAGTCCAAGCGCGTCTATCTCAAGTCTCTGGAGCGCGAAATTCGCTATCTGCGAGTCGATAACGTTCTTTCCGCTGACCTGAGCAAAATCTCTTACGCGCTTGAGAAGTCGGTTGGCAACACGGGGAGTTCCGCGCGAGCGCGAAGCTATTTCATAAGCACCGTCGGGAGTGATATCAAAACCGAGAATTCCCGCACTTCGCATAACTATCGTGGTAAGCTCCTCGGGCGTGTAGAGCTCGAGCTTGAGCATAACGCCGAAACGGTCGCGCAAAGGCGTTGTGAGCTGTCCTGCGCGCGTGGTAGCACCGATGAGCGTGAATTTAGGAAGATCTATTCGAATGCTTCTTGCCGAAGGTCCTTTACCTATTATGATATCGAGCGCGTTATCCTCCATAGCGGGATAGAGGATCTCTTCAACAGAGCGCGACAGACGGTGTATCTCGTCGATAAATAGCACGTCGCCTTCCGCGAGATTTGTAAGGAGTGCCGCAAGATCGCCTTGCTTTTCGATAGCAGGGCCTGAGGTAACTCTTATATTTACTCCCATTTCCGTAGCAATAATGTTAGAAAGAGTAGTTTTTCCAAGTCCGGGAGGGCCGTAGAGAAGTACGTGATCAAGGCTCTCGCCGCGCATTTTTGCAGCTTCAATGTATATCTTAAGATTTTCCTTAGCCTTTTCCTGACCGATATAATCTTCCAGCGTCTTAGGTCGCAGGGAAGTATCGGTGTCGCCATCCTCGCGGGTATAAGAGGTAGTTATTATTCGGTTTTCAAAATCAAAATCATCATTTTCAAACATATCCTACCTCCTTTATCTCATAAGCTTTTTAAGAGCTAAGCGTATTATCTCGTCAAGCTCAAGGTTATTGGTATCGATGCCTCTGAGTACTGAGGAAGCCTCGCTTCTTGAATATCCAAGCACGGTAAGCGCGTCCTCCGCATCCTTGCGCTTGCTTGCCGTACCAAGCACTGCGCCGAGATCGTCGTCGGTCGAGGCGGTGTCTGCATCTGCTGCGATAGCGTCCTTTTGAAGCTTATCCTTGAGTTCAAGAACTATTCTTGCCGCAGTCTTAGGTCCTATTCCGTTAGCTTTTGAAATAGCCTTTTTATCGTCGGTGCAGATAGCTATAGCAAGCTTTGTAGGCGTAAGCTGAGTCAGAATAGACAGCGCCGCCTTAGGACCTACTCCCGATACGGTTATGAGCATCTTGAAGGAAGAGAGCTCCTCTTCGCTTGCAAAGCCGAAAAGCTCGATATCGTCTTCGCGCACAGCAAGGTAAGTGTATAGCTTAACGTCGGGCATTTCGCTTACGCTTCTGTGTGCGGGCATAGCGGAATGAGTGCTTCCCGAAATGGTGAGCTTATAGCCTACTCCCGATACGTCCACGACTGCAAAAGTCGGTTCGAGATGCGCAAGCTTGCCGCTTATATAATAAAACATTTGTTATCCTCCGTGGATCAATCTTTATTTTCGTTTTCACTAACGTCGTCAGCTACTTCTTCGGGCTTTGGCTCTTCTTTTTCGGGAAGCAAAGGCTTTTCGTCGTCGCATTCAAGTTCCCACGTGTCATCGATAGGGACTATATCAAATTTTTTGAGAATAGTCTTCTTGAGAATAAAGTCAGCGGCACATATAAGAATAAACACGACGAGTGCTGTGATAGATACATAATATCCGAGCTTGTAGACAGAAGGCATATATTCAAGACGTATTGAATGCTCTCCCGAGCTTGCTACGTCAAATGTCAGGAGTGCATCAAGCGACTCGTAGGTCTCGACCTTCTCGCCGTCTACGTACACGTTCCAACCCTTGTCGTAGGGAATCGTGGCAAGCACGGTCTGATCGTCTGCTGTCGTTTTGAGAGTTCCCGTGATGTTGTCGTCGGTCGAGGTAGCGTCAATTGCAAGCTGAGGCGTTTTAGTCATAGCTTCCATATTGCTTGTATACGCTTCTTCGTCGAAGTACCAAAGATAAGATTGCTTTAGTGTGAAGTTTATATTTTCTTCCTTGGGAATGTAGAACGTAAGTCTTATATCGTCTCCTTCATTGAATTCTCCAAGGTAGAGAACGTGGTCGGTGTCTCTTTCAAGGAAAGATATCTTTGCAGCGTCTCCGATCCTGACCTTTATCGTCTCGGGAATGCTCGAGGCGTTGGGATAGAAATAATACTTGCCGGTATACGGTGCACTATAGGTGAATGAGAAATTACCCTCGGATCTGTCCGGCGCAGTATATCTGATGGTAGTGACCATCTTGACTTCCTTACAGTTTCCGTGGTGAGCGTTTAATCCGGATACGGGAATAAATACGTCCGAAACGTCATCGTTTCCGAGCATGGTGGAAAGAAGCGTATTATATCGTGTAAAGACGTTTGCACATTCTTCCATACTGAAATCCTTAATATCACTCGATACGCCGTAAGCAAAGGATAGTGCATAAGGATTTCTGTATACAGAGTATTTATCATCTCCAAGCTCTTCTATCTTTTCGTAAATGCCGTCAAAGGTACTTGAACTTGCCTTATCAATAACGTACTTTATTCCGAGTAAAGAGTCGCTGAGCGGTGTTCCGCCTCGGTATTGCGTAAGGTGAGCGCGACCGGTATATCCCATACGGTTTATAAATTCGATGGCGTCTGCGTTGAGCGTGGAGGTGGAGTTTGAGATACCCTTAAGTGCTAATGCAAAATTGTCGTTTCTTTGCCTGTGATGCGTTTTTTCGGTTCTGTAGAAACCGTCGTCATACTCCTTCAGCTCTTCAACTGTCGGTCTGATATTGTCAAGGAAGTTTTGATATCCCGAGTATTTTGAGAAGAGGACGTCGTCGTTTATTTTTATGAAGCATACGACTCCGTTGCAGAATACTTCTACGCATACTACAGCGGCAAGTATCGCAGAAACGGCGTGCTGAGCCTTTTTCGAGGTGAGTCGTATCTTGAGACAAAGAAGAGCAAAAAGCGCGACCGTAAAGAATACGGAGAACCAAATGCAGCCAAAGGTGAGAAGCTTACTGTCAGAATTGATAAAGCTTTCAAATTCCTGCTTTTCCGCAACCGCAATGAAAAGCACTATAAGACCGCAGATACAAAGCAAAAACTTTTCGCCCGCTTCCTTAAGATGTCCGAGTCCCTTATAGGCGAGGATAAGAAGTATGAAGCAGAAAAGAAAGCTGTATCTTCCATTAAGCCAGTTGGGAGTTGAAAAACCGTGCCAGATAAGGTCTATCGGGTTGACTATAAAGGATATGAGGAAAACTGCTAAAAGAGCCGCCGAAGCGATCTTTTCACGAGGATTTATCTTTTTTGCCGTAAAATAAACCGGAATGAGTATAAGAGTCAAAAGACCGCAGTATATAAACGGCAATCCCGAAGGCTCGAAGGTATCATACGAGCCGGGAAGAAATTTTACAAGGAAATCGAGTATTTCGAATTTTGCCTTTACGGACCAGTTTGGAGAAGAGAAGTCGGATTTTCCAAATCCGAGCGAATAGTAAGCGGCGATGAGCATAAATGCAGATATCGCGGCAGAGAGGAGTGAGAATATTCCAAAGCGCGTTGCAGAGCGTATGAAATGGAGCTTTTCACGGCGTGGATTTATCTGGTCCGATCTCTTGGAATAATAGCTGTAGAAGAAAAAGAGAACGGCGAAGATGCACATCATATAGCCGATGTAATAGTTGCTTATAAGAATTACGGTCAGCGAAACGGTGTAGAGCTTGTATTTGCGATTGAGGATAAGCTGTTCGATACCGTATGCCATAAGAGGAAGCCATATCAGCGCGTCTATCCACATGGTGTTGCTTTGCTGACAAACGGCGTAAGCCGAAAGTGCATACATTACCGAGAAGGTCAGAGTTGCTATCTTTTTAGGCGTTGTCGAATGCTTGTGCAGATAATAGCCGAACGTAGCACCGCAAAGACCGGTCTTTATGAGCAATATCGTAAGTATTGCTTCCTGTATTCTGTCCTGAGGGAAGAGCGCGACAAGATAAGAAAGAGGGCTTGCAAGATAGTAAGCATACATTCCCATAAACTCGCCGCCGAGTGAGCGCGAGAAGGAATACAAAAAGCTGCTCGCATCTCCGTATACAAGATTTCTAAGACCCTCGAAGAAATAGGCGTACTGTGAATTAAGGTCAAGCACCAAAGGAGTTCCGTCGCCAAAGGGATGCAGTCCCCTCGTAAGATATATTCCAAACATAAGAACCACGGGAACTATAAAGCAGAAGAGAAGGTAGAGCGAGGGGGATAAGTACAGCTTTTGCTGTACGTTCTTCAAAAATCTTTTCGGGTGAAAAGAGAATTTAAAACGCTTTTCTTTTTTACTCTCAAGCATTTCGTTTTCAGAAATATTCATTCCGTTGCTTCCTCCTCAGTGTAAACTATCTTCTTCGTGGCTTTTTCAAGTTTTATTCTGTCTATTTCCATGTCTCTTGAACAGCCGAGACAAATTATTCTCATAACTCCGCCCACGCGAGCTATCTTGAATTGCTTTGAGCCGCAGGGGTGTTCTTTTTTTAATTCGACAATGTCGTTTAATCGATATTTGATTATTTTCATTTGTAAGACGACCTCGCAAAAAACTATACGCTATTATTTTATCATAATATCAATAATTTGTAAATATATATTATAAATTTTATTAAATAATAAAATATATTTGACTTATGCAAAAAAATGTGATATAATGTAGTTTGGGTAATTTTAGCACGGAGGGACGTATGATCATTTTAGGAATCGACCCGGGACTCGCGATAGTGGGTTGGGGAGTCATAGAATACAAAAATTCCAAGGTCAGAACGCTTGGCTACGGATCTATAGATACGCCTGCACATACGCCCACGGAAGAAAGACTTTTATTGATATATAAAGGCTTAAAACAGCTTATCGATACCTATCACCCCGATGAGATGGCGGTGGAGGAGCTCTTCTTTAACACTAACATAACCACGGGTATAAGAGTAGCCGAAGCTCGCGGGGTCATACTTATGTGTGCTCACGGACTCGGAGTCAAGGTCTATGAATATACGCCGCTTCAAGTGAAGCAGGCGGTAGTCGGATACGGAAGAGCAGAAAAAAAGCAGGTCATTTCTATGGTCACTATGCTTCTCGGACTCGAAAAGCCCCCGAAACCCGACGATACGGCTGACGCACTTGCTATAGCACTTTGCCACGCGCATTCGGGAACCTCTCGCCTTGCCCGGTACTATAATCAAAAATGACAGATCGACTTTTGATCGAAACGGAGAAAGATATGTGGATAGCAGACAATTGGAAGGATTACGAATTGCTTGATGCCTCGGACGGAGAGCGTCTTGAAAGATGGGGAAGCTACGTGCTTCGACGTCCCGATCCGCAGATAATTTGGAAAAATTCGGCTACGCATAAAGCGTGGAACAAGGCTGACGCTGTATATAAGAGAAGCTCGAGCGGCGGAGGCGGCTGGAGCAAAAATACACTTCCTGCTACCTGGAACATAAATTACGGCGAGCTTACGTTTTGCCTTAAGCCTATGGGCTTTAAGCATACGGGACTTTTTCCCGAGCAGGCGGCAAACTGGGATTGGTTCTCGGAGCTTATCAAAAAAGCGGATAGACCAATAAAGGTGCTCAATCTCTTTGCGTATACAGGAGGCGCTACCGTCGCCGCAGCAAAGGCGGGCGCATCGGTGGTTCACGTCGACGCGGCAAAGGGAATGGTTGCTCAGGCAAAGGAGAATGCAGCTCTCTCGGGGCTTGCTGACGCTCCTATACGCTACATCGTTGACGACTGCAAGAAATTCGTTGAGCGTGAGATACGCAGAGGAAACAAGTACGATGCGGTGATAATGGACCCTCCTTCATACGGCAGAGGACCTTCGGGAGAGGTATGGAAGATAGAGGACAGCGTCGACGAGCTTATCACGCTCACCTCACAGCTTCTCTCAAACGACCCGCTCTTCTTCCTTGTGAATTCCTATACTACGGGACTCTCACCGGCGGCGATGCAGTATATACTCGGACTTAAAGTCGTGTCGAGATACGGCGGCAAGCTAGAGTCGCAGGAGCTCGGGCTTCGCGTGAGTGCGACCGGACTTGCAATACCTTGCGGTGCGAGCGCAAGATGGTACAGAGCTTGATAATTAACTTGATTTGAAAGGATTTTTATGGAAGGACCCTTTATCAGAACAGAAGGACTTTCTTATCTGTACGAGGACGAATCGGCGACTCCGACCTTGGTCCTTAAGGATATTTCTTTGCAGATAGAAAAGGGTGAGTTCGTTGCAATACTCGGACATAACGGTTCGGGTAAATCAACGCTTGCCAAGCTTTTAAATATGATACTCGTTCCAACGGCGGGGAAGATATACGTAGGCGGCAAGGATATAACCGCAGACGATATAGGTGACGAGGATATGCTCGCGCTCCGCAGATCAGTCGGAATGGTGTTCCAAAACCCCGATAATCAGCTCGTTGCTACTATAGTTGAAGACGACGTAGCATTCGGACCTGAAAATCTCGGGATACAGTCTGCCGAGATACGTAAGCGAGTCGACGAGGTGCTCTCTATAGTCGGAATGACCGATTACGCGAAACACGAGCCGCACAGACTTTCGGGTGGGCAAAAGCAGAGAATAGCTATCGCGGGCGTTTTGGCGATGCTTCCTGAATGTATAATATTCGATGAGTCTACCGCTATGCTCGATCCGCTCGGACGCAAGGACGTTATGAACGCTATCGAAAAGCTCAACAGAGAGATGGGCATTACGGTAATTATGATAACGCACTATATGGACGAAGCGGCAAGGGCAGACCGAATAATAGTTCTCGACGACGGTCGGATATTGTTCGACGGTACGCCAAGCTACGTGTTTGAACAGGAAGAGACTCTTAAAGAATGCGGACTTGCTATTCCGCAGTGCACAGAGCTTATCCACAGAATGAGAGATGCGGGCGTCGTGCTCGACGGCGAATGCGTTACGCTCGAAGACTGCGTTTCGCTGATATTGAACTCTTTAGAAAAACAATAACGGATCAAAAAGGAAACCTTTATGTCAGATGTCAGAATTGAAGATCTGGGCTATTATCACGGCAAGGATACACCCTATGAGATAAAAGCTCTTGACGAAATAAATCTTGATATAAAAAAAGGAATAATTACGGGACTTATAGGTCATACGGGCTCGGGAAAATCAACGCTCGTGCAGATGCTCAACGGTATATTGAAGCCGCATCACGGCAGAGTCCTTCTTGACGGAACGGATATCTGGAGCAAGCCGAAGGATATCAGAAAGATACGCTTTCGCGTGGGACTCGTAATGCAGTATCCCGAGTATCAGCTTTTTGAAGAGACTATATATAAGGATATTGCTTACGGACCGAAGAATATGGGACTCGATGAGAAAGAGATAGACGAAAGAGTTCGCGAGGCGGCAGAGTTCGCAGGACTTGCTCCCGAGCTGCTTGAGCGCTCGCCTTTCGATCTTTCGGGCGGACAGAAGCGCCGTGCGGCTATTGCGGGAATTATCGCGATGCGCCCTGAGCTTTTGGTACTCGACGAGCCTGCGGCAGGACTTGATCCGCGCGGCAGAGACTCGATATTTAAGAATATTTCCGACTATCAGAAAAAGAGCGGAAGCACAGTGCTTATCGTAAGTCACAGTATGGAGGATATGGCACGCTACTGCCAAAGACTTATAGTTATGTCGGGCGGAAAGATAGTTCTTGAAGGCGAGTGCCGAGAGGTGTTTGCTAAGTCTGATATTCTTGAATCGGTCGGACTTGACGTTCCGCAGATAACAAAGCTCGTTATGATGCTGCGCGAAAAGGGTATCGAGCTTGACCCGTCGGTATATACCGTACAAGAAGCTTTTGAAAAGATAATCGAACTTTACAAATAAGGATTTTGGTTTAAATTTACGATGAAAAGTATTGCATTCGGTCAATATTATCCCGCGGACTCACCGCTTCACAGGCTTGATCCGCGAATAAAGATAATTCTGACTATTTTGTATATAGTTTGTTCGTTTCTTTGCAGAAACGTTTTGAGCTATGCGTTGCTTTTGACCTCAGCGTTATTGCTTATCGTTCTTGGGAAAATACCGCTGAAGATCGTGCTCAGAGGCTTGCGCGGAGTGCTCTTCGTGCTTGCGTTTACAGCGTTGCTCAACGTTTTCTGGACGGCAGGCAAAGATCTTATCTTTGAATGGGGATTTATAAAGATATACGCAGAGGGTATCTATGCGGCAGCCTTTATAATGATCAGAATTTCCGCGCTGATCATAGGTACGGGAATGTTTATGACCTACACGACGACGCCGATAGCACTGACAAACGCTATCGAGGATCTCTTATCACCTCTCAAAAAGCTGAACGTACCTGTCCATAGCTTTGCGATGATGATGACTATAGCGCTCAGATTTATTCCTACGCTCACCGAAGAGACCGACAGGATAATGACAGCACAAAAGGCAAGAGGAGCTGATTTTTCAAGCGGCGGACTCATATCAAGAGCCAAAGCACTTATTCCGGTTCTTATACCTCTTTTCGTATCCGCATTTAACCGCGCCGGCGATCTTGCTACTGCGATGGAGTGCAGATGCTATCACGGCGGAGAGGGACGCACGAGAATGAACGTGAGAAGGCTTCGCTTCGTTGACGTTATTCCGCTGTTTATAATAGTGCTGTTTGGAACGGGACTTGTGCTCCTGAATATATACGGCTTCGGATATACCGCGTGAGGTGGATATGAAGATACTGTTGCATATTTCATACGTCGGAACGGCGTATTGCGGATATCAGGTACAGCCGAATGGAGTGTCTGTCCAGCAAAAGCTTAACGAGGCGGCAAAAAAGCTCTTCGGGTACGATTGCGATATAATCGGTTGCAGTCGAACCGACAGCGGCGTGCACGCAAATCATTTTTGCGCAGTAGTGACTAAAAAAGGCGAGAACAGCCTTGATACCTCTGTTCCTGTAGACAAGATAGCGCAAGCGATGACCTTCTGGCTTCCGGAGGATATCTCGGTCAGAGCCGCAGAGGCGGTGAATGATAATTTTCACCCGAGATACGACGTAAAGCTAAAGGAATACGTCTACAAGATATATAATTCACAGATACGAGATCCCTTTTTACAGGGGAGAGTCTGGCACTGTCCCAAAAAGATAGACGATAACGCCTTTATGCAGATGCAAAAGGCGGCGAAAGCATTCGTCGGAAAACAGGATTTTTCAGCCTTTATGTCAGCGGACTCTACCGTTAAAGATACAGTGCGCGAGGTCTACAGCGCAGACGTCGAAAGAGAAGGCGACCTTATAATCTTCCGTGTAAGTGCAAATGGATTTCTCTACAATATGGTAAGGATATTTACGGGAACGCTGATAGACGTTGCATACGGCAAGCTGGCGGCGGAGGATATTCCGAACATTATAGCATCAAAGGACAGAAAAAACGCAGGAGGAACAGCACCTCCTCAGGGGCTTTATCTTAATAAGGTCGAATATTGAGGTCGATCAAAGGGAAAGGAGAGTGAGTCGGTGGGCTTTAAGCTTAAAGATGCCGTACAAGGCATAAAAAAAGTTATATCTTTCAAAAAGAAAAACGATGACGGCACTGCCGATACTTCGTATTCTCCAAATACCGCAGATGCCGAAAAGAGTGGATTTTTCGGAAAGGTAGGGGATTATTTCAATCCCGAGCCACAAAAGGAAAGGGTACTCAGACACGAGGACTTTAACCGAGCCGGAGACACGTATTACGCTTCGATATCGGCATTCTACAAGGTCATAGAACGCCTGCTTTGGCTTATTCTTGCGGCGTTTATGACGTTTTCGGTGATAACCAATTATAAGGAGATAACCTTTAACAACTTTTTCTATTTGCTAAAGGATTTTTCAAGTGCTGCGGATAGCGACGTGCCTAACTATCAGGTCCTTTCTTACGATTCTGACAGCAGGCAGACCTTCGAGCTCTATCGCGGAGGACTTGTCAGCGCATCTCCGTCTGCGGTGTCGGTCTTTACGGCGGGCGGCAGAAGAACGCTTAAGAGCAATACCGAGTACTACTCTCCAAATATCGTAAGCTGTGATAAATACGTGCTTGTCTACGATAGCGCGGGCTCGGCTTTTTCAATCTATAATTCCTTTTCAAAGGTCTATAACGAGAGACTGCAAAGTCCGATAACCGATGCTTGCTTTGCTTCGGACGGTTCTTTTGCTGTAGCGACCAAGGATGACGACGGGAAATCGGTCATATATCTGTACGGTAAGAACATAAAACTCCGCGGAGATATATCAGATAGTAAATATATTTTTGATATGGCACTCGAAAACGATGGCGACAGATTTTGTACCGTTTCGTATCAGGCAGGAAACGGACGTGGACTTAGTACCGTGTCGATATACGATATCGGAAGCTCTTCAAGTGCAAAAAAACTTGATACTATAGAGGTGGACGGCGAATTTCCAATAGGCTGCAGCTTTTTGAAAAACGGAAAGATAGCGTTGCTGACAAACCTTTCGATACGCGTTTACAACAAGAACTATAAAGAGGTAGAAAAACATACCTTCTACGGCTCGTCTGTAAGAGCGTTCAACGTTGATGTTGAAGGCGTTTCGGCAGTTGTAGGTTCGCAAACTCAAAAAAGAGTTATCGCATTTGACAAAAAAGGAGATTTGGTGTATAATTATCCGATAGCAGAAAACGTTTCCGCTATCACGTTGTACAACGATCACCTTTTTATGCGTACGACTAAGGGAGTAATAAGAGTTAACGTAAAAGATGAAAGCAGCGAATTTCTTCCTGCCGAGAGCGGAAAGATGCTGATATACAGCGAGGATACTGCGATGGTGTGCGGAGATGCACGTGCAGAGTATCTCGTCTTCGGTAAAAAACAGTAGAGTACATAGTGCAAAAAAACATTTTTATAAATTTAGGATCGGTTAAAAAGCATGAAACTTAAAAACATTCCAAACATTTTGTCTATAATTCGAATAATTCTCGTATTTGTTTTTGTTGCGGTATTTTTTGTCGCTGATTCTCCCGTGTGGGCACTTATAATATTTTTAACTGCGGGAGCGACTGATATAGTAGACGGATATCTTGCAAGAAGATTTAATTGGATAACCAATCTCGGAAAGATATTAGATCCTTTTGCCGATAAGTTTATGCAATGTACGGCACTTATCTGCCTTTGCATAAAAAGCTTTGTTCCGCTTTGGTTCGTGCTGGTATTTTTAGTAAAGGAATTGGCAACGCTTATAACAGGACTTCTCGTTATAAAACGCCGAAGCGTAGTAGTTGTAAGCAAATGGTACGGAAAGGCGGCTGTTTGCCTGTTCTATCTTGCAATATTCATTTGTATAGTATTCAGAACCTTCCTTGAAGAAAACCCGATCGTAAGCATCATTATGTTTGCTACCGTGGCTATATTTGCTATGTTGGCATTTACGGGATACGTAAAGCACTATTCGGTATTGAAAAAGCAGGAGATAGAAAAGGGAACTATCAGAAAGGTAATTAAATAATTCCAAAGGAAACGGATAAACAATTATGGTAATGTGTTCAAAATGTCACAAGCGCGTAGCGGTGGTATTCGTTACAAAGCTTGAAAACGGCAATAAAATAAACGAGGGCCTTTGCATAAAGTGTGCCAAGGATCTCGGTGTGCCGATAGATAATATGCTCGGGAACGTAATGGGCCAGCTCGGTCTTTCTCCCGAACAGCTTGAATCAATGGAAAATGAGTTTGGCGAGCTTGTCGAAAACGGACTTGTGCCTTCGGATAATGACGATCTTGAAGAGGGCGGAGCTCCTGCAATCGATATGCCCCAGCTTTTTAAAGATGCGGGAATGCCGGCACAGCAGAACTCGGATGCGGGCAACGGACAGAAAAAAGCGAAGGATGCTAAGGGCGAAAAGCCGAAAAAATATAAATTTTTGGATACCTACTGCCGAAATCTTACCAAAAGAGCGGCAGACGGTAAGCTTGATAGGATAGTAGGGCGCGAAAAAGAGCTTGCAAGAGTTATACAGATACTCTGCAGAAGACAAAAGAACAACCCCTGCCTTATCGGTGAACCCGGTGTAGGTAAAACGGCTATTGCGGAAGCTCTTGCACAGAAGATAGCCGATAATGACGTTCCTTTCAAGCTTCAGGGAAAACAGATATATCTCGTTGATATGACCTCGCTCGTTGCAGGAACACAGTTCAGAGGTCAGTTCGAGTCGAGAATGATAGGGCTTCTTAACGAAGTAAAGGAAGCAGGAAACGTAATTCTCGTTATCGACGAGGTCCACAATATCGTCGGAATAGGAGACTCTGAGGGAAGCGTTAACGCGGCAAATATCCTCAAGCCCGCGCTCTCAAGAGGCGAGGTGCGTATAATCGGCGCTACCACGCTTAACGAGTATCGCAAATATATCGAAAAGGATACGGCGCTCGAACGCCGTTTTCAGCCTATAACCGTAGCAGAACCCTCTATAGAAGAAAGCGTAGAGATGCTTGCGGGCATCAAGCACTATTATGAAGAATTTCATTCTATCAAGATCCCCGAGTACGTAGTTGCGCGCGCGGTGACCTTGTCGGAGCGTTATATAACCGACAGATATCTTCCCGATAAGGCGATAGACCTGCTCGACGAAGCGGCATCGCACCTTTCGCTTACAAGCTCTGTGCTCAATGAAGCACAGCAGATCAGAGAAGAGCTTCTTACTTTGCGTGAAAAGAGGGAATCGCTCGAGAGCGAAGCACCCTCAGACGAC
>SVSY01000054.1 GCA_015064065.1 Oscillospiraceae bacterium
GATCAAGCAGAAGCAAAGGCAAAACAGATCATAGAGGCTCTGTACGGTACCGATGTTACAAAAAACTACACCGTCAAGGTTTCCTTGAACGAAACAAAGGATGAGCACACCTATAACGTTACGTATGCGAGATACGTGCATGGATTTAAAACAGATGACAGAATAAGCCTTACTTTGAATATGAAGGGCGAATTATTCGGCATCGGTGCTTCGAAATACGGAACCGTATCCAACGCCGAGCAGGATCTCACCAAGGAAGAGATAGAAAATGCTATCAAGGCGGTCAACGAAAACTTTTCTTCCTCTTGGAATATTTCAAGTGACCATTATATAGTTATCGATTCCAACGGCGATTACTATCTCAGAAGTAACCTTGCAAGAAATCTCGATAAGTTTCCTTTCGCAATGCAGATATTCACTAATATTCAGTAATATATAAGCTAAACAGCAAGCCTGCGGCAGAGGGTATTCCCTCTGCCGCTTTCGTATCAAAATATCTTATTTTACCCGCATATCTTCTTGACTTTCAAGTCAAAATATGCTATACTACACAAGAAATCCAAATCTTGTGAAAGGAATTAAAAAATGAGATCCCCCTACGCGCGCTTAAAAGCCGCTTGCTATACTTCAAACGTTTCTATGTCGATAGTGGGAAATCTTTCCCCCCTGCTTTTTCTTACCTTCAGAACACTTTACGGAATATCATATTCTCTGCTCGGACTTTTAGTTCTTATAAACTTTTTCACGCAGCTTATGATAGACCTTGTTTTTTCATTCTTTTCGCACAAATTCAATATTCCCCTTACAGTAAGAGTAATGCCCCTGCTTGCCGTGCTCGGTCTGGCTCTCTACGGTCTTGCTCCCGTTATGTTCCCCTCGAACGTATACGTCGGACTCGTGATAGGAACGGTAATATTCTCAGCCGCAAGCGGTCTGGCTGAGGTGCTTATAAGCCCGGTTATCGCTGAGATCCCCGCAGACGACCCCGATCGTGAGATGAGCAAGCTCCACTCGATATACGCGTGGGGAGTCGTAGGAGTGGTAATATTCGCAACTCTTTTCCTTCTTATATTCAAGGCTGAGAGCTGGCAATATCTCTCCTTTATCCTGCTCTTAGTTCCGCTTACCTCGTCTATACTCTTCCTCGGTGCGAAGATACCGCAGATGAAGACCCCCGAAAAAACGGCGGGCGCGGTGCGTTTTCTTAAAAACAAGACCGTTTGGCTCTGTATGCTCGGTATATTCCTCGGCGGTGCGGCTGAATGTACTATGGCACAGTGGGCTTCGGGCTATCTCGAGGCGGCATTCGGCATAGACAAGGTGCTCGGTGACGTCTTCGGCGTTGCGCTCTTTGCCGCGGCACTCGGCTTTGGAAGAACTCTCTTCTCAAAAATAGGCAAGCACGCCTCGCGCGCTCTGCTTCTCGGTGCTATCGGCGCTACTGCCTGCTATCTCATAGCGGCTCTCTCGCCCTTCGCCGTAATAGGACTTTTAGGCTGTGCCTTCACGGGCTTCTGTGTATCTATGCTCTGGCCCGGCAGCCTTATAATCGCCTCCGACCGTTTTCCCGACGGCGGCGTGCTTATATTCGCGCTTATGGCGGCAGGAGGAGATCTCGGTGCGTCCTTCGGCCCTCAGCTCGTCGGAATAATTGCCGATGCGGCTATGGCAAACCCCTCACTTCTCAATTTCGCATCTACGCTCGGTATCACGGGTGAGCAGCTCGGAATGAAGATTGGAATACTTATCGGCGCACTCTTCCCTATGATAGCAATTCCCGTCTACGCGCATTTCAGAAAAAACGACAAGCTTAAGGAGAAAAAATTATGAGCTTTGATAACGTAAAGAAAAATTTCGGATTTGGCTGTATGCGTCTTCCTATGAAGGACGACGAGGTAGACTATGCCGAGTTCAACAGAATGATAGATACCTTTATTGATGCGGGATTTAACTACTTTGACACCGCACACGGCTACATCGGCGGCAAGAGCGAGCTCGCAATACGCGACTGTCTTGCAGCAAGATATCCGCGTGAAGCCTTCGTGCTTGCCAACAAGCTAACACACCCCTATTTTGAGTGCGAGGCTGACGTTCGTCCCTTCTTTGAGGATCAGCTCAAGCGTTGCGGCGTGGAGTATTTTGATTTTTACCTTTTCCACACGCTCAATGCCACCAATTACAAAAAGCATAAGGCTTGCAAGACCTTTGAGACTATCAAGGCTCTTAAGTGCGAGGGCAAGATAAAGCACATAGCGATGTCCTTCCACGACACTGCCGACGTGCTCGATATGATACTCTCCGAGCAGAGCGACTGCATCGAGGCAGTACAGCTCCAGTTCAACTATCTCGACTACGACGACCCCGGAGTACAAAGCAAAAAATGCTACGACGTGGCAACGAAGTACGGCAAAAAGGTCATAGTTATGGAACCCGTCAAGGGCGGTACTCTCGTGGATCTCCCCGAAGAAGCCGCAAAGAAGCTCTCTGCGCTCACCGATAAGAGTCAGGCATCGTTTGCACTCAGATACGCCGCAAGCTTTCCTGAGGTATTTATGGTGCTCTCGGGAATGGGCAATATGGATATGATGAGAGACAATATCTCCACGATGGGCGATTTCGTGCCGCTGAGCGAGAGCGAAATGGAGGCTACCGAGGATCTGCGCCAGACTATCCGCAGAGTCAGACAGATACAGTGCACAAAATGCGAATACTGCGTTGACGGCTGTCCCGCAGGCATCAAGATACCTTACGTTTTTGCAAACTATAACAACTATCTTGCCGCGAAGATCACGCGCCGCGAGGCAAAGGAAAATCAGCCCGAGGACAGCGCAACCCCCGACGCTTGCATCAAGTGCGGAGCTTGCGAGGAGATCTGCCCTCAGTCGCTCCCCATTCGCGAGCTTCTCGAGCAGATAGCAGAGAGGTATTCGTGGTGACGGAGCGCGCAAAAAAGCTTCTTCTTGAAGGCGGGTACACCTGCGTGTTTATGTCGGCGGATCAGACCTTGACCTCAAAAAAGCGCGGAGTTGCACCGCTTCTCGAAATAATAGACGGTAAGCAGGACCTCCGCGGTTCTTGTGCCGCAGACAAGGTCGTGGGCGCGGGTGCGGCGTATCTTTACGTACTTCTCGGAGTCAAGGAGATATGGGCACATACTATCAGCGAGGCGGCACGCGCTGTACTTGAACGCTATGACATCCCGTATTCCTACGGTAACTGTGTACCTCATATCGTAAACCGCACGGGCGACGGCATCTGCCCTATGGAAAACGCGGTCCGCGACGCTACCTCCCCCGAGGACGCGCTCCAAAAAATAAGAAAAACACTTGAGTGGATAAACAAGGCATAAAAACAGACCGAGCACACGTGTGCTCGGTCTGTTTTTATTGGGTATTACGTTAAGACCTGAGTCCTAACCATTTATCAACGCTTTCAAGCGAGTCTTCGAAATAGCTCTTCTTCAAGAAGAGATCCTCGAAGCTGTCGGCATCTTCGTAGGTGTTGTTTGTAATATTGTCTCTCCAAAGATGCAGGATATTGTCAAGCTGTGCGCTGTATACGTAGGAAAAATCAAATCTGATATTAGAAACTATAACGTCAAAGAGCGCAATCGATTTTGTTACAGTTGCTTCGGAGTTGTTATATCCGAAGAACTTAGGCTTGATGATGCTATTAAAATAGTAATTGCGAACACCCGTAGAGGATATCTCGGACGCATACTGAAGAAAAGCAGATACCGCTTCTCCCTTGATACCGACTTCGCTCTTTGAGTGATCGAGAACGAACATAAGCGTGTAGTAATCCTGCGCCATCGTTATATAATCCGATTGATAAGCATCGTATTTCGGCATGGGAAGAAGCGCATACTCATCGTCCATCTCACGCATAATCATATTTGCATCTCTGCCCGGATAGAATCTCTCCATATAGAAGATAGCCTTGCCTGCCGCAAAGTTATAAATTCCTCCGTAGTTATTAGTTCCATGCCCGCCGATAAGCGCGCGTGCTCTTGAAAAAGCCTCGTCTATCTTGTCATTACCTACGATATTGAAGGAATGTGTTCCGTCGTTATTTTCCACCACGAATTGCAGATCCCACGCGGCAGTAAAGACGTCTCTCGGGCAAGGTCCCGAATTGGACGCCATAAGCGCGTAGATGTCGTCTTCCTGTCTTCCCGCAACGCCGTTAGAATCCTCATATAAAACAGATGCCCATCTGTAGAG
This sequence comes from Oscillospiraceae bacterium, assembly GCA_015064065.1. Taxonomy (GTDB): domain Bacteria; phylum Bacillota; class Clostridia; order Oscillospirales; family CAG-272; genus HGM12713. The sequence continues at coordinate 4,224 of SVSY01000054.1, forward strand.
CTCGTCGTAGGTCCAGTTTCCTTCAAGAGCAAGAGTCTGCATATTTTCGGGGTCGCCGCTCTCTTTGTACATATCATAAAAAGATTTATTATGCCACACGACCATTGCGGCGTCGAATACAGAAAGATTTATATCGCTCGCAACGTAGTAAAGTGCTCTGTCGGTCGACGTATTATTGATTATAGACTGATTCCAGCAAGGAAGCGAGAAATCAAAATACGGGAATATCCTTGCTTTGCGAAGGTTTGCCGCGTAGTCGCGTATCGCAAGAGACGTAGAGCAGTATCCGTAATTCGCTGAAATATCATAATAATGCATACCGGAATCTACGTCGTAGGATACTGCATTATACAAATTCGTCGAATATTGAACGTAATCCCTGCCGTTTGATGGCAAAGGTTCAAGCGCAATATTTATGTTAAGGTCTTGCTCGACCGCGATATTTCGCATAATAATAGCTTCATCCAAGTTGTCCTCGGGATAAACCTTACCCCATTCTCTTGAATTGTCAATATAGTCACGGTAGAAAACGACGACCTCTTGACCCTCGAAATCCACCTCTTCTATCGGGGTATGCTCTACGGGAATGAAGTCGATGTCATCATCGCTCGGGGGAATTACCGTATCATTATCGTCATTTGGGGGATCTGTTTTGTCATCGCCTTCATTGTCATTGTCATTCGGGGGATCGACAATATCTCCGTTGTCCTCACTCGGTTTCTCGGTAGGCTTTTCAGTGGGCTTTTCGGTGGGCTTCTCCGTAGGCTTTTCGGTAGGCTTTTCAGTCGCCTTAAGCTCCTCACTGCCGCCTTCACGCTCTGTTTCTTCATCAATGTCCACCAGTTCATTACAAGCGACCGTAAGAACCAGCATAAGAACAACGAGCATCAGCGCAACTACGCGCAAAAATGTGTTTTTCATAATTTCTCCTTACTACTTTTTATCATCAGCGGTACGTGCAGATATCTTTTATTCCGCCTCTATCGTCGCAATAGTAGGCGACGAACCGTAAATTACGATATTACCGCAACGGACACAAGAACCGTTTTCTTCGGTTGCATCTACAAACTCTCTGCGATTTTCTTCAAAGGCTACAGCATCTTCCTCGAGAGAAAACTCGTAAACGTATGCCCAAGGTCTTGGGTCGGTCTCTGTTTTCAGGTCAATGACATGGACCACAGTAAGTATATCTCCCTTGAGAACAAGCTTTTCACGAATGGTCGCTATCATCTCTTGAGTGTAAATTTGCTTAAAATATACCTTATCATCAAAGAGAGCAAGTATCTTTTTCACCGTCATCTTCTCTTTTTCAGTGGGGGCTTCGGTAGGAGCTTCGGTCGGCTCATCGGTGGCTCTCTCGGTAGAAGCATCAGTTGAAGCCTCTGTTGTCTCGGAGGCATCTTGTACGTTACAAGATGCAAATAAACATATGAGCAAACAGATCAATATAAATAAAGAAGCTATTCTTTTCATAATATTATCCTTTTATAGCCAAGGGCAGTTATTGTAACTGCCCTTGGCTCTTTATAAATTATTCTGTCTTTGTCTCCGCTCCGTCTACCTTCTTACCGAGAAGCGTGGGAAGCTGCATTCCCGCCATATTGAACACCTCGTCAAGCGGAGGAACAGACTTCATCATACCCGAGATAAAGTTTGCCGTAGCGGTCTTTCCGTCGCCGTTCTGTCCGCCGTCCCATACGGTCACCTTGTCGATCTTGATGTTCTTGATAGCGTCTACCTGAACTTTCATAAGCTCCTCGAGCTTGTCGGCAATAAGAAGCTGGAGCGCCGCATTGGAGTCGCCGCCTGCAGACTGAACGATCTCAGCAAAACCTGCTGCCTGCTTCTTAAGTATCTCTTCCATACCGCGAGCCTCAGCTGCCATCTTAGCATAGATAGCGTCAGCTTCACCCTGCGCGCGTCTACGGGTCTGTTCTGCCTCAGCCTCAGCTGCGATCTCGAGCTCTTTCTTCTTAGCCTCAGCTCGAACGATGATGTCGGCTTCGAGCGTTGCCTGCTCTTTGTCACGTCTTGCCTCTTCGGCAGCCTTTTCAGCCGCATAGGACTCCTCGAGTGCCTTTGCCGCCTGTATCTTTTCGGCCGCGGTAGCTATCTTGAGCGCCTCAGCCTCTTTTTCCTTAAGAGCCGCCTCGGACATAGCTATCTTCATCTTTGCTTCGTTTTCACCCTGTACAGCTACAGAGTTTGCCTCAGAGACCTTGATCCTCTGCTCCATCTTTGCATTAGCTTCACCGATAGAACCGTCTCTGTCCTGCTCTGCAACGCTTCTCTTAGCGTCGTTTATAGCCTTTGCAGCCGCTTCCTTACCAAGCGCCGCAATGTATCCCGACTCGTCGCTGATATCGGTAACGTTTACGTTGATAAGGCGAAGACCTATCTTCTTAAGTTCGGTCTCAACGTTGCTGCTGACTGCCGCAAGGAACTTATCACGGTCGGTATTGATCTCCTCAATATCCATCGTTGCGATGATAAGACGGAGCTGACCGAAGATGATATCCTTTGAGAGCTCCTGAATTTCGGAGAGCTGAAGTCCGAGCAAACGCTCAGCCGCATTCTGCATAACTCCGGGCTCGGTCGAGATACCTACGGTAAATCTCGAGGGAACGTCAATACGGATATTCTGGCGAGAGAGCGCATTTTTGAGGTCGACCTGAATAGATATCGGCGTCAGATCGAGATAAGAATAGGACTGAAATACGGGAACTACGAACTCAGCGCCACCGTGGATACACTTGGCACTTCTGTTCGTTCCGTCCTTGTTCTTACCGATAGAACCGTATACTACCATGATCTTGTCGGACGGGCACTTCTTGTATCTGGAGCAGATCCAGGCAATGAAGGACACGAGCACGAGCACTACTGCACAAACGAGAATAATAAATTGGGGCTGCATAATTTTTCCTCCTGTATGCTTTTAATTTATAATTTATCCTAAAATAAATTAACAGTGTTGAGTTTTTTAACTGATCCTACGTGCAAGACAACTTCACTCTGTAAGCACGGGAGAGCTTTTATTTTCTTTTTACAACAAGGTCTGTCTGTCCGCTGACGCCTACGACGACTATCTCCGAACCCGTCGGTATAGCCTCGGTCTCGTCGGTAACGGCATTTCTCTCAACGTACGAGCCCTGAAGCATAACGTGTACCTTTCCCTCTCCGCTTCGTGAGGGCGGTATAGTGAGCTGTACCTTGCCCGCCGTGCCGACCGCGTTTCTGTTATCGGTATTTCCGTCACTGCGAAGCTTCATTACCTCGCGAAAGATAAAGGCAAGCAAAAACATCATAGCAAGACCGCACACGAGTGCTACGGGTACGGTTATATAGAGTGCTACACCCGATGCATCAAGCGCAACGCCCATCCAACCGAACACGACCAAAAACGCAACTATTCCGCGCAGAGTAAATATACGCAGAGCGTCCGAGCCCGCGGCATCGTGCACCTCATCAAGATCACCGTCGCCAAACACTCCGTCGGTCGAGTCTGCTTCGGGAGTAAAATCCTCCACTCCGTCGGTCTCTATATCGGCATTGTCGCCTATACCTAAAAACGTGAGTATCGTCTGCACGAGCAGAACGAGCGATGAAGGAATTGCGATACAGTAAAATATCTGTGTTGCAAGACTTAAATTATTCCACCAATCAATCATAATAAATTTCCTTTCTGAAAATTACTGTAGCGTTGAAAATATCTCTTCGGCTGATCTTCTGAGCGTTGCCGATATGTGTGCGTAAAGCATTACCTGAAGTATTCTTGAGAGCTTTTCTCTTGAATTCGGCAGTCTTTCAACAAAATCGGCTGTTGCCTCTTCTGACGCCGCTACTATCTCACGCTTGCTGTTGAGCTCCATCCCTATATCTGCCACCATATCAACGTATCTGTGGTAGAGCTCACTATCGCTGATCATATCGTCATTGGGATCGTCAAGAACGCCTCCGATCACCTTTATAAGCTCGCATATCTTCTCTATCTGCAGGGTTTCGCGAAGCATATTGATTATGATTATACGAGCGAACTGATCACGTGAATACATTCTTTTTTGCGGCGGCGTGATAAATCCGCGCTTGACCCAATTCTGTATGAGATAAGGCTCAAGACCGGTCATAACAGATACCTGTGAGAGCGTTATTCCGCCCGCCGCAAATATTCCGTCGAACAGCTGCTGTGAGCTTCCCTTTTCAAGATGTGTCACTTCGATAGTAGTTCCGGGAAAGGTTCTTTGCATCATTCCACCTCCTCGTGTGATATCTTAGTACAATATGATTATATCACACGGTCACGTGATTGTCAAGGATAAATATATGATTTTTTGCAATTCTCCGTTCTGCACATTTTTTATATTCTGTTTTTATGCAATTTATACATTTTTTCGGTATATATTAAGTCGCCGTTTTATTGATAATATTTCACTCTTTTAAAAAATTTTCGGCGCACCCGCTTGCGAGTGCGCCGTTTTGAGCATTCATTGACCTATATTAAAGAAGTGCAAGGATCTTGTCCTTAGGCATAAAGCCTACAGCCTGATTTACCACCTCACCCTTTTCGATGATGAAAAGCGCGGGAATGCTGGTAACGCCGTACGCCTCTGCAAGCGCGGGATCGTTATCAACGTTGACCTTTACCACTGCAACGTCGTCTCGCTCATCTGCTATCTTTTCAAGTACAGGACCGAGCATACGGCAAGGACCGCACCAATCGGCATAAAAATCAAGAATTACCTTTTTTTCATTTTTGAGAACTTCATTTTCAAAGTTTTCAACGTTTGCGTGAATTATACTCATTTTGCTTTCCTTCCTTTTTTCAATTCTTTTTAAAGTAATAAAGATGTGCGCTGTCGCGCTCGCCCAAAAGCTCTACGGATATACCCTTGCGAAGAGCTTGTCCGCTATACTGCTTGCCCGTGCGGACGTCGGTATAGCTTGCATCGTTCTGCGCTGCGCTTATCTTAAGAAGCTTTGTCGTGCCGGCTTTGCAGTCTGCCTTCTCAATGACCGTGAGAAGTATCTCGTCTGCTGTAGGCGTGGTATAGTAGTATGCCGAATATCCGTATTTAGTCGGCGAAGCGAGGTTGTAATGATCCCCAAGTCTTGCTATGTGATCAAAGGTCTTGTATTCCTTGATCTGCTCCGCGATCTTATTCTTTATCTCATCGCTCATCTTGAGAATATTGAGCTCGTAGCCGAGCATACCGCCGACCGCTACCTTGTAGCGATAGTCGAGCGAACGCATATCTCCGTGAGGATCGGACACGTGGCAGGACATAGTTGCCGCAGGGTATGCTATCATAGCCGCCGATTGTATCATAGTACGGTCATAGGGGTTAGTGTTATCACTCGTCCATATCTGTATACCGTACTGCATCATTCCGAGGTCGTATCTTCCGCCGCCGCCCGAGCAGGTCTCTATAACTGCATTCGGAAAGCGCTTTACGAACCAATCAAAGAGGCGGTAAACACCCTTCATATATCTGAAGAATACTTCGCCCTGCTTGTCCTCGGGAAGCACCGACGAGCCAACGTTGCTCATATGGCGGTTCATATCCCATTTGAAATAGTCTATATCTACTCCGTCAAAGGTCTTATCAAAGAGGGCTATGAGATATTCAACGACCTCTGAGTTTGACATATCGAGCACGAGCTGATGGCGCGAGCGAAGCGGTTCTCTGCCCGCTACTCTGAGTGCCCATTCGGGATGTGCGCGATAGAGATCCGAGTCGGGATTTACCATTTCGGGCTCTACCCAAATGCCGAATTTAACGCCCTCTGCCTTTATCTTCTTTACAAAGCTTGCAAGTCCGTCGGGGAATTTCTTGCGGTTTTCAAACCAATCTCCAAGTCCCGCGCGGTCGTGATCACGCGCGCCAAACCAGCCGTCGTCCATAACCAGCATATCAAAGCCCGTCTTTTTCGCTTCTTTAGCAAAGTTGATAAGCTTTTCCTCGTCGATATCGAAATAACAAGCTTCCCAAGTGTTGAGCACAACGGGGTGCGGCTCGAGCGAGACGGGAGGCATTATATATGTACGTACGAAATTGTGGAAATTTCTCGACATCTTGCCGATACCTGCCGCCGAGTAGGTCATTACCGCCTCGGGCGAGCAGAAGCTCTCACCCGCTTCGAGCGTATATGAGAAGCACTCGCTTCCAAGACCCATAAGCACGCGGGTACGGCCTATCTGATCGACGTCAACTTCGTCAAGGAACGAGCCCGAATACACGAAGTTAAATCCGTACACCTCGCCCTTTTGCTCGGTAGCACCGTGATCGCAAAGGGCAACGAAGGGATTGTACTGATGCGACGAAGCACCGCGGTTGGAATATACCGACTGTTTTCCGTGGTGGAGCGGTACTCTTTGGAAATTGACCTCGTGGCAGTGTGAGCCGTAGAGGGAGATCATATCGAGATCCGAGCGCTCGATATCAAGCATCATAGGCATACACTTGTCTATTCTAACGCTCTTTTTACCCTTGTTCTCGATCACCATATATCTGCTGATAACGTCGACGTCGGCAAAAACAGTGTAGTAGAGCTTGAGCTTACAGCCGCTTACGCTGTCCTTCAAGGTCACCTCAAGCGTCTGCGTATTCTCATCGGCGCGCGCCGCGGGAAGTCCGTCGAGCTCAAGTCTGCCCTTAAACGTGCGGTGCGAGCTGTAAACGAAGTCGGTAACACCCGTGCCGTCGGTGCAGAGTCTGAGTGCGTTGGGTCTGAAGTCGCCCGAGCCGTAGAAGGAGCACTCCTGCGCGAAAACGTCGGGAGATTTATGCTCGTCGAGCTCGGGAATATAGGGTGCGAACGAAAGCATAGTCATCTTAGCCGCAGGCAGCTTGCTCGTTCTCTTTCCATAGTAGGTATGGCAAAGATAACGGTCAAAAACTATCTCGAACGCGTACGTAGTGTTCTTTGTGTTTATAACAAAACGTTTTTCGTTCTTTAAAAATCTTATAGACATTTTTATACCTCTGTTCTTTATCTTTTGAAAAAGGACCGACGCAAAGAAGGCAACATTTGCCAATACGTCGGTCCTTCCGTTTACCCGCCGAGCCGTGTAACCGGAGGAGAGAGACCCTTTATATAAAGGGTGGTGCCCTATCGCACGCTTTACTGCTCCCAACGTCCTCGTTTTGCGTTGAGACAAGTCAATCAAGGCAAAGGAGGGAGGTCTGCAAACCACGTTTGAACTCTATTTCGGGCTCCATTAAAGTAATGTGGCTCTTTATAACCGATTATCACGAACTAAGCAGGCATTTTTCAATTTTTAGTTATCGTAGTCTATTTCCTGAGAGAACAGATCGTCGAAGTAATCCGCAACGTCGTCGAGCTCATCGTCGTCGTCAACGCTTACGAGTATCTCCTCGTCCCCGTCCTTTGCAAGCTTGAGTATAACGTATTCGCATACGTCGTCAGACGCATCGGGATCGTCAACGGGGATCATTGCAAAATAACGCTGTCCGTCTCTTTCGCACTCGCCTATTACCTCGAAATCTATCTCGTTTCCGTCCTCGTCGGTAAGAGTGAATATTTCGATCTCTTCGTTTTCGTTCATTCTTTCCTCGCTCATTTTTAGTATCTCCTTAAATATATTATTTATTAACTATATTTTATATCATATTGACCGTATTGTCAATATCTTTTTACTTATTCATTTCAAAAGCTCGCGAAGCACCGCATTGCTGACAAAAAATCCGCTGTCGCTAAAGGATATCCTTCCGTCATCGTGCAAAAGATATCCCGCATCTACGAGCCTTTGCACCAATTCAAGAGCTTTCCCCTCTTCTTTTGCATATGCGCAGTAACGTTCGAGCGGTATTCCCTTTTGCAAACGCAATCCGAGCATCACCGACTCGTACGCGCGCTCTCTGTCAGATATGGCATTTTTCTCCTCGGTTATGTCCTCGCCGCGCAAAAACGCCGCTATATCTCTCGAATTGCCAAATCTAACTCCGTCAACGCAGGAATGTGCCGCAACACCGAAGCCGATATAATCCTCAAGCTCCCAATATCTGAGATTGTGCCGTGACTCCTTACCGATCTTCGAAAAATTGCTTATCTCATAGCGTTCATATCCGTGCGCCTCAAGCATTTTCCTGCAGAGCGTATACATTTCAAACTCCTCGTCTTCATCGGGAAGCACCAGCGTATCTCTCATTGCACCGAAGCGAGTTCCGTCCTCTATCTTAAGTCCGTATGCCGAGATATGATCGGGCTCGAGCGAAAGCGTTTTTTCAAGCGTATTCGAAAAGCTTTCGATCGTCTGCTCGGGTATTCCGTACATCAGATCTACGCTTATGTTGTCAAACCTTGCCCGTCTCGCACAGTCAAAGCTTATGCAAAGATCCTCAAAGCTATGCAATCTGCCAAGCAATTCAAGCTCGTTTTCGTTCGCACTCTGTGCCCCTATGCTCAATCTGTTTACACCGAGGACACGCAGAGAGCGCAGATACTCCCCGTCGACCGTCGCAGGATTACACTCGACCGTTATCTCTGCACTACCGTCAAGCTCAAAATGCGTCTTTATCGCGTCAAAAAGCATCGCGAAGCATTCTATCGGCAACAGCGTCGGCGTTCCTCCGCCGAAATACACCGTTTCGGCTCTTCTTTTCTGTGTTTGTGACGCAAAAAGCTCAATTCTTCGGCAGAGCTCCTCAGTGTAAGAGAAAAAGTCGTTCTCTCTACCCGCAAACGAGCAAAAATCGCAGTAATTACACTTGCGTATGCAGAACGGAATATGTATATATACTCCTATTTCTTTCATTTTTCGAGATTATAGATAGCCTCGATTATGTTTACGCACTGTTCTATACCGAGAACGCCTGCATTGAGTGATACCTGATAATTTTTAGCAAGTCCCCATTCGGTCTCGGTATAGTACTTATAATACGCCTTACGCTTTTTATCCTTATCGCGAAGTCTCTTTTCGGGAGACTCCTTGCGCTCACCGTAGTTCTCAAGTATGTGCTCTATTCTCTTCTCTATGCTTGCGTGTATGAATACCTTCAGGCACTTATAGTCGTTATCAAGAATATAGTCGGCACATCTTCCGACGATAACGCAAGGACCTTCCTTTGCAAGATCGCATATTATTCTTCTCTGCAGTACCCACAGATAGTCTTGATTTGACGACCCGTGATGTGTCCCGCCCGAAGCAAAAGCGTTAGCGAACCAGCTTTTATGCGTAGCATATTCGCCTTTATCCGCAATATAATCCTTAGAAAAACCGCTCTGCTCCGCAAGCTTCTCTATTATCTCCTGATCGTAGCAGGGTATACCAAGCTTTTTAGCAACTTCCTTGCCTATCGTTCTTCCTCCGCTTCCAAACTCGCGGCTTATAGTAATAACGTCGTATGCCATATATGCTCCTTTCCAAATGGATATTATTCCTTATCTACAGTATCGGAAAATCTGAATCCCGCCGTATCCGTAACAGGCAGAGAGAATACAAGAGCATGCGCCTTTGAGTCCATACCTGCATTGTGCATTATCGCCTTCATTATATCCTTTTTCTTTTCTGCGCTCGAAACTATGAGAACTATCTCCTTTTCCTCTGCAAGAGAGAGTCCGAAGAACTTCTGTGCACCCGCACCCGTTCCCTTTCCTTTTATGGTAGTTCCGCCTGCTGCGCCCGCTTCTCTTGCAGCGTCCATAACAAGATCGGTATATCCCTTTTCGTATATAGCAACTATCAATTCCTGAGCTGTTTGCATATTGTTTTCCTCCTTGTCGTTAGAGTTGGTCTGTATGCCGTCCTCGCGTATCTGACCTGCCGTGAAGTATTCAAGTGCCTTCGCACCGCCTATGCCCGAAAACGGTATCGCTACCGCTATTCCTCTGTCGGGAAGGTCTATCTTCATATCGACGGTAAGTCCTCTGAGCGTCTGCTTTAACACGCTCTTTGAAACGAAGGAGAGCAGCATAGTCTTTTCATTCTTTTCTATGCCGAGAAGCGCTAAGGTCTTTGCGTGCGCCGTTCCGTTACAATTTACCGCATAGGTCACGGAAATAGCGTTTTTTCTGAAAAACTCCTCGTATTCCTCTGCATCCGAACGGCGAATTATCGTTAATAGCAAATTAAGTCCGTCCACGTTATCCTCTCCTTTCTCAGAAATCTATTACGTCTTCATCGTCAGTATTTTCAAGGGCATAAACTTCGTTCTCGACGGTATTCTCAACCACGTCGAAGCTCATTACCACCTGTCCGTCATCGTCGACCGCTACGTTATCGACAGATACTTTCTGTACCGTCTTGGCAGAAGACTGCTTGAGCTTATAAACGAGACCGAGTATCTGTATTGCGATAAGGGGTGTCATAGCGACCATAGCTACGACGCCAAATGCATCTTCCGCTATATTTCCGCCCACAGCAGAGCAAGCGCCGACCGCAAACGGAAGCAGGAAGGTCGCCGTCATAGGTCCTGATGCCACTCCTCCCGAGTCGAAAGCAATAGACGTAAATACGTCGGGAACAACGAAGCTGAGCAAAAGTGCTATCGCGTATCCGGGAACGAGAACGTAAAGTATCGGTATTCCCGTAAGTACTCTGAGCATAGCAATTCCTACCGATATTGCAACGCCAAGCGAAAGCGTGAGCGAGAGCACCTTTGCTGGAATAGCTCCCGAGGTCTCGTCCTCTACCTGCTTCGTAAGCACGTGTACGGCAGGCTCTGCGGCAACTATGAAATAACCTATCACCATTCCTATGGGAATGATGAGCCATTTAAGAGCAGAATTCGCAAGATTTACGCCAAGCAGATTTCCGAGCGGCATAAATCCAACGTTAACGCCCGTAAGAAAGAGCGAAAGTCCTATAAAGGTATACGCCACACCGACGAGCATCTTTCCAAGCCCCTTGCTTCCAAGTCCTCCCGTAAGAGCGCGGAAGATAAGGAAGAATATCACTATCGGCGCGACCGCTATAGTTACCTCAAGCGCGTAATGCGGAAGCTGTGTAAAAAAGCTCCAGAATATCTCTCGCGAATCGTTAAGCGCGGGAATAACGTAGGGCGTAGGTGCTACGGTATCAACGTTATTGAGAAGTCCGAGTATCATTACCGCTATGATAGGTCCTACCGAGCAAAGAGCAACAAGACCGAAGCTGTCGGCATCCTCGTC